>JAUIKL010000142.1 GCA_030430625.1 Gemmatimonadota bacterium
ACTGACCTTCAGCGAAGGGAGCATCGGGGGCGATATCGAGCGCGTGAATCTCGGTCAGCTCGAAGCGTTCTACGATGCGCTCCCGGAGGGCCTGGCGGCTGCGAGCTCCCCCACCCCGCTCGACCCGACCCTCTTTGCCGCACGTGAGATCGTCGTGGAGCCGCCGCTGGTCGACATGACCGAACCGGAGGGGTCGAACGGCTTCGCGATCGCCCCGTCGAACACGGCGACCGGTAACGCGATGCTGCTCATCAACCCCCACACGTCGTTCTTCTTCCGCTCCGAACTCCACATGTCGAGCGACGAGGGACTCGACGCGTACGGCGCGGTCACCTGGGGACAGTTCTTCGTCTATCAGGGGTTCAACGAGGACGCCGGTTGGATGCACACGTCCAGCGGCGTCGACAACATCGACGAATTCCTCGTCACGCCGTCGGTCGACGGGGATGCGGTCACGTACCGGTACGACGGAGCCGATGTCCCGATGGAGACGAGGGAAGTCACGATCCGCTATCGGACGGACACCGGGATGGCCGAGCGTACGTTCACCGTCTATCGGACGCACCACGGCCCGGTCGTTCGCACGATCGATGGCCAGTGGGTGGCCACGGCACTGATGGAGGAGCCCCTGTCGGCCCTGATGCAGTCGTACGGCCGCACGAAGGCCCGGAATCTGAGCGACTACCGTCAGAACATGGAGATGCACACCAACTCGTCGAACAACACGGTCTACGCCGATTCCGAGGGCAACATCGCGTACTGGCACTCCAACTTCGTCCCCGAGCGAGACGACTCCTACGTGTGGACCGAACCGGTCGACGGAAGCACGACGGCCACCGATTGGGGCGAGCCCCATTCGATCGACGAGACCCCCAACGTCTTCAACCCGCCCGTCGGCTGGATCCAGAACACGAACAACTGGCCGTACAGCGCGGCGGGTCCCGACAGCCCCGTGGAAGCCGAGTACCCGAGGTACTTCCAGCGCAGTGGCGAGAACGCCCGTGGCATCCACGCCATGAGGGTTCTGGGAGAGAAGACCGACTTCACCCTCGAGACGCTGATCGACGCCGCGTACAGCACGCAGATGCCGGGCTTCGAACCGCTCGTCCCCGCGCTGGTCGCCGCATACGACCGGGTCGGCTCGCCGGACGAGCGCGTCCAGGAGGCGGTCGAGATGCTTCGAGCGTGGGACATCCGCTGGGGCGAGGAATCGATCGCAACGAGCGTCGCGACCTACTGGGCCGAAGACGTGTTGCAGCGGGTCGGTCAGGCGGCCCGCGACGCGGGTGTGAGCCCGAACGACTACGCGGCCGAGCGGGCCACCCCCCAGCAACAGCTGGAATCCCTCGTCGCGGCGCTCGACCGGCTGCAGGAGGACTTCGGGGACTGGCGGACTCCGTGGGGCGAGATCAACCGATTCCAGCGCATCAACGGGGACATCGTGCAGCCGTTCGACGACGATGCACCGAGCATCCCGGTGGGCTTCCACTCCGGGCGGTGGGGTTCGCTCGCCTCCTTCGGGGCGCGGACGTACCCGGGGACGGTTCGGCGTTACGGGACCAGCGGGAACAGCTTCGTGGCGGTCGTCGAGTTCGGGGACAGGGTCCGAGCCCTCGCGGTCACGGCCGGAGGAGAGAGCGGTGACCCGGCTTCACCCCACTTCGACGACCAGGCCGAGCTGTACGCGACCGGAACGCTTCGACCGGTGCACTACTACCCGGAGGACATCGAGGCGAACGCGGAGGAGACGTACCGTCCGGGTCGACGGTGATCGGCAGGCGCGTGGGTCGGATCTAGTGCAGAGCCGTCCCGGAGGAGTTCTCGGCCTCGTCGGTCACGGCCGGCTGGGCGGGTCCGCGTCCGGAGTAGCCCGGTAGACCCCGGCGGTGGAAGTCCTCGAACGCCGATACCGTCAAGGGCCGACTGAAGTAGTAGCCCTGGATCTCGTCGCACGGGTGTTGCCTGAGGAACTCGAGCTGATCGACCGTCTCGACGCCCTCCGCGATCGTGTTGCGTCCGAGACTCCGGGCGATGCCGAGAATCCCGGCAGCAAGGAGTGCATCCTCCGGTGCCGCGGTGACCTTGGCCACGAACGATCGGTCGATCTTCACGGTGTCGAAGGGAAAGGCCGTCAGATAGCTGAGCGAGGAGTAGCCTGAACCGAAGTCGTCGATCGCCACGCCGACGCCCAGCGCACGGAGGGCGTTGAGGGTGCCGATGTTGGCGTCCGAGTCCTTGAGCAGCACCTGCTCGGTGATCTCGATGAGGAGAGAACTCGGTTCGAGGCCGGTCGCGGCCAGGATCGACTCCACGCGGTTCGCAAAGCCCGGTGTCGCCAACTGGACGGGGGACACGTTGACCCCGATGCGCAACTCGGGGTCCAGAGTACCCTGCCATTCGACGCACTGGTTGCACGCCTCCTGAAGCCCCCATTCACCGACTTCGCGAACCAGCCCCGTCCGCTCGAGCACGGGAAGAAACTCGGCCGGTGCGATCGGTTTGTGTCGTCCGTCCGGGTACCAGCGGATCAGCGCTTCGACCGAACGAATCCGCTGCGTCGACTGGTCGACGATCGGTTGATATACGAGCCCGAACTCCTTGCGCCGGAGCGCCTTGCGCAGGCGCATCTCGAGGTCGAATGCTCTGCGCACCTCGATGTTCATCCGCTCGGTGTAGAACTCGTACTTGTTCCGGCCGGCCGCCTTGGCCCTGTACATGGCGGTGTCCGCATGGGTCAGCAGAGCGTTCGCGTCCCCACCCGCAGTCGGAAAGGCCGCGATGCCGACACTCCCCGTGAGGACGATCTCCATGCCCTCGACGATGATGGGACGACGCACCGAGTCGAGCACCTTCTCCGCCACGCGCGCCATCTGAGCGTTCGGCACGCCCTCGACCATGAGGGTGAACTCGTCTCCACCGAAGCGGGCGACTACGTCACTGGTGCGGACACACGTCTGTAGCCGCTGGGCGACCCGATCGAGCACGACATCGCCCACACCGTGCCCCAGGCTGTCGTTGACGTTCTTGAAGTGGTCGAGATCGATACACATCACACCGACCGACGATTTGGTGCGTCGCGCACGCCCCACGGCGTGCGCCAGCAGGCTCATGAAGTGCGGCCGGTTCGTGAGGTTCGTCAGGGGGTCGTAGTGGGCGGAGCGGGTCAGGTTGCGGTGGACACGGCTCCTCTCGACCGAGTATCGAATCGAGCGTCCGAGCGCCTCGGGGGACTGCCCCTTCACGAAGTAGTCCTGCGCACCGGCACTCAACGCGCGCATGGCCAACTGCTCGTCGTCGAGGCGACTCTGCACGATGATCGGAACCCCGGATACGACTGGAAGGATCTGCTCGAGCTCCTCCAGCCCTTCCCCGTCCCGTTGCGAGAGATCCAGGATGATCACATCGGGTTCGGACTGTCGCAGCTGATCGATCCCACTCAAGACGTCGGGTGCGACGCGGGTATACGACTGCGGGAGGGAGTGCCGAAGCGCTCCCTCCGTGACCCGGGCGTTCCCGTGGTCTTCTATGAGTAGGACTTCGATCGAATCCGACGGTTTCATCGCATCACTCATCGAGGCGACAGGGGTACTGGAGAGTGTCGGCTACCCCGGCCGAAACTTGACCCGTAAAGGAGCGAAACGGAGCACCCGGCTGCACCGGTTCCTACCCGAACGCAGAGCGGCCCGGCCACCCCACGGGGCGACCGGGCCGCTCGACTCGCCGCAGAGGACGAGGCGACAGGGGAAATCCCCTTACATCATGCCGCCCATGCCTCCCATGTCCGGCATACCGCCGCCCGCACCTTCGGGCTCGGGCTTCTCGACCACGACGGCTTCCGTGGTCAGGAGGAGACCCGCGATCGACGCCGCGTTCTGAAGCGCGGAGCGCACGACCTTCGTCGGGTCGATGACACCGGCCTTGACCATGTCCTCGTACACGTCGGTCTGGGCGTTGTAACCGAAGGCGCCCTTCCCGTTGCGTACCTTGTCGACGACGATGCTCCCCTCGACGCCCGCGTTCGACGCGATCTGGCGAATCGGGTGCTCGAGTGCCCGGAAGAGGATCTGGGCACCGATCTGCTCGTCTTCCCGGTCCAGCTCGAGCTTGCCGAGCTTGGCCTGGGCCCGGAGCAGCGCAACACCACCACCCGGGACGATGCCCTCTTCGACCGCTGCGCGCGTGGCGTGCAGGGCGTCCTCGACGAGAGCCTTCTTCTCCTTCATCTCGGTCTCGGTAGCGGCGCCGACGTTGATGACGGCCACACCACCGGCCAGCTTCGCGAGACGCTCCTGGAGCTTCTCACGGTCGTAGTCCGAGCTGCTCTTGTCGATCGCGACGCGGATCTCTTCGATCCGCCCCTTGATCTTGTCGGCATCACCCGCACCGTCGATCACCGTCGTGTTGTCCTTGTCGATCACGACCCGCTTCGCGGAACCGAGATCGGACGCCACGGCGTTCTCGAGCTTGAAGCCGACTTCCTCGGAGATGACCTGGCCACCGGTGAGGACAGCGATGTCCTGGAGCATGGCCTTGCGACGATCACCGAAGCCCGGAGCCTTCACGGCCGCGACCTTCAGCGTACCACGCAGCTTGTTGACGACGAGCGTCGCGAGAGCCTCGCCCTCGACGTCCTCGGCCACGATCAGGAGCGGACGCCCCGTCTGAGCGACCTTCTCCAGGATCGGCAGAAGGTCCTTCATCGAGCCGACCTTCTTGTCGTGGATGAGGATCATCGGATCCTCGAGAACCGCTTCCATCCGCTCCGGGTCCGTAACGAAGTACGGGGAGAGGTAGCCGCGATCGAACTGCATGCCGTCGACGGTGTCGAGCGTGGTCTCGAGGCCGCGGGCCTCCTCGACCGTGATGACGCCGTCCTTACCGACCTTCTCCATCGCGTCGGCAATCAGCTCACCGATCTCGCCGTTGTTGTTGGCCGAGATGGCACCGACCTGGGCGATCTCCGTCTTGCCCTTCGTGTCCGTCGAGAGCTTCCTGAGCTCCTCGACGACCAACTCGACGCCTGCATCGATCCCGCGGCGGATGCCCATCGGGTTCGTGCCGGCCGTCACGTTCTTGAGGCCCTCGGCGAAGATGGCCTGAGCGAGCACCGTGGCGGTCGTCGTGCCGTCACCGGCGATGTCGGAGGTCTTGGTCGCGACCTCCTTGACCATCTGGGCGCCCATGTTCTCTACTGCGTCTTCCAGTTCGATCTCCTTCGCGACGGACACACCATCCTTGGTGACGGTCGGGGATCCGAACTTTCGGTCGAGCACCACGTTCCGGCCTTTCGGCCCGAGCGTGACTTTTACAGCGGAAGCGAGCTTGTCGACTCCCGCCTTGAGGCGCGCACGCGCCTCGACGTCGAATCCGAGCTCTTTGGCTGCCATGATTCGTTGATCTCCTGTCGAATGCGTGTGAGGCTACGGAACGATCGCGAGGATGTCGGTCTCGCGGAGGATGAGGTACTCCTCGCCCTCGAGCGTGACATCCGTGCCGCTGTACTTGCCGTAGAGAACCTTGTCACCCACGGACACGTCGAGCTCCAGACGCGTGCCGTCATCGGACAGCTTCCCCGGACCGACCGCGACGATCTCGCCCTGAGACGGCTTTTCCTTTGCCGTATCCGGGATGTAGAGACCACCGCGCATCTGCTCGGCTTCCTCCAGCGGCTTGACCACGACGCGGTCCGCAAGCGGTTTCACCCCTGCGCCGACCGCGGCTTTCCCCTTTGCCATGAGGCCTTCCTCCTGGGTGGGTTCGATTGAACTGATAGGATTCCTAGCACTCTGCCTACCTGAGTGCTAACACCCCGAAAGATGACGGGCGCCAGCGGCGTGTCAATGGCCAGGATCACCCGATGTTTCGGGCGTATCCAGCGTGTCGACCGCAGACTACTCGGCGGCGTACCCGACCTCGCGCAACAGGCGCCCCACGGGATTCCCCCCGCCCCGCCACAGATGCCGATCGGCAAGTCGGTTGAGCGCGGAGCGCACACCGGCAAAGTGCTCGGCCATCGACGACAGGACCTCCCGGAGCCCCAGGGACTCCGCCTCGGGTGAGGACGACGCGATGCTGTACCCGGTGGCTCCCATCCGCTCGTAGTACGAGACGGGCGGCGCTCCCCGGCGACGAACCCGGGCCTCGAGGAAGTCGGGAAAGAGGCCCGTCAGCCAGAGGGCGAAGTTGCCCATGTGCGCCCGAATCATGAAGGCCTCCTGCCCCCTCGCCTCGGACAGCCGGTCGACGAGGTCGACCAGGTACCCGTACTCCGCCTCTTCGGCCTCGGACACTCGATAGGCTCGACGCGCGTACCCGAACTGCACGACCATCGACGCGACGTAGTCCGCCGCCGCGACGTCGTCGACCCCGCGTTCGAGCAGTGCCTGCCGGACGAGGACGTAGAAGACCAACTCGGGTCGCGTTCGGACGTCCCGCTCCGACAGCACGGCGTTGAGCACACGGGGGTCGTCCAGGAGAGCGTCGAGCCCACCCTCTTCCAACTGGAGGTGAACGGACGCGAGCGACGCCGCGTCGTGTCGCCCGACGAGATGGGCGAGGTGGAGCGCCTCGCGACGACCCACGGATGCGCGGATGTTCGGCAAGATCATGGCCTCGGCTCCTGCTGGGAGGTCACCACCCCCTCCTATAGACCATGATCGGCCCCGGGAAGGTCCCTCTGGAGCCCTCCGAGACGGCGGTGCCCGTCCCGGCTCGCGCCACCTACTCCGCGGTGAGCGCCTCCATCCGCGCCACGCCGTCCAGCCCCACGATGGCCCGAACCACATCCTCGGACAGCGACGGGTCGAACCAGTGCCCCAGCTCCGAGAGCGCCGCGAAGGCGGCGTTGGCCTCCTCGTACGCTCGGTCGAGGACCGCTCGGGCACTCCCCGCGAAGGAGGCCTCGACCACGCCCTCCGGAGGCACTGTCCCGCCCCTGAGTCGGTCGAGAGCGGCCCGCTCCTCGTCCGAACCCCCGTGGACGATCTGAGAGACCAGCAGGTTGTGCGAACGCCGTTGCAGGTCGAACTCGAAGTCCGTGAGATCGTCGACGATCTGGAACGCGGTTCCGAGACGGGCGATCGCGATCTCCGCGCGCCCGAGCGACTCCGCGGTGGCCCCGCGCTCCAGCACCTTCGGCGCCACGAAGGCCAGCGCAAAGAGCGCCCCCCCGCGAACTCGGTGGACCCTCTCGACCATCGTATCGGGATCGGGTACCTCGGTGACGCCTCCCTCTTCCGAGCCCTCGAGCACACCGATCTCGGCCATGCGGTCCATGAGACCCCGACCGATGAGGGCC
>JAUIKL010000143.1 GCA_030430625.1 Gemmatimonadota bacterium
AAGTCGGGGACTGGATGGTGATCGTCGATCGGTTTCCGAACCGGATGCCGATGCGCACCACGATGGTCATCACGGGTCTGTTCTCACTCGGGCTCGCGTGGCGTGCCTCGGCGCACCTCCTCCCCCTCGTCGTCGGCAACGGTCGGGCGAAGGTCCGAACGTCCCGCGCCCGTACGGTCGTCCGGTGGAGTTGGCTCGGTTTCGCGTTGGTGGCTGTCACAGTCGCTTCGTCGGGAGTTCCGGTGGTGTTCGGCGCCATCGCGACCACCTGGCCGATCCTCTTCAGTCCTCGTGTGATCGAGCGATCCGCGGTTCCGGGTGAGCCGTTGTCGACCCGCTTCTCCCGTTCGATCGCGGCCGCCGCCGCGGTCGCGTGCATCGCTCTCGGCGTGGCTCTGCACTTCGGGTGGCTCCCAGCGGGATAGGCGCCGTGACTTGTCGCCTCCGTTCGCGGGCTCTACGCTTTCGCCCGCGCACGTACCCCCGGAGATGACCATGACCTCGAATCGACTCCGCACCTTCGCCTTCCTCGGTGTCCTTTCCGTCCTCGTCGTCTCGGCCGGGCCGCTCCGGGCTCAGCACATTCCGACGCCCGAGGAGTTCTTCGGTCACGAGATGGGGGCCGATCGCCAACTGGCCGGATGGGATCGCCTCGTGGCGTACTACGACACGCTCGGCGCGCTCAGTGATCGCCTGATCGTGGAGAACGTGGGGACGTCGACGCTCGGTCGACCCTTCCTCGTCATCTACGCGTCGTCCCCGGAGAACCTGGCTCGCCTCGACGAGATCCAGCGGATGAACGCGATCCTTCAGGATCCGCGGGGGCGATCCCAGGTCGAGATCGAAAGAGCGATCGAAGAGAGCAAGGTCGTTTTCCTCCAGGCGTACGCGCTCCACTCGACCGAAGTCGCTGGGAGTCAGTCGGCCGCCGAGGTCGTGTATCACTTCGCCTCACGCGACGACGACGTGATGACGGAGATCCTCGACGAGACGGTGTCGATCCTGGTTCCGGGGATGAACCCGGACGGCGTCGACATCGTCACGGACTGGTACGATCAGTGGGTCGGAACGGAGTACGAGGCGACCGGCCTCCCGGAGCTGTACCACCACTACATCGGGCACGACAACAACCGTGACGCGTTCATGCAGAACACGGTCGAGTCCCAGTACGTGGCCACGCTCCTCTTCAGGGACTGGATTCCGCAGGCGTTCATCGACCACCACCAGATGGGGGCGTACACGGCCCGGATCTCCCTCCCGCCGTACGCCGAGCCGATCCGGCCCGATGCCGATCCGCTGGTGTGGCGTGAGATGGCGTGGTACGGGGCCCAGATGGCGTACAAGATGGACGAGGAAGAGCTGGAGGGGGCCATCGGCGCCGCCATCTACTCGGGTTGGGGGCACTTCGGTTTCCACTGGATCACCCCCTTTCACAACATCGCCGGGATGCTGACGGAGTCGGCCAGCGCCCGACTGGCGACGCCGCTCTACGTGCACCCCGACCAGCTCAACGGCTCGCGCCAGTTCCCCGAGTACGAGGAGCAGACGACCTTCCCGAGTGTGTGGGAGGGCGGATGGTGGCATGTGCGGGACATCGTCGACCGGCAGGTCGTCGCGACCTTCTCCCCACTCGAACTGGCCGCCAAGAACCGGGAGACGGTGCTCCGGAACGCCTACAACAAGGCCGTCCGCCAGACCCGTCGTGGAGCCGAGGGCGACGTCCGAGCCTTCGTGATCCCCGCCGAGCAGCACGACCCCCTCACCATGCAGAAGATGGTGAACAAGCTTCTCCTGCAGGGGGTGACGGTGGAGCGCGCCACCCGTGAGTTCACGCACGAAGGTCGGGTCTACGATACCGGCTCCTACGTGGTCTCGATGGAGCAGCCCAAACGCGGTGTCATCCGCTGGCTCCTCGGCAAGACGTACTATCCGGACAACCACTATACACGGGACCGCGAGGGGAACCCGATCCGTCCGTACGACATGACGACGGACAACATCTCCGAGTTCATGGGCGTCGAGGTCCACCCCGCCGGCTCGGCGGTGGTCGCGGATCTGTCCATCGTCCGCGACCTGATCGACCCCTCCGGCGTGGTCACGGCCGGTGCGTCCGGCTTCGTCATGGACGGGCGCCTGAACGACGCCTTCGAGGCGGCCAACCGGTTGATGGCCGGTGGCGCTCCGGTGAGCCGGGCTCGGATGGACGGCGACGGCTTCAGCCAGGGCGACTTCATCGTCGGGCCAGGGGCCGACATGGCGCTCGTGCGGGACGTGGCCGAGGCGACCGGCGTCGACCTCACGGCCCTCGGGACCGACCCGGGCAGCGCGGCCTATCCCCTGACCCCGCAGCGGATCGGTCTCTTCCAGCGCTTCTACGGGGGCAACATGGACGAGGGGTGGACTCGCCTCCTCCTCGAGGATTTCTCGTTCGACTACACCACCATCCGCGACGACGAGATCCTGCGCGGTGACCTGCACCAGCGCTGGGACGTGATCGTGCTGCCGAACGACTCCCACCGGATGATGGTCGACGGAGGCAACGCCGAGGCGACGCCCCCGGCCTACCGAAGTGGCTTCGGCGACGCCGGTGTGGCCGCGCTGGAGCAGTTCGTGGAGAACGGTGGACTACTCGTCACGATGTCCCAGGCCGGTGAGTTGGTCCACGCCGAGATGGACCTACCGGTTCGCAACGCGATCGATGGCGTCTGGGGGAACGACTTCTGGGCACCCGGCGCGACCCTTCGCGTCGACGTGGACACGTCGTCACCGTTCACCTGGGGGATGCCGCGGCGGGCGCTCGCGGCCTTCCTGGCCAACGGACAGGTCTACGAGACCCAGTCGGGCGCGGAGAGCTCGAACGTCCGGCGCCTCGTGACGTACCCCCATCGGGACATCCTCGAGTCCGGTTGGCTTCTCGGAGAGGAGACGATCGCGGACAAGGCTGCGGTCGTGGCCGTCGACAAGGGGGAGGGCACGGTCCTCATGCTCGGCTTCCGCGTCCAGCACCGCGCGCAGACCCACGGCACCTACAAACTTCTCTTCAACGCGCTGATGACGCAGCCGGAGGGGACGATGGAGATGGCCGCGGGAAGTATGTAGTCAGCTTCCGGGTGTGACCGTGACCGAGAGGATCCGAGTCAGCTCGGGGAACTCCTCGTCGAAGTACTCGTTGCCCCGTGCCGCGGCCATCGCCTGGTACGGCCCTTCGCCGCGCGGCGGGCCGTCACCGTACGCCGCGTAGAAACGGTCGACGACATCCATTCCCTCGACGACTTCGCCGAAGGGGGCGAAGCCCTCTCCGTCGAGTGCGGAGTTGTCCTTGTAACTGATGAAGACCTCGGTCGTGCGCGTGTGGCGGCCTCCCTTGGCGAAGGCGACGCGCCCCCGGGTGTTCGACTGCGTCACCGGGTCGTCGACGAGGAACTCGGTCTTCCACGCCTGGTTCACGTACGGATTCCCGTTGAGTCCCCACTGCGCCATGAAGTTCTCGAGCACGCGGTAGATCCGCGTGTCGTCGTAGAAGCCGCCGGAAGCCAGGTTGTAGAAGCGGTCCGCGCCGATCGGCGCCCACGCCCGGTGGACCTGGATCACCACGGGGCCGGCGTCCGTCTCGAGGGAGACGCGGTAGCTGTCCGGCGCCCTCTCCGCAAAGTCGTCGGGCCGCAGGAGCGGGCTCCGAACGATCTCCGTGCCGGCCTCTTCGCCCGGGGCATCGCCGGTGCACGACGTGAGCGGCAGCGCTACGAGGAGGCCGCCGAGAGCGATTTTGACGAGTCGATCGAACGTGGTCTTCATCCGCACACCATACGGACTGGCCGGGACCGGGACCACGGGTTGCGGCCGAGGTCTGCTTCGAGGAGAGTGTGCCGTCGCGGTAGCCCGTGCACCGGGGGCGCTCGCTCCGCCGCCATACAGGATGGAGACCGATGATCGATCTTCGCAGTGACACCGTGACCCGCCCGACGGACGCCATGAAGGCCGCCATGGTCGTGGCCGAGGTCGGTGACGACGTCTACGGAGACGATCCGACGGTTGCCGCACTGGAAGCGCGGACAGCGGAGCTCCTCGGTAAGGAGGAGGCGGTCTTCGTTCCGACCGGGAGCATGTCGAACCAGATCGCGCTCCGTATCCACACGGAGCCGGGTGACCTCGTCTACCTTGAGCAGGGCGCCCACATCATCCACAACGAAGCCGGTGGTGCGGCGGCACTGAGCGGGGTGACCCTCTGCCCTCTCGAGGGCCGACGGGGCGTCTTCTCGGCGGATACCCTCGAGGGCGCTCTCCGACACCCCCACCCGTTCAACCCGACGACACTCCAGCCGCGGGGCCGACTCCTCTGTCTGGAGAACACCCACAACGCGGGTGGCGGCTCGGTCTGGCCGCTCGATGCGCTGCGGGACATCTGCCGGGCCGGGCGCGCTGCGGGGCTGCTCCTCCACCTGGACGGCGCGCGGCTCTGGCATGCCACGGCTGCATCGGGTGTTTCGGAGGCCGATTTCGCGGCGCCGTTCGACACCGTCAACGTGTGCTTCAGCAAGGGGCTGGGGGCGCCCATCGGATCCGCGCTGGCCGGGTCGCGAGACGCCATCCGTCGAGCGCGCCGCTTCAAGCAACAGTTCGGAGGGGGAATGCGGCAGGCCGGGATCATCGCGGCGGCCGCCCTCCATGCGCTCGAGCACCATCGGTCGGACCTCGGGCGCGATATCGAGCGCGCTCGACGCCTGGCCGAGGGTCTCGCCGAACTCGAACGGGTGGATCTCGACCCGACCTCGGTGGAGTCCAACATCGTCCGCTTCCGCGTGTCCGGAGACGCGGGGGCGATCGCGCTCCGCTGCCACGATGACGGAGTGCACGTACTGCCGAACGGCCGCCACGGCATGCGCGCGGTCCTGCACCGGGACATTTCCGACGGGGACGTAGACCGGGCTCTCGAAGTGTTCGCGCGTCACCTTTGACCGGCTGGATGCCGGGGCCGGCTCGGTCGAGGGCGAGTATCAGCGACGGCGTGGCACGTACCGGGGCACCCGTCTCGCGTAGGCCCGGTACTCGTCTCCGAACCGGTCGACGAGCTCGCGCTCCTCGAGGATGACGATCAGGTGGATGGCGGGAATCGTCATGAGGCCGACGACCCACGCCCCGCCGAAGTTCGAGAAGGCCGCCCAGGCCAGCGTCCCCAGTGCGATCTCTACGTATCGCGGATGCCGGATGTGGGCGTACAACCCCTGATCGAGGAGCTGGCTTTCGGACGGGTCGCCACTCAGCTCCGGTACGCCGGCCAGGATCCGCATGGTGAGCTGGCGGCGCCGTACGCGGGCGATCGCGGCCGAAGCGATGAAAAGGACGAGCGCGAGCGCCAGAACCGGCGGGTGCGTTCCGAGGTCGGGCCCGACGAGTCGACCGCGCACGAGGGTGAGTCCGACGATGGCGGCGGTCGTGAGGGTTCCGAGGAACCAGAGCGTCGGGCGCGGGCCGATCCGACGCCAGAAGTCCACGAAGGGGTGGACCACGAGCCACCACACCAGGGCGGGGGGAAGCCAGGTCACGACGAGCACGGCGACGACGTATCGTGCGGTGTCCATGTCCCCTTGTGTCGGTCCGGGGCAGGGGTGACGATGTGGCCCCACCGAAACGTACGCTCTGGAGCTGGCCGTGCGTAGCCGCTCACCTGCACAGCTCCTCGCGCTCTCGGGCCTCGTGGCCCGGGATCCCGAAGTAGATCTGTTGGATTCAGAAGTACGTCCGGGGCACCGAATGGACGCCCTGGGACCGTCCTGAGAAAACCGAACCCAAGGTGGTATCCTGATGGCGATCGAGACCGCGACGCTCGGCGGCGGCTGCTTCTGGTGCCTGGAAGCCGTATACGAGTTGGTCGAAGGTGTATCCCGGGTGAAATCGGGGTATGCCGGCGGGCATGTGCCCGACCCGACGTACGAAGCGGTGTGTTCCGGAAGCACCGGGCACGCCGAGGTGGTTCAGGTCGACTTCGACCCCGACGTGATCTCGTACGCCGAGATCCTGGAGATCTTCTTCGGCATCCACGATCCGACGACGTTGAACCGTCAGGGCAACGACGTCGGGACCCAGTACCGGTCCGTGATCTACACCCACGACGAGGAGCAGGCGGGTACGGCGCGCGAGGTCGTGGCCGAGGTTTCGGAGAACGGGCCGTGGGACGATCCGATCGTCACGGAGATGGTGGGACTCACCCGCTTCTGGCCGGCCGAGGACTACCACGACCAATACTTCCGCCGAAATGGTGGGCAGCCGTATTGCGCCGCTGTCGTCGGTCCGAAGGTCGCCAAGTTCAGGCAGCGCTTCGCGCATCGCCTGCGCCCTGCCGAGTAAACTGCGGGGTCTCCTCGGGAGGCATTGTGAACGGGATGTGACTCGGGGGGAACAACTGGGGTCCTGGAGGGATATGGGGTGCCGAAAAACTTCCTCCCCCAAGGAATCTCATCATGCCAAGACCAGACGACGCTATTGTCGTCAAGTGGCGTAAGCTCGCCGAAGACGGATATCTGTACGCGGAGATCGCGCGCATGTACCCCGACTTCTCGGTCGATCAGGTGCGCCACTACTGCCTCGGCCACACGGGCCGCAAAGTCGATGGGCCGATCCAGCGGGTCGACCGTTGGTACGGTTCGAACGTGTGGCTCCGAGGCGAGAACTCACCGCACTCCGAACTCACGTCGAAGCAGGCTCAAAAGGTCCTCGACGACTGGGACGAGAAGGCGGACCGCTGGAAGCAGTCCGGAGCCGAGTGGGCCCGGAAGCTCGGCGTCTCCCCGAGCACGATCTACATGCTCAGACGTGGAGAGACGTGGCGGCATCTCGAGCACCCGAATCAGGGTCGCAAACCCAAGAAGCGGAAGAAGAAGTAGCATCGACGTGCTCCCTCCCGTTCGGAAGGACGGGAGGGACACGCGAATCGAATGCAGCCAGCCGGCGCCCTGTGCCCGGCTGGCTCTTTGGCGTCGTGTGTGACACGATGGTGCCATGAGCACGCCATCGAATCCGCGATTTTCCGGGGCGGTCGAGCTCGTCGATCGGGGGGACCTGACCGGCTTGGCCGCGCTCCTCGATTCGGACCCGACTCTCGTCCTGGCGTCTTCGACGTCGGATGAGTCCCCGTACGACGGGTACTTCCACGGAGCCACCCTGCTTCACCACGTGGCTGGGAATCCGATCCGGGGCTCGATGCCGCCCAACGTAGTCGAGGTC
>JAUIKL010000010.1 GCA_030430625.1 Gemmatimonadota bacterium
GCAGCTGTACGGAGAGCTGAAGGCGCTCTTTCCGAACAACGCGGTCGAGTACTTCATCTCGTACTACGACTACTACCAGCCCGAGGCCTACGTAGCCGCGACGGACACGTACATCGAGAAGGACGCTTCGATCAACGAGGACATCGAGCGACTTCGACTGCGAGCGACGTCGTCCCTGATGGAACGCGAAGACGTGATCGTCGTCGCGTCGGTCTCGAGCATCTTCGGTCTGGGTAACCCACTCGACTATCGGGGCCTGATGCTCCACATGTCGGTGGGGGAGGAGCACCCGAGGAAGGAGATCCTGAAGGGGCTCGTCGCGATCCAATACAAGCGCAACGACTACCTCTTCGAGCGCGGCACCTTCCGCGTCCGTGGTGATACGGTCGAGATCTTCCCGGCGTACGACGAGCAGGCCGTGCGCGTCGAGTTGTGGGGAGACGAGGTGGAACGGATCAGCCGCTTCGACCCGCTGACCGGGGAGGTGATCACCACGCTCGACCGCACGGCGATCTACCCGGCTTCGCACTACGTCACCCGCAGATCGACGATCAAGGCGATGGTGCCGTCCATTCGCGAGGAGTTGGCAGAGCAACTCGCCTCCTTCCGGGCCGATGGGAAGCTTCTCGAAGCTCAGCGGCTCGAGCAGCGCACCCACTTCGACATCGAGATGATGCTCGAGATCGGGACCTGCCCGGGCATCGAGAATTACTCGCTATACACCTCGGGACGGCGCACCGGTGATCGGCCCGCCTGCCTGCTCGACTACTTCCCCGGTGACTTCCTCACCGTGGTCGACGAGTCCCACGCCTCGATCCCCCAGATCAACGGGATGTACAACGGAGATCGGTCTCGGAAACTCACCCTGATCGAACACGGTTTCCGACTGCCGTCCGCCCTCGACAACCGTCCACTGAAGTTCGACGAATGGGTCTCGGTGGTGCCTCAGGCGGTGTTCGTCTCCGCGACGCCGGGGGACTGGGAGGTCGAGCAGGCGAAGGGTGTGGTCGTCGAACAGATCATCCGCCCAACGGGGTTGGTGGATCCGGACATTTCGGTCAGGCCGGTGAAGGGACAGGTCGACGACCTGCTGGCCGAGATCCGCGAACGCGAGCGTCGGAGGGAGCGAGTCCTGGTCACGACGCTGACCAAGCGGATGGCCGAGGACCTCTCCGAATACCTACAGTCGGTCGGCGTACGGGTTCGCTACATGCACTCCGAAGTCGATACGATCGAGCGCATGGCGATCCTCCGGCAGCTGAGACTGGGCAAGATCGACGTTCTGGTCGGAATCAACCTGCTCAGGGAGGGGCTCGACCTCCCCGAGGTCTCCCTGGTCGCGATTCTGGACGCTGACAAGGAGGGCTTCCTTCGCAACGCACGATCGCTGATCCAGACGGTCGGTCGGGCGGCGCGGAACTCGGAGGGGCGGGCGATCATGTACGCGGATCGGGTGACCCGGTCGATGCAGGAATGCCTCGACGAGACGAACCGTCGCCGGGCCATTCAGATCGCGCACAACGAGGAGCACGGCATCACGCCCGTCACGATCGAGAAGAGCATCGAAGAGATCGAGTTCGCGACCCGCGTGGCCGATGCACGGGCGGCGCCCGCTGTCGTTGCCGAGGGCGCCGACTCCTACAACGACGAGGTCAACCGCGAAGAACTGGTGAAGATCCTCGAGAAGGAGATGGAGGAGGCGGCCGAAGCGTTGGATTTCGAGCGCGCGGCCCTCCTCCGCGATCAACTCTTCGAGTTGAAGTCGGCGTCCTGACCGACGTCAGTCCGCGCGTGGCTCGCAGGTGATGTAGCTCCACGACGCGCCGAACTCGAAGGCACCTCGAAAGATCTGCTCCATGGCTTCACGCATGAGCTGGAGCCGATCGGTGACGACCTCGTCGGTCGGCTCGGCTCCCACGATCTTCTCTGCACCCCCGACCCAGCCCAGCACGCCTTCGTGGTACACGCTCAGGAATTCGTACCACTCCTCGACGCGGGCCGGGATCCGGCGCCGCTCTACGGCGGTGACGTCGAAGTCGCCTTTGCGAAGGGTATCGAGGTAGTACTCGAGGGGACGCACGGGGAGGAAATACTTCTTTCGAAGGGCGTCGTGTGCGTCCCGGTACTCGGTGTCCGCCAGGGCGGCGCGGTACTTCGCGAAGCGGTCGTCCTCTTCCACGATCCCGAGTGCGACCTGATGAATGACCTCGACGGTTTCGTCGATGATCCACTCGTCGTCCGGGATGTCCGGGTGTCTGATGTTGCCGGACTGGATGTAGAGACGCCCGGTCGGCCTGAGCAGCTCGCGCCATGAGCGCACCGTGTCCTCGAGGCCATAGTAGAGGTGGATGGCGTTCGTCGACACGATGGCGTCGGCGCCCCGCTCCCGAAGGGCCGGGTCGAGGACCTCGTCGAGGCGCTGGAGGCGGCCCTCCTCCTTGAGATAACGGATTCGGCGGAAGCCGACCCGCTCGTCCTTCTTGAATTTCTCGAGCGCGAGTCGAAGAAACTTCGGAGACGAGTCGACGATGAGAATGCCCACTTCCTTGTCCCCGAGCCGATCGAGAAGGCGCTTGGCCAGGATCCCGGTTCCGCCCGAGTAGTCGACGAACAGGTCTCCCCGACGCGCGAAGGCGGCGAGTTGGTCGACGGTGTGATCCAGGTTCGCGTACCAGCCGTGATTCTCCACGGTGTCGTAGTTCAGTGCGAGGCCTTCCAGGGGCTCGCCAGTCCATCGGTCGGCGGGGATGCGATCGACACCTTCGGGCCAGATCACGGCCATGGGTTCGACTCCGTTTTAGCGCTAGCTTAGGCCTCATGCGAACGAGGATGATCCCACAACGTAAATCAAGGTGATCCCAGCGCCATGAGAGTCGGAGTCATCGGTTCGGGGTACGTCGGCCTGGTGGCCGGCGCGTGTCTGGCGGAGGCTGGAAACGACGTCGTTTGTGCCGACATCGACCAGTCGAAAATCGACCGTCTGAACGCGGGTGACGTACCGATCTACGAGCCGGGGCTCGAGTCGTACATCGCACGGAATCTCTCGACGGGTCGCCTCAGCTTCACCTCGGACGTCGCGGCCGCGGTGAAGGCATCGCACATCATCTTCATCGCGGTCGGGACGCCGCCCGACGAGGACGGATCGGCCGACCTCCAGCACGTGCTCGCCGTCGCCCGGACGATCGGTGAGTCGATGGAGGACGAGAAGATCGTCATCACGAAGAGCACGGTGCCGGTCGGGACCGCGCGGCTCGTGCGTGAAGAGATCGAGGCTCACACCGATCTTCCGGTCCACGTCTGCTCGAACCCGGAGTTCCTCAAAGAGGGCGCGGCGATCGACGACTTCATGAAACCCGATCGGGTCGTCGTGGGCGTCGACTCGGAGTACGCCGCCGAGGTCCTGAGAGATCTGTACGCGCCCTTCGTGCGGACCGGTCGCGCCGTGATGGTCATGGACGTACCGGCCGCGGAGATCACCAAGTACGCCGCCAACGCGATGCTCGCGACGCGGATCAGTTTCATGAACTCGATCGCCCGGCTGTGCGAGGCGACGGGTGCGGACGTGGACGCGGTGCGACAGGGCGTAGGCTCCGACTCGCGAATCGGACCCAGCTTCCTTTTCCCGGGAGTCGGCTACGGGGGGTCGTGTTTTCCGAAGGACGTTCAGGCCCTGGTGCGTACGATGGCCGACCACGGCGTGGACGCTTCGATCCTGCAGGCCGTGGAGGACGTGAACTACGCCCAGAAGCGAACCCTGCTCGATCGCCTGGTCGACCGGTACGGGGAGGACCTTTCAGGGCGGACCGTTGCGGTGTGGGGGCTGGCGTTCAAGCCGAACACCGACGACATGCGCGAAGCTCCCAGTCTGGTGACGATCGAGGGGGTGCTCGAGCGCGGCGCTCGGGTGGTGGCCCACGACCCGGTGGCCGCCCAGGAGGCGCGGGTACACCTCGGGGATCGGATCGAATACGTCGACACGAACTACGACGCGCTCGACGGGGCCGATGCGCTCGTCATTCACACGGAGTGGCACCCCTATCGCAGCCCGGACTTCAGGCGGATGCGGGC
Source organism: Gemmatimonadota bacterium (assembly GCA_030430625.1). GTDB lineage: Bacteria > Gemmatimonadota > Gemmatimonadetes > Longimicrobiales > Gaopeijiaceae > UBA2589. The sequence goes on from JAUIKL010000010.1 coordinate 4,069, forward strand.
GAGCATGAACACGCCGTTCATCCTCGACGGGCGCAACCTGTACGACCCGAAGGATATGGCGGACTTCGGCTTCGAGTACGCGTCGATCGGACGTTCGCCTGTCGGTCCCGAGCGAGAGGGCTGATGCGGGTTCTCATCACGGGGGCCGCGGGCTTTCTCGGCAGCCACCTGGCCGAACGGTGTCTCGAGGCCGACTACGAAGTCATCGGCGTCGACAACTTCATCACGGGCTCACGGGACAACGCGGCCTATCTCGACACCTTCGCCGGTTTCCGGCTGATCGAGCACGACATCTCGCAGCCGCTCTTCGTTCCCGATGAAATCGACGGAGTGTTGCACTTCGCGTCCCCGGCCAGCCCGGTCGACTACCTCGAGCTTCCGATCCAGACGCTCAAGGTCGGCTCCTTGGGCACGCACAACGCTCTCGGCCTGGCGCTGGCGAAGGAAGCCCGCTTCCTCCTCGCATCGACATCCGAGGTCTACGGGGACCCGATGGTGCACCCCCAGCCCGAGACGTATTGGGGCAACGTGAACCCGATCGGGCCGCGCGGCGTGTACGACGAGGCGAAACGGTTCGCCGAGGCCATCACGATGGCGTACCACACCTACCACGGTGTCGAGGCCCGCATCGCCCGAATCTTCAACACGTACGGTCCGAGGATGCGCCCGGGAGACGGGCGGGTCGTCTCGAATTTTATCGTCCAGGCGCTTCGCGGTGACCCGCTCACCATCTACGGTGACGGCAGCCAGACGCGCTCCTTCTGCTACGTGAAAGACGAGGTCGAGGGGATCTTCCGTCTCTTCCACTCCGATCGGGTCGAGCCCGTCAACATCGGCAACCCGAACGAGTTCACGATTCGACAATTGGCCGACACCGTGTTGGAAGAAACGCGCTCTTCGTCGGAACTCCAGACCCTGCCACTTCCGAAGGACGACCCGAAGGTGCGGCAGCCCGACATCTCGGTTGCGAGAGATGTCCTCGATTGGGAGCCCCAGATCCAGCTGCGCGAGGGCATCCAGCGAACGTTGCCGTACTTCCAGGCCCAACTCGACAAGTACGACGCCAAGGCGCGCACGATCTGATCCGCCTACATGGCCGGACAACCCCAGTTCTACCGGATGAATCGATGACCCTGCGGCATTCCCACATACGCGAGCTCGAGTCCGAGTCCGTCTTCCTCATGCGCGAGGTGGCCGCCCAGTTCGAGCGGCCGGTCCTCCTCTTCTCGGGTGGCAAGGACTCGATCCTCATGGTCCACCTGGCCAGGAAGGCGTTCTATCCGGCCTCGATCCCCTTCCTGCTCGTACACATCGACACGGGCCACAACTTCCCCGAGACCATTGCTTTCAGGGACGAGCTGGTGGCGGACATCGGTGCCAATCTCCACGTGGGGCTGGTGCAGGACTCGATCGATGCGGGGCGGGTGAAGGAGGAGGAGGGGCCGAACCCGAGTCGAAACGGCCTCCAGACGACGACGCTCCTGGACACCCTGGCCGAACTGAAGGCGGACGTGGCGCTCGGGGGAGGGCGTCGTGACGAGGAGAAGGCACGGGCGAAGGAGCGCTTCTTCTCGCACCGGGACCGCTTCGGTCAGTGGGACCCGAAGAACCAACGCCCCGAACTGTGGAACCTCTTCAACGGGCGCCGTGGACCCGGTGAGCACTTCCGGGCCTTCCCGCTCTCGAACTGGACCGAGATGGACGTCTGGCAGTACATCGCGGACGAGGACGTTCCCATGCCGGAACTCTACTTCGCGCACCGCCGCAACGTCGTCGAGCGGGACGGCGTGCTTCTGGCGGACTCGGAGTTCAACGAGCTGCTCGACGGTGAGGCGTGGGAGGAGCGGATGATCCGCTTCCGCACGATCGGGGACGCGACCTGTACCGGCGCGGTCGAGTCGACGGCCTCGACGGTCGAGGAGATCATCGCCGAGGTGGCTGCGGCGCGTCAGACCGAGCGAGGTGGGCGGTCCGACGACAAGCGTTCGGAAGCCGCCATGGAAGACCGCAAGCGGCAGGGGTACTTCTAATGGATCTCCTCCGCTTCTCTACGGCCGGTTCGGTCGACGACGGAAAGTCGACCCTGATCGGTCGACTGCTCTACGACACGAAGTCGATCTTCGAAGACCAGCTCGAGGCGGTCGAAGACGCTTCGAACCGGCGTGGCGAAGGGTATGTGAACCTCGCGCTCCTCACGGATGGACTCCGGGCCGAGCGGGAGCAGAACATCACGATCGATGTCGCGTATCGGTACTTCGCGACCCCTCGGCGCAAGTTCATCATCGCCGACACGCCGGGCCACGTGCAGTACACGCGGAACATGGTCACAGGGGCGTCGACGGCCGAGCTGGCGATCATTCTGGTGGATGCGCGAAAGGGAATTCTCACGCAGTCCAAGAGGCACGGGTTCATTTCGTCGCTCCTGGGCATCCCGCACATTCTGGTCGCAGTCAACAAGATGGATCTGGTCGACTGGTCGGAGGAGCGGTACTCGGAGATCGAGGCCGACTTCACCGACTTCGCCCAGAAGCTCTCCTTCGACGACATCACCTTCATCCCGATCTCTGCGCTGCTCGGGGACAACGTCGTCGACCCGAGCCAGAACATGCCGTGGTATCAGGGGCCGACCCTACTGCACCACCTGGAGCACGTGCACGTCGGCGCTCACCGTAACCTGGTCGACTTCCGTTTCCCGGTTCAGTACGTGATCCGCCCGGATCAGGACTACCGCGGGTACGCGGGTCGGGTGGCATCCGGTGAGATCCGGCCTGGGGAGGAGATCCTCGTCCTCCCGTCCCGGCAGCGTACGACGGTCGCGTCGATCGACACCCTCGACGGATCGTTGGAGCGTGCGACCGCAGGAGACTCCGTCTCGCTCACGACCACCGAAGAGTTGGACATCAGCCGCGGCGACATGATCGTGCGGCCCATGAACCTGCCCTCGGCAGGGACGGAGATCGACGCCACGATCTGCTGGACGACCGACGAGCCGATGCGCTCCGGCACCTCCTACTGGCTCCGGCAGACCACGAACGAGACCCGGGCCTTCGTATCCCGGATCGTCCACCGCATCGACGTCGACACCCTCCATCGGACCGACGTCGACGCCTTCGAGCTGAACGACATCGGCCGGGTCCACCTGACCACGGCGTCTCCGATCTTCTTCGACCGATATGCGCTGAACCGGGAGACCGGCGCGTTCATCCTCGTCGACCCGCACACGAATGCGACGGTGGCGGCCGGTATGATCCGCGGTCCCGTCAGGACCGTGGACGACCTCCCGTCCGAGCCGTCCGACGAGCGCCCGGTCTCCCCGGACGTGGTCTGGGAATCGTGGAACATCGACCTGGCGGAGCGCGAGGCCCGCAACGGGCACCGCGCCAGCATCCTCTGGTTCACCGGCCTGTCCGGTTCGGGCAAGACGTCGATCGCCCGCGCGCTCGAGCGGCGACTGTTCGAGCAGGGGAGTCAGACCATGCTCCTCGACGGGGACCAGGTGCGCCATGGCCTGAACGGCGACCTCGGCTTCACCCCGGACGATCGCACCGAGAACATCCGGCGCGTCGGGGAGTTGGCTTCGCTCTTCTTCCGTCAGGGATCGACGGTGTTGTGCACCTTCGTCTCTCCCTTCGAGGCCGATCGTGCCCGGGCTCGCGGGCTCGTGCCCGACGGCCGGTTCGTGGAGATCTTCGTCGACACGCCGCTCGAAGAGTGCGAGCGCCGGGATGTGAAGGGTTTGTACGCTCGAGCCCGGCGCGGCGAGATCGCGCACATGACCGGGATCTCGAGTCCGTACGAGGCCCCGACGGCACCCGAGGTGCGGTTGGAAACGGTCGGCCGGGAGTTGGATGACGTCGTTTCGGAGTTGGTCGTTCGACTCCGGGACCTGGGCATCGTACGCTGATCGTCGGAATCGCACCCTTTACCAAGCGAGATCGAGGCCCAAGCTTTCCGGCATGCTATCAGATCAGAAGCAGGCAAGGCAGACGGTTGCGCGCGGTGTCAGCGCCTGGGAGCGGGACGACTTCGAGTCGGCGCTCGAGACGTTCCAGGGGGTTCTCGAGGAGTACCCCCAGTTCGCGGACGTCCAGAACAAGGCGGGACTCTGTCTCGCGATGCTCGGACGGCTCGAGGAGGCCCTGAGCCACTTCGACGCGGCCCTCGACCACAACTCTTCCTACGCCGAAGCCCACCTCAACCGCGGGATCATCCTCAACGACCTCGGTCGACATGAGGAAGCGCGCGAGGCCTTCGGCAAGGCGGGTGAGCTCGACAGCAAGGACTCGCGTGTCTTCCCGTCGGAGGTGGGCAACCGTATCGCGGTGACCCACGCCAAATTGGGCGACCTGTACCTCGTCGCGAACCACCCTTCGGACGCCATCGAGCACTACCGGGCTGCCCTGCAGATTCGGCCGCGCTTCATGGACATCCGCAGCAAGTTCGCGGAGACGCTCATCGAGTTGGGCGAGTTGCAACAGGCGAAGGAAGAGCTCGATCTGATCCTCGAGTCTCGGCCGTCCTTCGTCGGCGCGCGCGTCCGCCTCGGGGTGGTCTTGCACCGGCTGGGTGACGACGAGCGGGCGGTGAAGGAGTGGAAGAGATGCCTGAAGGACGATCCACGGGACATGAGAGCCCGGGCCTACCTGGCCTCGGTCGATGCATCGACGGCCGGAGACTCGTCGGACTGACCCCTCGGACCCGGGGTCGGACGGCCCGATCCTTGCTCGTGTTGAACCGTATGACCCACTACGCCAGGATCGCCCTCGTTGCCGCCGCGCTGGTCGCGACCGGATGTTCGCCGCGCGCGACGGATTCGGATGCGGTTCGCAGGGGCGACGAGTCGTTCGCGCTCGGTAACTACGAAGAGGCGATTGCGGAGTACCGACTGGCGATCCGGCAGGGGGTCGACGACCCAGCGATCGCCGCGCGTGTGGCCCACACGTACGTCCGAATGGGCCGTGTGGACGACGCCGGCAACTACTACGTCGACGCCGCCGCCCGGGCACCGGAACTCACGGACCAGGCGGTATCCGACCTGATGTGGTTGGCACGCTCCTCGTTCGAGGAGCAGGACCGTTTCTCCATGGCCAGGGCCGTGGAGACGGCGTTGGAACTCCGTCCCGGGGTCGGCATCGGGGCCATGGCTCTACCCCTGGCTCGGCACTACTACGCCTCGGGCGAGTACGGCCGCGCGCTGCCGTTCTATCAGAAGGCCATGGCCGAGGCGACCGGGGACGCACAGCCCGAGATCGTCTTCGAGGTGGGGGTGGCCCACGACGAGATCGGTGACTGCGAGAACGCGCTGGTCTTCTTCGAACGGTTCCGTGAGATGGTGCGGCCCTGGGAGCGAGGGGAGGTCGACTGGTACATCGGAACGTGCGCGTTCGACCTGGCGCGGGACGTCCGGGCCCGGATCGCAGGGATCGATCCCCGTGAGACCCGCTCCGAGTTGGAGCAGTCGCTGCGCCTCGTCGATCGAACGATCGCGGTGGGGGAACCCCGTAACATCCAGGCGGCCGCCTGGTTCGAGAAGGGAGAGATCCTCGTCGATCTGCAGCGGTGTGCAGATGCGATGGAGGCCTTCTCCCAGGTCCGCTACGCCGACCAGGCCGGCTCGCTGATCGATCGGGCCCAGGACCGCTTCGACGAGATCCGTTTCGGACGGGACCTCGAGCACCTGCGCGACGGCCGTTGCCGTTAGCTTTCGTGGCTGGTTCGTGACCGCTCGGTCACCCCATACCTTCCTGAACCCTCCCGCACCATTCGGGTACATCCGGCATGGCATTCCGACCGATTCGTGACAGGAGCCCCGGCGTTGCCGCGGCGTTGACGGCCGCCGTGATTCTCACGGCGTGCGGAGGCGGGGTCTCCCGTTATCAGGGTGTTCCGCCCGAACAGATCTTCGCGATGGCGGACTCCGCCTTCCAGGACGGTTCGTACGACGATGCGATCGAGGCTCTCGACCGGATCGTGATCGCCCACGGGGACTGGGATCGTCTGCCGGAAGCGCGCCTGATGCTCGGGCACTCGTACTTCGAGAAAGGGGACCACCTCACCGCCCGGGTGGAGTACCAGCGCTTCATCGATCGGTACGCCGGTCACGCCTCTTCGGCCGAGGCATCCCTCGGCATCTGCCGGTCACTCGCCGAGCTGGCCCCGCGCCCCCAGCGTGACCAAGGGTACACGCAGGAAGCCATGGGAGCGTGTCGGAACACCATCGTCGACTTCGCCGGTCGGGATCAGGCGGTTCGTGCGGCCGAGATCTCCAACGGGTTGCGTCTCGTCCTGGCGGAGAAGGAGTACAACAACGCGGACTTCTACTTCCGCCGCGGGATGTACGATTCGGCCATCAAGTACTACGAGTTCGTCGTGACCCTCTACAGCGAGTCCGAGTTCGCTCCACAGGCGCTACTCGGGATCTACCACTCGAACCAGGCGATCGGGTACGACGATCTGGCCGACGTGGCTCGGGAGCAGCTCCTCCGGGACTACCCCGACTCCGACGCTGCCGAAGCCATCCGATCCGAGCCCTCCGGCTCGACAGGATGACGCCCGAGCCCCGTCGAGTCGGGGTCTTCGGAGGCACGTTCGATCCCCCTCACCGCGGGCACGTCGAGGTGGTGGGAGATGCGGCCGAGGCCCTCGCGCTGGACGAGGTGTTGTGGATTCCCGCTGCGCGGTCCCCGCACAAGCCGGATGCCCCCCTGACGGATGCCGCGCTTCGTGCCGAGATGGTCGAGTGTGCCACGAGCGATCACGATCGTTTCACCGTCGACCTCCTCGAATTGGAGCGCCCGGGACTCTCGTACACGGTCGACACGCTGGAGGCTCTCGCCGAGCGGCATCCGACGGACAAGCTCTTCCTGCTCGTCGGTGGTGATCAGTACCGGGCCTTCGATCGGTGGAAGGACCCGAGTCGTATTCGCGCCCTGGCGACCGTGATCGTCATGGAGCGAGAAGGGGAGGGCGGCGCGCACTTCCCCGACGTCGAGGTCTCGATTCGTCGGGTCGACGTTTCGTCCAGTGAGGTGCGAGAGCGCGTGCGGGACGGCAGGTCGATCTCGGGGCTGGTCCCGCCCTGTGTAGAGGAGCGGATCGCGGCCCACGGCCTGTACGTCGGATGAGGGTCGATCAGGCCCGCCTCGAAGTGTGGGGGCGCACGATCGGCGCAGAGGTTAGGCCTCCGGTGACGATCGCACTCGTCGGCCCGCTCGGCGCCGGCAAGTCCGTACTCGCGCGAGCGATCGGGGTCGGGGCCGGCGTTGTCGATCCGATGCCTTCGCCGTCGTACAACCTCCTTTTCGAATACGAGGCGTCCAACGGGCGCCGCGTCGTGCACCTGGACCTGTACCGCCTCGAGTCGCCCGACGAGCTGTGGGAGTTGGGCTGGGCCAGCCTGGGGCACCGCGACGAGATCGTTCTCGTCGAATGGCCGGAACGGGCCGGGGATGCGATGCCGCCCGACCACTGGATCGTCGAGCTGCGACCTGTGAAAGGGCAATCGACGCTCCGGGACGTCGCGGTCGACCGGGCTGGTCGTCCCGCCGACCTTCCGCCCTTCCCGGCACAGCTGACGTCGGACGGGAGCCGCTGATGGAGCTGGCGTTCGATACGTCCGGGTCGCGAGGCTCGGTGGCCGTCGGACACCGGGGTGAGGTCCTGGCCCGGGTCTCGCTCGAACGGAGGGCCGGCCACGCGTCCGGGCTGATCGTCGCGATCCGACAGGTCCTGGACGAGGCCGGGGTCGATCGCGAAGAGATCGAAGGAATCGTCGTCGGGGAGGGGCCGGGTTCCTTCACAGGTGTTCGCGTCGCGGCGGCCACGGCCAAGGGACTGGTTCACGCCCTGCGTAGCCCGCTGTGGGCGGTCTCGTCGCTCGCGGCTACCGCTGTGGCCATGCCCGTCGGACACGTCAGGTCGGAGGCGCGGACGGCAGCGCCCCGCTACGTCCTCTTCGACGCTCGCAGCGACCGGGTCTACGGAGGCTGTTGGACCATCGATGGGAAGCACGTCGACGAAGTCGTGGCGCCACACGGAGGGGAGATCTCCGACGTGCTCGAGTCCGGAGTGGAGCCCGGGACGCTCTTTCTCGGTGACGGAGCCGAACAACATCGAGAGCGGATCGAAGAGGCGGGCTTCGAGGTCGTCGAGGGGGGAGCGGACACGCACGTAGCCGACGGGCTCATCGGGTACCGGGCCCGGCGACCCTCGGATGCGCCCGTATCGGACCCGACGGTGTGGGAGCCCGCGTACGTGCGGGTCTCGGGTGCGGAGCGACTGTGGCCGAAGTAGGGCCGCCGCCCGCGGTGACCGTGTCGCCGATGCGCCCCGAGCACGTGCGCCGCGTAGCCGAGATCGAGCGAGAGAGCTTCACGACCCCGTGGAGCGAAGAGACCTTCGGCGGACTCCTCGGCCGGAGTGGCGTCGTGATCCTGGTCATGACGGGGTCCGACGGTGAAATCCTCGGCTACTCGGTCCTCTGGTGTATCCTCGACCAGGGCGAGCTGGCCAACATCGCCATCGAGTCGGGGCATCGACGGCTGGGGTACGGTCGTCTCCTTCTCGAACACGTCCTGGACGAGGCCAGGGTGCGTGGCGTAGAAGAGCTCTTCCTCGAGGTGCGCGCGTCGAACGCCGCCGCGATCCGCCTCTACGAGAGCTTCGGATTCACCCGGGTGGGGCTGCGGAAGGACTACTACGACCGCCCGCGGGAAGACGCCCACCTGATGGTCGTGCACCTCTAAATGGTCCTGCACCTGTAGGAGGCAGCCCGGCCATCGGAGCGGTCCAGGGGAGAGCGGCGCGTACCGGTATCCTCGTGGCGCGGCGGCGGGCGTACCGTTCGCTCGATGCCGACCCACACGCCTCCCGCCGAACGCCCACGTGAGCGGCTCCGACGCTTCGGCCCGTCCGGGCTGTCCGTTCCCGAACTGCTGACCCTCTGCGTGGGCACGGGGGGAGGCGGTCGATCGGGACGCCAGATCGCCGATGAACTCCACGCTCGCTACCCCGAGTTGACCCGGCTCGCAGCGGTGGATGTCGCTCAATTGGAGCGCGTGTCAGGGATCGGGCGTGCGGGAGCCGCTCGGATCGTGGCCGCCATCGAGCTGGGGCGCCGGTGCGCCACTCGGGACCCGAACCGGGCCGAGCCGGTGAGAGGGCCCTCCGATGTCTTTGCCCGGATGGGGCCTCGGCTACGCGATGCGAGCCAGGAGGAGTTCCACACGCTTCTCCTCAACGCCCGCCATCACGTGGTCCGGGAGGTCCTGGTCACGAGGGGCATCCTCGATGCTTCGCTCATCCATCCGCGCGAAGTGTTTCGGCTGGCCGTCATGGAGGGGGCAGCGGGTCTGATCCTCGTCCACAATCATCCGTCGGGAGACCCGACACCGTCCCCCGAGGATCGAGCCGTTACGCGCCAGCTCGCCGAGGCGGGACGGGCGCTGGGGATCCCGGTCCTGGACCACGTCGTTGTCGGGCATGGACGCTACGTATCGCTGGCCTCGGAGATCCCGCGATAAACATATGAAGTCAATTCGAAAAAATGCGTTGACCTCCCGGACCGGAGACGAATATCTTCGGTCAGAACTCCGTGGGTGCAAAGCCCTTGTCCTACTTGCCGAAGGAGCCCCTATGGTTCGCTCGGCCGCGGCCGTCGTCGCAGTCCTGATTCTTCCGACTTTTGCTCTCGGCCAAGAGCCGCAGGGAACCCATACTGTCGTCGATGACGACACGTTGTGGGACCTTGCGCAGCGGTATTATTCGAACCCGTACGAATGGCGCACGATCTGGAACGCGAACCAGGGTGTCGTGGAGGATCCGAACTGGATCTATCCCGACGAAGTCCTGGTGATTCCGGGACTCCCCGGTGGTGCCGCGGGACCCGCGACACCCGTCGAGCCGATGGCCGACACGGGCGCTGGTTCCGGGATGTCCGGTGAAGTCGACGGTGTACCGGTCGACCTCGTGCCCTTCGGTCTGCGACGGGCCCGTCCGGTCACGGAAGGGGCCAGAACGGTCTTCTACGACAACACGGTCGAAGAGGCCGCGATCGAGGTTCAGGCCGCGATGCGCTTCGAGCGGCCTCCGGTGTCGCGGGACGCCGTCTACTCGGCTCCGTGGCTCATGGGACTCGAAGGTGAGCCGGAGAACCAGGGCCGGATCCTCGGGCACGCCGAACGCGGCAACCGGTCCAACTCGCTCCGGTCGTACGAGCGGATCCGGATCGCGATGCCGTCCCCGGCCCGTGTCGGAGCCAACCTCCAACTCTTCCGGGTAGCCCACACGATTCCTTCCGTAGGACAGGTTGTCATTCCGACCGGCGTCGCGACGGTGCAGACGATCGGAAACGGTGAGGTCGTCGCGATCGTCACCAAGGAGTACGACCGGGTCCTCGCGGGTGACTTCGTCGGCGCGCTTCCGGGGTACGACATCGAAGCCGGGGACTATGCCGAGGCCGTATCCGGTGGCTCCGAAGCCATGATCATGGGCTTCTCCGGCAAGCAGACGATCAACGACATCGGACACGTCGCCTTCCTCGATCTGGGGTCGGACGACGGGATCATGGTCGGGGACGAGTTCGTTCTCTACGGGCGGTCGATCCCGACGGCCGAAGACGGCTTGCTCCAGGTCATCGGTGTCACGGAGACGACTGCGGCGGCGCGCGTTCTCTCGATGGCCGACAACGTCTTCCGGCAGGGAGTGGTCGTCCGCCTCGCCAACAAGATGCGCTGAGGATAGTGGCGAGGACGACTCAGCCCTCGCCGACCTCCGCTCTTCCCGGGTCCCCGTCGGTTTCGGCCGACGGGGGCTTCGTTTTGTAACTGGATCTCTCGACGCGCGGCGGTGTCTGTCAGGGCGCCGACCCGCGACCCTCTCGAACAGCAACACGACACATAGATGACGACGAAAAGGAAAGTCCTGGTCACCGGCGGCGCGGGTTTCATCGGGAGCCATGTCACGGACGCGTACATCGCCTCCGGAGCCGAGGTGTGGGTGCTCGACAACCTCTCCTCGGGGAAGCGCGCCAACGTGAACGACGCCGCGCACTTCGTGGAGATGGACATTCGCGACGCGGGTGTCCGTGACCTCTTCCGGGAGGTGCGGTTCGACATCGTGAACCATCACGCGGCGCAGATCGACGTCCGCGTCTCGGTCTCCGATCCGGAGAAGGACGCGCAGATCAACCTTCTCGGACTCCTCAACGTCACCGAGGGCGCGCGCGAGGTCGGCACCAAGCGGGTCGTCTTCGTCAGTAGCGGCGGAGTCGTCTACGGCGAGCCCGAGCAGATTCCTACGCCCGAGGGTGCACCCAAGCTTCCCCTGTCGCCCTACGGAGTGACGAAGCTCGGCGGTGAGTTCTACCTCAACTACTACCGCTCCATCCACGGGATGGAGTACGTGGCGCTCCGCTACTCGAATGTCTTCGGTCCGCGTCAGGACCCCCACGGCGAGGCCGGGGTCGTCGCCATTTTCTGCACGCGGTTGCAGAAGGGGCAGGCGCTGACCGTGTTCGGGGACGGCGAGCAGACGCGCGACTACGTCTTCGTGAAGGACGTCGTGGCCGCCAACATGCTGGCCAGTACGGTCGAGCTCGGTGACGGGCAGGGACTCGACAGCCGCGCCTTCAACGTCGGGACCGGCGTCGGCACGAGCGTGCTCGAGTTGGCCGCGACGCTGCAGAAGATCGCCGGCTCTTCCGAGCCCCTGAATCACGAGGAGGCGCGAAAGGGTGAACTCCGTCACAGCACTCTAGACTCGTCGCTGATCCGCTCCCACGGGTGGGCGCCCGGCGGCACCCTGGAACAGGGCTTGCGTGAGACGTACGAGTACATCGCCGCGCAGCGCGCCGGGAGTGGTTCATGAACCTGCCGACGTTCTTCCTTCAGCTCCGACCGCCGACCACGGCGGTCGAGATGGTGATCGGTGCCACGCTACCGACGAAGATCGTTCTCGGGATCCTGGCGGTCGCCTCCATCTCGAGTTGGTGGCTGATCTTCAGGAAGTCCCGGCAGTTCCATGCAGTGCGCAAGCAGGGCGATCAGTTCCTGGACTACATGGAGCGTGCGCAGCGCCTCGAGGACGCGTACAAGGCGATCCTCTCGCTGCCCGACTCACCGTACGGGCGTGTGTTCCGACAGGGGGTCAACTTCTTCTCGGAGCTGCGGCCCGGAGCGCTTCGCGAAGGGGCGCCACCGACACAGGGGCTCTCGTTGACCCAACTCGAAGCGCTGCGGCTGGTTCTGGAAAAGGAAGAGGCCGAGGAGCGTGACGAATTGGCCCTGGGCCTGGGCTGGCTCGCGGTCATCGGTTCCGTGTCTCCCCTGATGGGGCTGATGGGGACGGTGATCGGCATCATGAACGCCTTCCTCGGGATCACGTCGGCGGGATCGAGTAACATCATGGCCGTGGCGCCGGGTGTGGCCGAGGCACTCATGACGACGGTGGCCGGGCTGGCGGTCGCCATCCCGGCGGTGATCGCCTACAACCACTTCGTCGTGAAGCTGAACCTGGTCAGCGGTGAACTCGAGGGCTTCTCGAGCGAGTTCATCGGCACGCTGGCCCGGGAGGGCCGGGTCTGATATGGCGTCTCTGGGGTCCGGACGCAGGGGCGGCGGAGGAGGGCGGGGCGATCTCCCGCTGAACGCGGACATCAACGTCACGAGCCTCGTGGACGTGGCGTTTACCCTGCTTGTCATCTTCATCATCACGGCGCCCATCCTGCAGGGTGGGATCGAGGTCGCGATTCCGCGTGCCGACGTGCAGCCGCTGACCTCCCAGGACACGCCCTTCTTCGTCACCGTCACCGCCGACAACACCGTGTACGTCGAAGAGACGCCGGTGTCGATCGAGGAGTTCGAGGGCGGTTTCGCCCAGCTCATCGGAGGTGATGTCGAGCGGGTGTACATCCGGGCCGACTCTGTCGCGGAGTGGGGGCCTGTGATGCGCGTGATGTCGACGGTTCAGAACGCGGGCGTCGCGTGGTCGGTCGTCGGCGAACCCGCACCGAGAGGTCGCTGACCCGATGGCTCGACGTCGGACCCTCGACCCCTTCGACCGCGGCTCGATGGCCAAGTCGGTCGCCTTGCACGCGGCGATCGTCGGCATCGCGTGGGCCAGTTCGGCCTATGCGGGCCCACCCGAGATCGAGTTCATCACCTACGAGATCGAGATTGTATCCCCACCTCCGGCCCAGGTGTCGGAAGAGGTCGTCGAGGCCACCGAGGAGCTGGTGGTCGAGCGCCCGGACCCCGAGCCGGAGCCGACACCGCCCGAGCCGGAGCCCGAGGAGATCGTGCCCGTCGAGGTGGAGGAGGAGCCCGATCCCGTCGAGGAGGAACCCGAGCCCGAGAGTGAGGCTCCGGTCGAGGCCGCGGAGGAGACGGTCGTGGCCGAGGCGCCGGTCGAGCCGGAAGAGGTGACCGAGGAGAGCGGCGAGGGGATCGAGGTCCGCATGGCCGGTCTCCAGAGGGACTACCCGCAGTACTACGAGAACATCATCCGGCAGATCCAGCGCTGCTTCCGGCCGACCGAAGGCGGGAACCTCCAGGCGTCGGTGTTCTTCTACATCAAGCGAGACGGCACCGTCGAGGGCACCGACTTCGTGGCGCGTTCGGGCAACACCCGCTTCGATTTCCAGGCGATGGAGGCGATCGAGTGTGCGGGCGATCGGGGACGTTTCGGACCTCTGCCCGAGGATCTGCCGTACGATCGTTTTCCGATCCGCTTCACCTTCTTCCCGCGCGGCGACGACGCACGCTCCGTGTCGTCCGACGCCGCCGCGCTCGAGCCGGAGACCGCCGCTCCGCTCGCCGAACAACGATTCCGAGGTCTGACGAGGTAGATGCGCGTGAGCCGTGTTGTGAACGTGGTACGAGTGATGTCGCGAGCCGTCGCGCTCGCGTGGGTGGTGGGCGCCGTTTCGGCTTCGGCCGCGGAGGCCCAGGACGAGCTGCCCGGCGTCGAGTTGGGGCTCTTCTACTCCAACACCTATGTGCCGGCTCTGGCGATCCAACCCTTCCGCGGCAGCTTCGGTGGCGATGCGATCGCGGCCCAGGTCGAGGCGATCGTCGGTCGGGACCTCCGCAACTCCGATCGCTTCGAGGTGCTGGACTCGATCCCCGATGCCTTCATCGGCTCCGAGGTCGACTACGCGCTCTGGGATCGCCTCGGTGCCGTCTGGCTCGTGACGGGCGAGGTCGAGGGTGCGGGTGACGGATACGTGGTGAACCTCGAGCTCCACGACGTCGTGTACGGCGAAGTCAGGGAGCAGGGGCGCTTCCAGCTTCCCGGCGACACGGACGAGGACTTCAGGATGTCCGTGCACCGCGGCTCGGACGAGGTCGTGCGCTGGGCCACGGGGGACCCCGGTATGGCCGCGAGCCGCATCGCGTTCACGATGTACGACAACGACGGCAACAAAGACATCTACGTCATCGACTCCGACGGGGAGAACCTCCAGCGGGTCACCTACTACAACGACCTGACCGAATCGCCGACGTGGTCGCCGGACGGAGATCGCATCGCCTTCTCCTCGTTCAAGGAGCTAGGCGTCCCGCGCATCTACGAGGTCGATCGGTTCGGCCGGAACGAGCGGATGCTCCCCGAGGTGCGGGGGAAGGGGGACTACATCACCCCGACGTATCACCCGGACGGCCGCACGCTGGCCTTCACGGTGAACGGAAGCAGCACGCAGAGCGGGATCTTCACGTACAACCTGGAGGAGGACTGTTGTCTGTCCTTCCTGTCGGGCGGACCGTGGTACGACGTTGGACCGACCTACTCCGCCGACGGGCGGTGGATGGCGTTCATGACGATGCGGTTCGGGGATCACGTCCCGCAGGTGATGATGATGCCGTCCGAGGGCGGGAGTGCCGAGACGCTCTCTCCCTACGAGTACGGGGGAGGTGGCTTCTACGCCGGACCCGATTGGTCTCCCCACGGTGATCTGGTCGCGTTCCACGGTCGAATCGACCGTGCGGGTCGCTACCACATTCTCGTCGCGAACCTCGCGGACGGTGGTCGCGTGCTCCGTCAGCTCACGTCGGAAGGCAACAACGAAGCGCCTTCCTGGGCGCCGGACGGCCGGCACATCGTCTTTGCGGGCGAACGCAGTTGGGGCTTCGGTCTGATGATCGCGGACGTGACCACGGGTCGCATCCGCTCCCTGATCGGAGGTCGCAGGGTGGACCTGCCCGATTGGTCACCGTCCCTCCCGGCTCGTTGACGGAGTCGGTCACACCGTATGTTCGGTAAACAAACGTTCCCGCCCCCACGGAGTGTGGTGGAAGGACGTGCGAAGAACGTTGCGTTTCTCCGCCATTGGACCTATATCGCAACGGGACTTCTTTACCGAAAAAAGGGCGTTAGCTTCTTCCCGGAGCGCGACGCCGAGCACGCTCGTTCGGTTACTTTCTCACTACGTTCAACCCTGGAGATGGGATGATCGTCCGTCGTTTCTTCGTAACGGTTTTCGCAGCCACGCTCCTCGTGGGCGCCTGCGGTGGCGATCCGCCGCCCCCGCCGCCTCCGCCGCAGCCCGACGCTGACTCGCTCGCGCGCTATCAGGATTCCGTGCGCCGCGCCGAGGAAGAGCGCCGGCGTCTCGCCGAGGAAGAGGCCGAGCGCCGTCGTGCCGAGGAGGCGCGTCAGCGCGCCATCGCCGCGGCTCGCGCCACGCTCGAGGAGATGGTCTTCTTCGACTACGACATGTCCGAGATCCGCAACGACGCCGAGACGGCGCTCCGCGCGAAGGTCGAGATCCTCCGTCGCAGCCCGCAGGTCCAGATCCGGATCGAGGGGCACGCCGACGAGCGTGGTTCGACCGAATACAACATGGCCCTGGGCAACCGCCGCGCCGAGGCGATCCGCCAGTTCCTCGTGGGCTTCGGCCTGAACGAGAACCGGTTCGAGATCGTCTCGTTCGGTGAGGGCCGTCCGCTGCAGCAGGGCAGCACGGAGAGCGCCTGGGCACGCAACCGGCGTGGCCAGTTCGTGATCACGGCCGGCGGGAACGCGATCAACCCCGGCCAGTAAGTCGATGTCCTTTACGAGGCCCCTCCTCCGGTCGATCCGGGGGAGGGGTCCGTGCATATGATGAAGATTCTGAACTCTCGAACGGCGGCCCGCCTCCTCACGATGTCGGCCGTCGCCGTCGCGTCCAGCGGCTGCGCCATGAAGGGCGACGTCCGTCAGCTTCAAGACGAGCTGCGTACGATGGCCGAGCGCCAGGACTCGCTCATGGCCGAGATCCGGGCACAGACGCTCCAGACGCAGGACACGTTGCGCACGCAGGGCGACCAGATGTTCGACCTGCGCGGCGACATCAACCGCCAACTCCAGCTGATCAACCAGGCCCTGACCCGGATCGAGGCGATCACGGGTGAGAATCAGCGCGGGCTGAGCAGCATTCGGGACCAGCTGGCCAACATGCGTCGCGGCGCGCCTGCAGCGGGTGGAGCGCCCACGACGTTCGGCCCCGGCGTCGAGTCGAGCCAGGGGATGACCGATGGCGAATCCCTCGTGGGCGGGGGTGCGGACGAGTTGTGGGGTGTGGCCCGGGAGCAGCTGGGCCGAGGCTCGCTGAACACGGCCGGCACGGCGTTCAACGACTTCCTGACCCAGTACCCGGAAGACCCGCGGGTTCCGCAGGCGCACTTCTACCTGGCCGACATCCTCGAGCAGCAGGACCGCCCCGAGGACGCTCTGGCGGCTTTCCAGGAGATCCAGGCGCTCTTCCCGACGCACGAGCAGGTCCCGGCCGCCCTGTACCGTATCGGGTCGTTGCAGGTGCGCCTCGACGACCTCGAAGGGGCGCGCCAGACGTTCGAGCGCATCATCAACACGTATCCGGATTCGCCGATGGCGATGCTGGCCCGAGAAGATCTCGAAGAGATCGGGGGCCGATGAGCCGCACGCGGAGCTGAGGCGTGCGCTGTCCGCAGTGTGACGCCACGGAAAACAGGGTCGTCGACACCCGCGCCAGTCGCGGGGGGCGGGCCGTCCGTCGTCGGCGCGAGTGCACGGTCTGCGGAGCGCGCTTCACGACGTACGAGTACGTCGAAGAGCGTCCGATTCAGGTTCTCAAGCGTTCCGGTGCCATCGAAGATTTCGACCGCGCGAAGCTGCTCCTCAGCGTGAAGGTCGCGTGCGCGAAACGTCCCGTCTCCGCCTCGGAGATGGAGCGCCTCGTGGACGACATCGAGGACGCCTTCTCGCGTGAGGCCGGTGTCGAGGTGCCGAGTATCCGGCTCGGCGCCCTGGTCATGGATCGGCTCAAGCCGATCGACCGCGTGGCCTACGTGCGCTTCGCGTCCGTGTACCGGAACTTCCAGGACGCCGGCGAGTTCCAAGAGTTCGTCGATGAGATGGCGGCGGCGCAGAAGCGCGAGGCGGAGCGCCGCAACCAGGTCGAAATGCCCATCTGAGCTCCGCCACGTCGATGGCCTTACGTAACCCACGGGGCGAGATGCCCTTCCTGGACCACCTCGAGGAGCTGCGCTGGCGCATCCTCTGGTCCCTTCTGGCGTTCATCGCCTGCGCGGCCGCGTCCTTCGGCCTCGTGTACTACTTCCAGGTACTCGAGCTGCTGGTGGCACCGATCCGGGACGCCCTGGAGAGTCCGGACCTCCAGCTGATCTATCTCTCCCCGGCCGACCCCTTCTTCGTCACGCTTCGTCTGGCGATCTACGGGGGGTTCATCCTCTCCGGACCCATCCTGGTCTACCACCTCTGGTCTTTCCTTTCGCCAGCGCTGGAGAAGGACGAGAAACGGGCCATCGTTCCGGCCCTCTACCTGGGGTTGCTTCTCTTCATCGGCGGCGTGGCCCTGGCCTACTTCGTCGCGCTTCCCGTGACGCTGGCCTTTTTCGAGGCCTTCCTCTCGGAGTCCCTCGAAGCCACGCTCGAGATCAACGCGACGCTCGGTTTCGTCATCAAGATGCTCTTCGCATTCGGGGCCGTCTTCGAACTCCCGATCGCGATCCTGGCGCTCAGCCTCATGGGTGTCGTCACGCCGGCCTTCCTGCGAGCCAAGCGACGGCACGCCATCGTCATCATCACGATCCTGGCCAGCTTCATCACTCCGGGTGACCTCGTCATGCTGACGGTCATGATGATGATCCCCCTCCTCTTCCTCTACGAGTTGGGCATCTTCCTCTCGGTCGGTGTGTATCGGCGTCGGGCCAAGCGAGACGCCGAGTGGGAAGCGGAGCAGGAGGCAGAGCGGAAGGCCCGCTACGAGGCCAGGCTCGACCCGCCACCGGATTCGGTCGAGCGGGAGTGACGCGCGGATGAGTCGGCGGGGCCTGTACGCGGTCGCAGCGTTCGTGCTCGGCGCGCTCGTCTCGGGCGCCCCGTTGGCGGCACAGGTGGATTCGACCCGGGCCGACAGCAGTGCCGTCGTCCCCGTGCCGGACTCGGTCGCCACCGACTCGACCCGGCTGGCCATTCTGGAGCGGCTGAACCGCCTCAACCGTCTACCGGGCGCGGACAGTATCCTCTACGTGCAGGACTCCGTGCGCCTGGCAGCCGCGGCCGACGGAAATCGGATCGGCGTCGGGATGGATACGATCGCAACGGCCCTCATGCGCATGCCGGGCTACTCGTTGATCGAATACGACGGTGAGGCCGCGGACTTCGGTGCCCGGGAGCGGGTCCTGGTCCTGCGCGCCGCCGAGTCCGGGCGGGCCCGGGTGGTCCAGGAGGGGTCGGTCTTCGAGGCGGACTCGACGATCACCTTCGACGAGTCGAGTGGGATGATTCGCGGCACCGGGATGACGACGTTCACACCCCCGGACGCCGATCCCGTGAACGCGGCTCAGATGATCTACTCGCTCGACCAGCAGCGGGCGACCGCGTACGAGGCCCAGACGTCGTGGCAGCAGCAGGGAACGAACTGGGACGTGGATGGCGACATCCACTACGCCACGCAGGACTCGACCTTCATGGCGCTGGCCCACTTCACCTCGTGCGACATCGACGAGCCCCACTACCACTTCCAGACCGGCGAGATCAAGATCGTGAACGGGAACGTCCTTGTGGCCAAGGACGTGACGCTCTACTTCGCCGACGTCCCGGTGGCGTGGTTGCCGTTCATGGCGCAGAGCCTGGCGCGAGGTCGCTCCTCCGGGCTGCTGACGCCGCGCTTCAGCGTGAACGACATCGTCCGAACCTCGGGGGGCTACCGTCGGCGCGTGAGCAACGTCGGCTTCTACTGGGCCGCCAGTGAGTACTTCGACGCCCTGACGAGCTTCGACTGGTTCAGCGAGACCTTCTTCAACCTGACGGGGTCACTCCGTTACAACGTCCGGAAGCAGTTCCTGCAGGGGAACGTGGCGTTTCGACACTACTGGAACGCCGACAACTCGACGGAGCTGGCGGTCGACACGCAGCACTCGTGGGAGATCGACGAGCGAACCCGACTCCAGATCTCGGGTCGGTTCGTCTCGAACAACGACTTCGTTCGGCAGAACTCGTTCAATCCCCAGGAGGTCACGCAGTCGATCGACTCGAACGCCGGTCTGAACAGGCGCTTCGACTGGGGCTCCCTCTCCCTGTCGGCCAGTCGCAAGCAGTACCTGTCGGATGATCGGACCGAATGGCTCATGCCGTCGGCCAACCTCTCGCTCTCGCCGATCACCCTCTTCTCGGCCCCCTCGAGCGAGGCGTCGTTCTACAACAACATGACGTGGTCGGGGTCGGCGGGCTTCCGCCGGAACGCCTTCGATCGCACGGAGCCGGACACGATCTTCAGCCAGAGCGTCCTCGACTCCGAGTCGCGTGCGGGGAACGCCCGTAGCAACCTGAGCATCGGGAACCTGACGTTCTCGCAATCGGTGGACCTGTCCGAGGACCGCACCTTCGACGTGCCCGAGGCGCTGCTCGTGGTCGGCGACTCGGCGGACCCGTCGACGCTGCTCCTCGGAGCCCCCGCTCGGGACGTCTCCGACGCCACCCTCGGGTGGAACGTGGGGGTGGGGTACCAACAGCAGTTGATCGGGTCGACGACACTCACGCCGCGTCTGACGATGTCCGGCAACATGTTTCGGTCGGACACGGACTCGCTTGCGCAGAACTTCGTGGCCGGGCCCCGACGGATGTCGTTCGGGGCCCAGCTCAAGACCGACATCTACGGCTTCTTCGGGGGCTTCGGTCCGTTCGAGGCCATCCGCCACAAGATCTCGCCGTCGTTCGACTACAATTGGAGTCCGGAGTCGACGCCCAGTGATCTGCAGCGCCTCGTCTTCGGCTCGCGCGCACTTCAGCCGCGCAACACGATCTCGGTCTCGCTGACGCAGACGTTCGAGGCCAAGCGGCGCTCGGACGAAGAAGGCGAGTCCGGGCAGGCGCCGGCTCCCGGTCCGGAGATCGGGCCCGACGGCCTTCCCATCGTCCCGGCCGCTGGCGCGGAGGAACTCCCCGGCGCGCCGCCGGGTGGGCCGGCACCCCCCGCGGTCGGAGCCCAGGACGGGGGGCCCCAGCGGATGCAGACCACTCCGTCGGTGACACTACTCGCCTGGCGGATGTCGGTCATCGACTACGACTTCGTGCAGGCCGATTCGGTCGGCTTTCCCCTGGCGGGTTTCGAGTCCCTGCAACTGACCAACCAGTTCTCCTCGGACTACCTGCGCGGACTCTCGATCTCGGTCGGGCACGAGCTGTTCGAGGACACCTACGACGACCAGCAGAACCTCACGGAACGCCTGTTCAAGCCTCACCTGTCGTCGATGAACCTCGGCTTCTCGTTCGGCTCGAACTCGTCGATCCTTCGCTGGCTGTTCGGAGGTGGTGGGGAGGACTCGGTCGAGTCGACCGAACCCGACGGCTCCGAACCGGTGGACTTCGGCGGGGTGGGGGACGAGTCCCGGATCGTGCCCGTGGCCGGGCAGGCACCGACCCGGGCCACGCCGCAGAGTCGCGGCAGTACGGGCGGTTGGACGGCCAACGTCAGCTACGCACTGCAGCGGCCCCGAATTCCGGACGGCACGCGGCTCTTGTCCCAGATGCTCAGTGGTACGCTTCGGCTCGAGCCGACCGAGAACTGGAGCGTTAGCTGGCAGACCGCGTACGACCTGGAGGCGCAGGCCTTCAACGACCATACGATCCGTCTCACACGGGACCTGCACCGATGGCAGGCCAACTTCGACTTCCTGCAGACGGCCACGGGCAACTGGACCTTCCGCTTCGAGGTATCCCTGCTCGACAACCGGGACCTCAAGTTCGACTACAAGCAGCGGAACCTCGACCTCGGCCTCCCTTCGTCGGAGCGGTAGCTCGTGCGGCTCGCGCCGCACTTCGACTGTCCGGTCGCGACGAACCTGACCGTCCTCTCCAGAGGACGATTCGGGAGGGAGGGAAATCCTTATCCCCTTACTCGGTAAGCATTTAGGTTTTGGTACGGGCTGTGCCAGATGAAGTGACCACGAGTAGACCGAATGCGCTCCAGGGTGGGGACGCCGGTCGGATGAGGAGGAGCGAATGAGACGCGCTGGGGTGACTTCATTGCTGTTGGTGGCTGCCATGGCAGCCTGTGACAACGACCTGATCGTGGTGGACGACCCAGGCCCGGGAGGCGCACCCGACGCGCCCCGCGCCGTGGCCGCCACCTACTACGCCGGGTCGGTCAGTGTGACGTGGGAGTTGGGGCCAGCGTGGGACGGGGAGGTCTTTCGGATCTATTCCCGCCGCGTCACCGACTCGGATTGGTTCTTCACCGCCGAGGTGACGAGCTGCATCGATTCGTTCTGCCTGTACGAGGACATCAACGTCGTCGGCGGGGAGACGTACGAGTATCTGGTCGCTGCGGTCAGTGCCGGTGGCGTGGAGACGGACGCCGCGACGATCCCGCAGATCTTCGTTCCCGTCTTCGATCCGCCGCCCGTCCCGGACGCTCCCTCGGTGGTGGCGTTGGACAACGCCAACTTCGTGACGTGGGGGGCGGGTTCTCGCGATGCCGACGACTTCTCCCACTACAAGATCTACCTGGAGGACGGGTCGGACTCGTTCCTCCTCGGTGAGACCGACTCGGAGGGCTTCCTCGACCTTCTGGCCGTGAACGGCGGGACGTACCGGTACTACGTGTCGGCTGTCGACGCCGACGGACACGAGAGCGGGGGCAGTGTGAGCGGGGAAGGCACGCCTCGTCCGGACTTCAGTGGCGAATACGTCTACGACTATTTCGACGCTGCGGCGAACTCCGGATTCCGCTTCGCCGAGGACGAGGGGACGCTCCCTGTCGTCGACGGCGACGATGCGGGACGTCACTTCCGCCTGGAGACGGACGTGGACGGGTGGTGGTTGGTCCCCGGGCCGGACGCCGCGATCTACCCGACGGGCTTCGCGACGACCGCACTCAAGTGTGGCGTGGCGTCGGACGCGGACTGTGTCGACGTGGCGGTGGCTCCGACGTCGGGGTACTCGACGACCGACGTGTCGATCACGACGCAGGAGAGCTATGTCCTCCGGGTCGTGGGTGACGACGGCCTGATCCACTACGGGGTCATCCGGGTCAGCCTCCTCGGCTTCGACCAGAACGACGACGCGCTCATGATCTTCGACTGGGCGTACCAGCTTCAGGCGGGCAACCCCAACCTGGCGCCGCCGCCGGCGTGAGCGCCGCCTGATCGAGGGACCAGACGGGCCGGGCGACATCGCCCGGCCCGTCTTCGTTTCGACTAGCTTGGAAGATGCCTCGTGTTCTAGAAGCCGTCCCGAACCTGTCCGAAGGGCGGGATGCCGCTGCGGTCTCGGCCCTCGTCGACGCCGTAGCCTCCTACCCGGTCGATGTCCTCGACTGGTCGTCCGACGGGGACCACCACCGGTCGGTGATCACGTACATCGGTGAGCCGGGGGACGTGGAGGATGCCTCGGTGGCGCTGGCACAACGCGCCATCGAGTCGATCGACCTCCGCACGCACCGCGGGGTCCACCCGAGGGTCGGAGCGCTCGACGTCCTGCCGTTCGTGCCGCTCCACGAGCTCGAGATGGCCGATGCCGTGGCCTCGGCCCACCGGGTGGGACGACGTCTTTCGCGGCTGGGGCTTCCCGTCTGGTACTACGGTGCCGCCGCAGACCCTCCGGGGCGTGGGCTGGCGGCGCTCAGGCGCGGTGGCTTCGAGGCCTTGCAGGCCGGGTGGCCGGAAGGGCGACGACCGGATGAGGACGGGGGCAGGGAGGGCGTGCACCCTACCGCCGGAATCGCGTGTGTGGGCGCCCGGCCGATACTTCTGGCCTGGAACGTCTTCGTATCCGGCTTGACGGTCGCGGACGCCCGCGACATCGCGGTAGCCATCCGTGAACGGGACGGCGGCTTCCCCGGGCTGCGGGCACTGGGCCTGCATCTTGCGGAGCAGGACCGGGTTCAGGTTTCGATGAATCTGGAGGACCCTTTCACCACCTCCCCCATGGCGGTGTTCGACGCGATCGAGGCCGAAGTCCACCACCTCGGAGGGCAGGTCGAGGAGACGGAAGTCATTGGTATGATGCCCGATACCCTTGTGCTTCCCGATTCCGCGGACAGATTAGGACTTCGTGACCCGGGACCCGCCCGGGTGCTCTCCCATCGCCTCTCTGCCTACCTCGCCGGTCTCGGTAAGGCGCAGACCCCGGACACCGCCGAATGAGCATCGAGTCGCTCAAGCAGCAAGCTCGTAAGCACGAGCAGAACGAGGAATGGCTGAAAGCCCTCGAGCAGTACGACAAGGCACTGGCCGAGTTGGCCAGAGAGGAGCAGGTGGACATCGGGCTCTACAACCGTGTGGGAGACCTCTACGTGCGCGTAGGGAAGGTCGACCCGGCGGTGGAGCACTACGAGAAGGCCGTGGAGTTGTATCGGGAGGCGTACCTCCCCAACAACGCCATCGCCGTCTGCAAGAAGATCATCCGAAACGTGCCCGACCGGCATCGCGCCTACCTGGTCATCGGCCAGATCCGCGCTGAGCAGGGCTTCATTCCGGACGCGCGGACGAACTTCCTTACCTATGCCGAGCGCATGCAGCAGGCGGGGGACCTGACCGAGTCCTTCCGTGCGTTGATCGAGTTCTGCGATCTGGCACCGGACGACATCGGGGTCCGGATGACCGTCGCCGAGCAGATGGCGTCCCAAGGCATGGTCGACGAGGCCGTCGAGCAGCTGCTGACCGTGCGCCGTCACTACGAGACGCTGGGCGATCACCAGAAGGTCGAGGACCTCGCCACGCGCATCCTCCACCTGAAGCCGGATGCCGACCTGGCGGCCGGCGGGGCGGCCCCGACCTCGGTGTCGTCCGACGGCGAGATCATGGCCGACTTCGGCGAGATCGGAATCAGTGACGACGCCTTCTCGCTCGGCTCGGACGAAGAGGTGTCGATCGGGCTCGAGGGAGCCGTGGAGGAAGCCGCGGCCGAGACCGGCGATGTCGGAACCGACTTCGGTGGCTTCGAGATCGAGGCGGGCGCGGGCGATGCCGAGTCGTCGGATTCCGACGATGCGACCGGTGACGACGACGCTTTCGAACTTCCGATGATGGACCTGGGAGACGACGACGCCGGGGAGGCCGAACCCCTTCCGACCTTCGGTGAAGACGTTCTGGCCGACGCCGACGATGCGTCCGCGGACGTGGGAGCTGTCGAGCTGCCCGGGATGGACTTCGACGTCGACACGTCGGCGTCGGACATGATGGAGTCCGCGTCCGACGCACTGGAGTCGGCTGCCGATTCCTTCGAGTCGACCCTCGAGTCGGCCGCCGACGACTTCGACTCGACGGCGGAGTCCGCTGCTGACGAGCTTCCGATGATGGATGTCGATCTGCCGGGCGACGAAGGCACGGCCGATCCGCTCCCTGGCTTCGATGACGAACCGGTTTCGATCCCGACGATCGACTTCGGCGACGATGCCGACGGTGATGACGTGTCGGCCGAGACGGACGACGACACGCCGGCCATGGGACTCGAGGATGCCTTCGACGCCATGGCGGGTGTGGTGGGCGACGCCGAGGACGAGGTGTCCTCTACGATCGAAGGTGCGGTCGAAGACGCGCAGGACGAGTTCTCCGACATGGCCGAGGACGCGAGTGGGATCGTGTCCGACGCACTCCCGGGCCTGCCGGAGCCGACGTTCTCGACGCCACAGCCCGATAGGCCCGAGCCCGATGTGCCCGTTGCGACGCCGGAGCGCATCGTGGAAGCGACGCCCGAGCCGGCGCCCCCCGCACCGCCGGCCCCCGAACCGACCCCTCCGCCCGCGGCCGAATCGAAGCCAGCCGATGACGGTGGCTTCGTCGACCTCGGAGCGATGATCCTCGGTGACACGCAGGAGAAGTCGACGCGCTTCACGGTGGCGTACGAAGAGCCCACCGGTGACGAGCAGGCCGACTTCGCGAAGATGCTCTCCCAGTTCAAGGACAAGGTGTCCGAGAACCTGGAGGCGAGCGACGTTCGCGCCCACTACGACCTGGGGACCGCGTACAAGGAGATGGGGCTTCTCGACGAGGCCATCGGATCCTTCCAGGCCGCGTTGCGCGCCTCGTCGGACCACTTGCCGACCTACGAGCTCATGGGGCAGACCTTCATCGAGATGGGTCAGCCCGAGGCGGCCGTTCGCTCCCTGGAGAGGGCTCTTCAGGCGGCCAACACCGTCGATGACGAACTCGTCGGGATCTACTACTACCTCGGTCGGGCCTACGAGGAGTTGGGTAACAGCGGGTCGGCGGTCGAGTACTACGACCGGGTGTTCTCGCTCGACATCAACTTCGCCGACGTGACGGAGCGGCTGCGCGAGCTCCGCTAGCGGTGGTGACGACGATGGATGAGCTGCGGCCGGAGTCCGGCCGATGACGCGTACGGTGCAGGGTGTTCCGCCCGAGCTCTCGGCGATCCAAGCTCCGGTTCGAGGTCTCCTCGAGGGAGTGAGCGACGAGATTCGACGGATCGTCGTCTCCGACTTCGACGACATCGAGGACGTCAACGAGCATCTCCTCTTCATGAGGGGCAAGCTCTTCCGTCCGACCCTGTTGCTGCTGTCGAGTGGGGTCGCCAAGCGCACGCACGAGGATTCGGTCACGCTCGCAGCCGCCATCGAACTCGTACACCTCGCGACCCTCGTGCACGACGACGCGGTCGACCATTCGGCGCTCCGACGGGGTCTGCCGACCGTGAACGCGCTCTGGACGCACCAGGTCGCGATCATCATGGGTGACTACCTCTACTCACGGGCCGTGTCCGAGCTGGCGAGGATCGGCAACCTCGACGCCCTGGGCGTGCTCGCGAACGCGGCCAACGAGATGTCCGTCGGGGAGATGCGCCAGCTGGCCTCGTACGACGCCCTGGACTTCACCGAGGAGGACTACGACCGCCTGATCGCGGCCAAGACCGCCTCGCTCATGTCCGCGGCTTGTGAGATGGGAGCGATCGCAGGGGCCCCCGAGCACCGCGAGGCGCTGGCCGCGTACGGGCACAATCTCGGGATGGCCTTCCAGGTCGCGGACGACCTGCTCGACTACACGGGGACCGAGGCCGTCACCGGGAAACCGACGGGTCACGACCTACGGGAGCGGAAGGTGACGCTCCCCCTGGTCGACGCACTGAGTCGGGTGTCCGAGGCCGAGGATCGGGAGATCCGTGCCTTCTTCACCCGGGTCGACCCGACCGACGACGAGATCGCCCGAATCGTCGAGATCGTCGTATCGAAAGGCGGACTCGAGTACGCGGCTGCGGCCGCACAACGCTATGCGGAGAGGGCCGTGGAGGCTTTGGCGCCCCTCCCCGACAGTGACGCTACCCGCGCTCTGCGGGATGCCGTCCGTTACGCCGTGGACCGAAGGCGCTGATGACCCTGATCGAAGTGGGAGTGGGAACTCGTGGACGGGAAGGGTCGTATGTTGGTTGATACCGGCCGGCGTGGAACCGTCCGGTTGGCGTGGACGCTGGTTCTCGGACTGTTCCTGGGCGGTCTTCTCACGAAGCTCGTCGAGGGGTTCATTCCCGAGAGTGCACCGCGGGACTTCCTCCTCACCTCGATCGACGCGTCGATCGGGCCACTGTCGGTGGACCTCGTGGCTGTCGCTTTCGTGCTCGGACCGGTTACACTGACGTTGAACGTCCTGACGCTGGTCGGCGTCGCGATCGTTGCGATGATCGTACGGCAATGGATTTGATCGAGAGCGCACACCGCTCCTGGAGGATTTGAAGCATGGGACTCGGATCATTCGGCATGGGGGAGATGGTCTTCATCTTCCTCATCGTACTGCTGCTTTTCGGCGCCAAGCGCCTCCCGGAGATCGGCTCTTCGCTCGGGAAGGGGATCAGGGAGTTCAAGAGCTCCGTGCGAGAGATCGAGCATGAGCTCAAGGTGCCCAACGACCGCCAGATTCACCGCACGAGTGCGCCGCCCGAGCCGGCCGGCTCCGCGGACGACGGTGAGCCCCGTAAGCTCAGCGACAGTGTCTCGACCGCCGAGAGCTGACGACCTGAGTCGGTAGTCGGCGCCCGACCGGCGCCGGCGCGAGAGGGAACGACGAAGGGCCGGGCACCGCATCGCGGTGCCCGGCCCTTTCGCCTTTCGTCGCCCGGGCTGTCGTACCCGTGCGGATCGCCGTCAGAAGCCCAGCGGCATCTGAGGCAGAGCGTCTTCGTCGGGCTCGACGAGGACCACGTCCCGTCGGTCGACGATGCGCGCCGAACTCCGGAGGGCTTCGATCCACTCCGACAGGCGGATCTGCTGGCGCTGCTGGACGGCCGCCTCACGCTGCTGAGACCGCTGAGCCAACCAGGCCGTGGAGTCGGCATCGGTGCGTGTCAGCACCTCGACGATGAAGGTGTTGGCCGGAGTCGAGACCGCCTCGCTGACCTCACCGGGTTCGATCCCGAAGGCCGCCCCCACCGCTGCATTCTGGCGACCCAGTCCGGGAACGAAGTCATTCCGTGTGAACGGCCCTGCGTTGCGAACCTCCAACTCCATGTCTGCTGCCACATTCGCCAGCGCCTCTCCAGACCGGACCCGTGAGACGACATCCTGCGCCTCGACGCGGGCCCGCTCCATCTTCCTCTCCAGGAGGAGCGTGCTGCGGATCGCAGGGGTGGCGTCGGCCAGGGGAAGGATGCCCTCCGGCTCGGCGCTCACCAATTCGATCGAGTAGAAGGCCGTCGAGGTCTCGAAGACCGGGCTGACATCGCCCGGCGATGCGTCCTCGAACGCCCAGTCCGCACCCTCGGACACCTGGCCGGCGCCCGGAATGAACGGGAAGTTCTGAGCCAGGTCCATGGTCGTGGCGGTCAGTCCGGCCTGCGCCGCGGCCTGATCGAGCGGCATCGACTCACCGAGGTCCTCGAGCGAATCCGCGAGGTTCAGGAGCGCGATCTCACTGTCGTCGGTCCGAACGACCGGGACGAGGATATGACGGGCCTGCGCACTGTCCGCTGCCCAACGGTCCTGAACTTCGAGGACGTGGTAGCCGAAAGACGTCTTCACCGGCCCGACGACCTCACCGATCGGAGCGGCGAATATGGCGGAGTCGAACGGGGGCGTCATCAGGTTCTTGGGGAAGACGCCGAGGTCTCCGCCGTTCGCCGCGGTGCTCTGGTCGGAGGACTCGAGCTGAGCGAGCGTCGCGAAGTCCTCGCCGTCGAGGATCCGCTGACGGATCTCGGCCGCCCGCTCTTCCGTGGCCACGGTGTCCGCGGCCGTCGGCGTCTTGTCCAGGACGACGACCTTGAGGCTGGCGCGCGCCGGGACTTCGAACTCTTCCTGGTTCGCGCGCCAGTACGCCTCGATGTCGGCGTCACTGACCGGGAAGTCGGCGTCGTCGTACCGCATGGCCGGATCCATCGGGACGTACTGGATCTCGACCTGCTCGACCTGGTCCCGGTACTGCTGCCAGAGCTCGGCGTCGGAGATGTAGATCCCCGACGACACCTGGCGCAGCAGCTTCCCACGCGGGATCACGTCCCGGTAGTACCCCTCGAGGATGAGCAGCTGCTCGGCAGGCAGGGAGTACAGGAAGGACTGGTAGCCGGTCAGATCCACACTTCCGTCCGCCTGCGTGAACTGGGGACGGAGGTAGTCCGGCGGGTTGAACTGGGCGGCGTCGCTGATCTCCTGGTCGGTGACCGTGATCCCGCGCCGCTCGAGTTCCTGGAGGATCAGGAGCTGCGTCACGACCTCGTCGAACGCCGCGTCCTCGATCTCCGCGTTCTGCTGGGAAGAGATCATCTCTTCCTGCGACCGCTGGACCTGCTCGTAGATCTGTCGATACGCGGCCATGTACGACTCGTACATCACCGCATCTCCGTTCACGGAACCGATTTCGCCGATCCCACCGCCTGAGCGGCCGGAGGCGTCCATGCCCCACTCGAAGACCATGAGCGCTACGAAGGCGATCGCTGCCAGCAGCATGATCGGCTTCGTAGCCTCTCGCATTTGACGCATCATGGCATGTCGTCTCCCGCACGACGTCCCGTCGAAACACCGTAAAAACAAGGCCCGGAAGGATAACCGCTCCGCTTCGGGCTCTCAACGGATCCCCCGACCCGACCCTGGACCGGACCTTCGTTACGCACCCCGCGCCCGACAGTTCCCGGGCGCACCCCGTCGGCGTCGATCGCCCGGAGTCGCGCCGAGATTTTCGTTGACTTGTAATTTTTATGATCCGTATCTTCCGGCGTTTGGCGGATTTACCCCCTCTGGCCCGAAACCGCGGAGTTCGCGTGTCCGAAGCCCTCGATCTCGAGATCCGGACCCTACAGTCCATCTTCTGGTCGGAGCGGGACCCGGACGGATTGGCGTTCGCGCCCCTCGCGGACGCATTCCTCAAGAAGGGGGAGATCCGGGAAGCCTTCGATCTCGTGTCGGACGGCACCTCGCGGCTTCCCGACTTCGCGACCGGTCATGTCGTGGCCACGCGGCTGTACCACTCGCAGGGGCTGACGGCCGAAGCGGAACTGGCGGCTCGGCGGACGCTCGAACTCGATCCCGGGAACGTCGTCGCGCTCTCGACCCTCCAGGAGATCCTCGACGATGTGGAGGCGAGCGACGAGGTCGCGTCGCTCCGCTCGGCGTTGGTCGAGGTCGACCCCGACTCGGACGAGGCCCGCGCAGTGGCCCACCTCGTGTCGACGGAAGAACCTGTCGGTACCGACGGGATCGATCTCGGCTCGGTCGAAGAGATGGCCTTCGACGATGTCCATCCGTCGGACGTGCCGACCGTCGAACGTCTCCCCGCCATCGGGGCCCACGTCGCCGAGCCGGATCTCGGGGCGGAGGAGTTGGAGGCCCTGCTCCCGGACGAGCCCACGGAGTTCATGGAGCTGGCCGACGTGTCCGACGCCGTTGCGCCCGAATCGGATCCGGTGGCCGGCCTGGAGCACGAGTTCTCCGAGTTCGATGCCATCGCCGATGCGTCGCCCGAAGAGCGGCACGTCCCCGAGTCCGAAGCGGTCGACTTCGACGCGCTGACGCCCGACGCGGAGCTCGAGTTCACGGACCTCGGGGCGCTGGCGCCGGACGAGCCGGTGGTCGAGGACGTGATGGACCTCGGGGCGCTGGCGCCGGACGAGCCGGTGGTCGAGGACGTGATGGATCTCGGGGCACTTGCGCCGGACGAGCCGGTGGTCGAGGACGTGATGGATCTCGGGGCGCTGGCGCCGGACGAGCCGGTGGTCGAGGACGTGATGGACCTCGGGGCGCTGGCGCCGGACGAGCCGGTGTTCGAGGACGTGATGGACCTCGGGGCGCTGGCGCCGGACGAGCCGGTGTTCGAGGACGTGATGGATCTCGGGGCACTGGCGCCGGACGAGCCGGCGGTCGAGGACGTGATGGATCTCGGGGCGCTGGCGCCGGACGAGCCGGTGTTCGGGGACATCATGGACCTCGATGCGCTCGCGCCGGACGACGCGACGATCGAGCTCTCGGCTCTGGCCCCGGATGCGCCCACGGACATCGTGGAGCTCGGCTCGCTGGCCCCGGACGAGGGGATCGTGGATCTCGGTGCTCTGGCGCCCGATGACGCTGTGATGGAGCTGGGGGCCCTGGCTCCGGACGAGCCCGCCGTGGTGGATCTCGGGGCTCTGGCCCCCGACGAGCCGGTCCTGGACCTCGGCGCTCTCGCCCCGGACGACGCTGTGATGGAGCTGGGCGCTTTGGCGCCGGACGACGAGGCGGTGGATCTCTCTGCACTGGCACCGGACTTGCCCGTTGACCGTGCAGAAGTGGCACCACCCGAGCAGGAGTCGGCCGACATGGCGAACGACGAGCCCATCCCCACCCGCACCTTGGCCGAGCTGTACGTCAAACAAGGATTCACGGACAAGGCGTTGGCGGTGTACCGCACCCTGGCCGAGGCCCAGCCGGACGCCGAGGATCTGCGCACGCGGATCGCGGAACTCGAAGCCGGGCCGGCACCAGTTCCGGGTGCCGGCGCGACGGGTAGGCCCGCGTCCGCTCCGACCGATGACGAGGACGAAGAGGTAGAGGCGCTGGCTCGCGACCTCGCTCAGAGCGGGGAGGGGGCCGACGAGGTCGACACACCGTTCGCCTGGAGCGCCGAAGAAGCCCAGGAGCAGGATCGCGGCGACATCGGTCGTTACTTCGACTCGATGCTCGACTGGAAGAAGAGCGATTAGCGGGGCCGACACGCGGACGGCGCCGGTGAAGATCGCACTCGTCCACGGCCCCAATCTCAGACTCCTCGGGCGTCGCGAACCAGAGGTGTACGGGACCGACACGCTCGATGACGTCAACGCTCGGGTGGTGGCCCTGGCCGCCGAACTCGGCGCCGAGGTCGAGGTCTTCCAGTCGAACCACGAGGGCGAATTGGTCGACTTCATCGACGAGGCTTCCGGCCGAGTCGACGGCTTCCTCATCAACCCGGGGGCTTTCACCCACACGTCGATCGCGTTGCGCGATGCGTTGGTCGGCGTCGAGCGTCCGTTCGTCGAGGTTCACCTCTCGAACACCCACGGTCGCGAGGCCTTTCGACGGCACTCCTATCTGTCGGGCGTTGCTGCGGGCGTGGTTTTTGGCTTCGGCCTCCAAAGCTATCTTCTGGGGCTTCGGGGTCTCGTCGCTCGACTCGGCGGCTGAGGGCCAGCTCTCCCGCGAGGTCTACGGGAGCCTGGATCTTCCGTGGCCCCCCTGCGCCCACGCGCAGGAAGGGTGACATTCTACATCTACGATCACGGGTTTCGGCGGCACCGCCCCGTCACGGACGCGGCCGACGGAATCGTGCAGAGCTCCCCCAACAGTCGAGTACATGGCCAGCACGGCAGATTTCCGTAACGGGATGGTGATGGAGATCGACGGCGATCTCTGGGCGATCACGTACTTCCAGCACGTGAAGCCTGGCAAAGGCGGCGCCTTTGTTCGCACCAAGCTCAAGAACGTCCTGACCGGCTCCGTCGTCGACAAGACGTACCGCGCCGGTGAGAAGGTCAACTCCGTCCGTCTCGAGCGTCGCCCGGTGAACTACAGCTACACCGACGGCGACCTGTATTACTTCATGGACGCGAACACGTACGACATGATCCCGATCGCCGGGGACCTTCTCGGCGAGGAACAGCTCAAGTTCCTGAAGGAGAACATGGAGTGCGAAGGGCTCGTCCACGACGAGAAGGTCATCTCGGTCGAGCTCCCCCAATTCGTCGAACTCCTCGTGACGCAGACGGACCCCGGCTTCAAGGGTGACACGGCCCAGGGGGCCACGAAGCCCGCCACCCTCGAGACCGGTGCCGTGATCCAGGTGCCGCTCTTCGTCGAGGAAGGCGATGTCCTGCGAATCGACCGTCGTGAGGAGAAATACCTCTCCCGGGTGAACACATGATCGACTTGGATTTCATCGAACGTCTGATTGCAGCCTTCGACAACAGCGGCGTCGACTCGCTCGAGATCGAGCGCGGGGGCACGAGAGTGCGCCTGGCCAAGACGCCTCCCGTCGCCGCTGCCCCCGTGGCCGTCGCAGCACCGGCCCCGGCGGCCGCACTTCCGGCTCCGGCTCCCGCAGCCGCTGCCGCGGGTGATGCGCCGGCTCCCGCCGAGACCCCGGCGCCCTCCGCGTCGAGCAACCTCGTCGACGTGACGTCGCCGATGGTCGGGACCTTCTACCGCTCTCCGGCCCCCGACGCCCCGGCGTACGTGGACGTCGGTAGTCGGGTGAAGCCGGGCGACACGCTCTGCATCATCGAAGCGATGAAGCTGATGAACGAGCTCGAGTGCGAGGTGACCGGCACGATCGCCGAGATCTGTGTCGAGAACGCCCAGCCGGTCGAGTTCGGACAGGTTCTCTTCCGGGTCGACCCGAGCTGACCCCGATCGCTCGCTCCCCAGCACGTCTCATCGACCGACCGACTGCCGCGTTGCGGGGCCGTCGGGTCAGGAGCTAGTCCTGTGTTCAAGAAGGTTCTCATCGCCAATCGCGGCGAGATCGCGCTCAGGATCATTCGCGCGTGCCGTGAACTCGGTGTACAGACGGTCGCCGTCTACTCGGAGGCCGATCGCGAGTCTCTCCACGTGCGCTTTGCGGACGAGGACGTCTGCATCGGGCCCGCGGTCGCTACGGACAGCTATCTCAACATCCCGCGGATCATCGCGGCCGCGGAGGTCACGGGGGCCGAGGCGATCCACCCGGGGTACGGCTTCCTGGCGGAGAACGCCGAGTTCAGTGAGATCTGCGCCCGCTCGGAGATCGCCTTCATCGGGCCGACCCCCCACCAGATCCGCACGATGGGTGACAAGGCGACGGCACGGGCGGCGATGGTCGAGAGTGGCGTGCCGACCGTGCCCGGGTCGGACGGGGTCATCGACACCGTCGAGGAGGCCCTTCCGGTAGCGGAGTCGATGGGCTTCCCCATCATGATCAAGGCCTCGGCCGGCGGCGGCGGTAAGGGTATGCGCGTCGCTACGGGCATGGACGACTTCGAGAAGCTGTTCCTGGCCGCGCAGAACGAGGGGCGTGCCGCCTTCGGCAACCCCGACGTCTACCTCGAGCGGTGCATCCTCAAGCCGCGCCACGTCGAGATTCAGGTCTTCGGTGACCAGCACGGTCGCGTCATGCATTTCGGTGAGCGGGATTGTTCGATCCAGCGCCGGCACCAGAAGCTGGTCGAGGAGGCACCGTCACCGGTCCTGACGCCAGAGCTCCGGGCCGAGATGGGTGAGGCCGCCGTTCAGGCCGCCAAGGCCATCGACTACGTCGGCGCCGGGACCGTCGAGTTCCTGCTCGACCAGGACGGCTCGTTCTACTTCATGGAGATGAACACCCGGATCCAGGTCGAGCATCCGGTCACCGAGGTGACGACCGGGTACGACCTTCTCAAGGAGCAGATCCGGGTGGCCGCCGGGGAGCCGCTCAGCGCCCCGGAGGGCCCGATCGAGCACCAGCTGCACGCCATCGAGTTCCGCATCAACGCCGAGGACCCGGACCGCAACTTCGCCCCGGGGCCGGGCACGATCACGACCTTCCACCCCCCGGGTGGTCCCGGTGTGCGCCTCGATACCCATGTCTACCAGGGGTATCGCGTGCCGCCGAACTACGACTCCCTCCTGGCGAAGCTCATCGTCAGCGGGAAGACGCGCCTCGAGGCGATCGTTCGGGCACGACATGTGCTGGATCAGTTCGTGATCGAGGGAATCCCGACCACGATCCCCTTCCTGCGGAGAATCGTCCACGACGAGGCCTTCGTAGAGGGTGACGTCGACACGGGATTCGTGGCCCGGATGATGGCGGAGGATCAAGCGCAGGAATGAGGATCGACACGTACTTCACCGTGCCGGAGGTCGAGCGGGACACGATCGTCGGCACGGCGGTCGTCATCGATGTCGTGCGAGCTACGACGACGATCGTCGAAGCGCTGGCGAACGGGGCGCGCGCCATCTATCCGACCGGATCCACCGAAGAAGCCGTTCGCCTGGCCTCGTCGATGGGCCGCGAGGACACCCTTCTCTGCGGAGAACGGCGGGGCCTGAAGATCGAGGGCTTCGATCTCGGGAACTCGCCGCGCGAGTTCACTCGCGAGGTCGTGGACGGGAAGAGACTCGTGATGAGTACGACGAACGGAACGGGGGCCTTGGTCGCCGCACGGGAAGCCGACCGGATTCTGCCGTGCGCCTTCACGAATCTGGGCGCCGTGGCGCGCGCCGTCGCGTCCGACGATCGAATCGCGATCATCTGCGCCGGCCGAAACGACGGGTTCGCGCTCGACGACGCGCTCTGTGCCGGGCACCTGCTTCTCCGGGTTCTGGACGAATTGCCCGAGGACACCGAAGAGCCGGACCTGAACGACTCCTCGCGTGCCGTGCGCGCGATCGCCTCCGCCCGGAAGCCCACGCGGAGCTTCATCGGTCGGTCCGCGGCGGGCGCCAACGTCGTGGAGATCGGCCTGGGGGACGACCTCGACGTCTGTTGCGACGTCGACCGGCACGACATCGTGGCCACGATGAACGATCAAGCCATCACGCGAGCGGGAGCGTGACGAAGAAGAGCAGTCGAGCCAAGGGCAAATCAGGCGCCTCGAAGAAGAAGTCGGGGCGCGGTGGTGCCGCTGACGATGCGTTCTCGCTGAGCGAAGAGCAGCGTCACGAGATCATGGGGGTCGCGCTCCTCGCGATCGCTCTCGTCCTCTTCCTCTCGCTCGTCCCCGTCTCTCTGTTCGGCGCGGTGGGCGCGCGCTGGTTCCCATCGGGCAACATGCTCAGCGCCGTCGGCGGATTCGTCCACGGGGTGCTCACGGCGTTCGTGGGCTGGTCCGCCGTTCTCGTCCCGATGCTGTTCACGGTGGTCGGACTGCGTGTCGGTCGGTGGATCGGACTCGCGCCCGCGCTCCGCTTCGGACTCTTGATGGCCGGGCTCCTCGTCATCCTCCCGATCGCGGTCTGGACGCTGACGTCCGGCCAGCCGCTCGCGGCGGGCTGGCTCGGCGGCACGCTCGGGTCTCCCCTCGTCACCCTCCTCGGCGGCTTCGGAGCTCTTCTGGTCGATGCGGTGGCCTTCGTCGCGCTGAGCATTGCCACCCTCCGCTGGAACCCTCTTCGCTCGGTCGGGCAGGGGCTGGTCGCGGGCAGTGAGGCGGCGGGTCGGACGGCCCGCGTACTGGCGGACAAAGGCAAGGAATTCGCCGAGGCGAGTGCGCAGGCGCTCGCCGAGCGGGACGAACGAGCCATCGTCGAAGAGGTCGAGGCGAGCGCGGTCGAGGGCTACGAGCCCGAGTGGCTCGAGCGCGGCGACGAGGCCGATGAGTCGGACGGCGCCGATGGCCCGGATCCGTCGGCCGACGCGTCTACCGAGACCGACGCCACGAACGACCTCACGGAAGCCGCGTTCCCGGCCGAGGACACACCCGAGGCCGGGCTCGCGTCCGCCGAGGTACCGGAGACCCGGGAGGAGGAGTGGGTCGACGACCACGAGGACGCGCTGGCCGACCCGAACGCCGGCTCGGACATCGAACACGAAGTGCCGCCGGTCGACCTACTGAGCGCGCCCGACACGATCGACCGCGCCAGCATGGAGAGACAACTCGACGCCCTCGGGCAGGTGCTCGTCGAGAAGTTGCGGACCTTCAACGTGGAGAGCGAGTTGGGCGGCCGGACCACGGGACCGATGGTGACGCAGTTCGAGGTCGTGCCGGCGCCGGGGGTGAAGGTGAACCGGATCGCCAATCTCGATGCCGACCTGGCCCTGGCTATGAAGGCCCGCACCATTCGCATCGTCGCACCGATCCCGGGGAAGGGGGCGGTGGGTGTCGAGATTCCGAACCCCACGCCCGAGATCGTGAACCTGCGGGAGGTGCTCGAGTCGAGGGCGTTCCGCAACGCGAAAGGGAAGCTGCCGCTGGCCCTGGGGAAGGACCTGAACGGAAAGCCGTACGTCTCGTCTCTCGAGAAGATGCCCCACGTCCTGATCGCGGGCGCGACCGGGTCCGGAAAGTCCGTCTGCCTGAACACCATCGTCACGAGCCTCGTCTTCCGGCACACCCCCGAGACACTCCGCCTCCTGATGATCGACCCGAAGATGGTCGAGTTGTCGGTGTACTCGCGCCTCCCCCACCTCCGGCACAACGTCGTCACCGACCCTAGGGACGCCGCCGGTGTACTGAAGTGGGCAGTCCTGGAGATGGAGCGGCGCTACGCGCTGCTGAAGGCCAACTACGTCCGCTCGATCCAGGAGTTCAACAAGAAGGTCCGAGAGGATCAGGTCCTCAAGCGGAACGAGCCGAAGGGGCCCGAGGGAGACGAGAACAGGTGGGTGTATTCCGACGGGATCATGCCGTATATCGTCGTGGTGGTCGACGAGTTGGCCGATCTCATGATGACGGTGCAGTCCGAGGTCGAGAAGCCGCTGACGCAGCTCGCCCAGAAGGCCCGTGCCATCGGAATCCACCTCATCGTCGCCACGCAGCGCCCTTCGGTGAACGTCATCACCGGCCTGATCAAGGCCAACTTCCCGACGCGGATCGCGTTCCGGGTGGCCTCGAAGACCGACTCGCGCACGATCCTCGATCAGAATGGCGCCGACGCCCTTCTCGGCAACGGAGACATGCTCTTCCTGCCTCCGGGCGGAAGCATCCCCGTTCGCATCCAGGGCGCCTACCTGCCGACCGAAGACACGGAGCGGCTGATGGGCTGGTACGTCGAGCTCCTCGAGAGGCACGGGCAGGACAGCCCGACCGAGGAGCCTGCCCTGGAGACCGACATCCTTCAGGAACTCCGAGACCAGATGGAAGAGGAGTCGGGAGGGAAGGACGAAATTCGCGGGGACTGGGACGAACTGTTCCGGGATGCGGCGGAGGTGTGTATCCAGAACGGGGGCGGCTCGACGTCGCTTCTACAGAGGCGACTCAGCATCGGCTACGGTCGGGCGGCGCGTATCGTCGACCAGCTGCACGACGCGGGGGTCCTCGGACCGTCCGACGGTTCGAAGGGGCGGGAAGTCCTCATGATGCAGGAAGAGTTGGATCAGATGTTGGGGGGAGGGTGAACCGATGAAGACTTCACGGACGATGATGATCGCGCTGTCCGCGGCCCTGATGCTGCCGGTGGCCGGTGGGGCCCAGGACGGGGCTGCGGTCCTCCATGACGCGTCCGCTCTCTACAACGGAGTCGAAACGCTGTGTGCCGACTTCACGCAGCACCTCGAGGTGCCGCTTCTCGGCAGTGAGCGCACGGGAACCGGGCGGCTGTGCCAGGGGGCCCCGAACCTCTTCGGTATGCGCTTCGACGACCCGGAGGGTGACCTGATCGTCGTCGACGGAGACCACGCGTGGGTCT
>JAUIKL010000011.1 GCA_030430625.1 Gemmatimonadota bacterium
GCTTCAGGATCACCCCGTTCACGACGCTGAAGATGGCCGTGTTGGCCCCGATCCCGAGACCGAGTGTCGTCACGGCCACGATCGCGAAGGCGGGCCGTCGGATCAGTCCGCGCACCGCATGCACCACCTCTTTCATCCACCCGTCCATCGTCATCCCCTCGAATCGAAACGTCATGGCGGCGCGGCCCATGCCGAGCGCCAGCCCCATCAGATCTCCCGCGCTCGCGCCCGACGCCTCGATGTCCGAGACGTCCGCGAGCCATTCGTCCCTCCAGCGCGCCCGCTCACCGGCGGGAACGAGCCAACTCACCAGGTGCAGCCAGAGGCCCAGGAGGCCGAGCATCACGACCCCGCCCCGGTCGTGCCGAGTGGGCCGAGCTCACCCTCGGAGAGAACCCGCTGCGTATTCGCCAGCCGCTCACGCGCTCGGGCGGCCAGCAGTTGTCCGGAGTCGGTGAGGCCGTATACCCGGCGCTGGCGGCGCCCGGCCGCGCTGGCCTCGGCGGCGTCCTCCCACTCGGACTCGACCGCTTCCTCCCGCTCGAGGCGGCGCAGCACCGGGTAGACGGTGCCGCTGGGGAGTTCGGTGACCTCCATGATCTGGAAGCCGTGGCGGCTGCCGGACGCGAGCGCCTGTAGGATCAGCGCCGTCGCGTGTGTGAGTCGAATCGGTGACATCCCGTCCCCTCCCTGTCGCCCGGGCCCCGCCCAGCGGCGGCCCATCCCCGTCGTCTTCTACCTATCGCCCTCTACATATCTAACTCTACATATCGTAAGTCGACATGTAGGGCGATGCCAACCCCGATCCGTACTCTGTGCGTGTCGGGATCGAGCGCCGTACACAGAGTTGGATGACGGAATCGGGCGAAGAGTTGGAAGAGCGCTGCACATCGTGCGGGGCGGTCGTCACCGGGGCGTACTGCTCCGCGTGCGGTGAGCGACGCCTGCGCGCGGACGAGTACTCCCTCGGCCGTCTCCTCCGGGACGGCTTCCACGACTTCTTCTCCGTCGACGCCGCGTTCTGGCGCTCCTTCCGCCTCCTCTTCACCCGGCCGGGGCAGCTCACGCGTGACTGGATGGCGGGGAACCGGGGCGGACGCCTCGGACCGTTCCAGCTCTTCATTGCGGCCAACGTCATCTACTTCTTCGTGCAGCCGTACTCGGGTTTCACCGGGTACAACACGACCCTCTTCTCCCACATGGACCGGCAGTACTACAGCATCCCCGCCGGGATCCGGGAACGGGTGGTCGACGACGTGGTGGGGCGGATCGACGAGCGGGTGCGGGTCGAGACCGAGAGCCGAGCGGTGGAGGGGACGCCGCCGTGGACGGTCGACGACTCGGTCGCCTTCCGGGAGCGTGCGTCGGCCATCGAGAACGAAGTGTACCCGACCCGCTTCGATGCGCGCGGAGAGGTGAACGCCCGATCCCTCGTGATCCTGACGGTCCCGATGGTGGCGCTCGTCGTGGCGGGGCTGCACGTCTTTTCCGGCGCGCCTTTCGTTCAACACGTGGTGTTCAGCATCCACTACATGGCGTGGACGCTGACCTTCCTGATGTCGCTCGTGCTTCCGCTGCTCATCGGCGGAATCACCCTCGTGCGGTCGACGATCGTTGCGGCGTTCGGCACGGCAGGTGAGGCCTTCCTTCTTCGACCGGCCGTCCAGAACAGCCTCAGCCTGCTGACCGAGAACGGGTCACTCCTGATCGTGGTACCGTACCTCTACCTGGCGCTCCGGCGCGTGTACGGGCGCGGGCGTGCGGTGACGTGGGGGACCGCCGTCCTGCTCGCCCTCGGCACCTTCGTCGTGACGATGGCGTACCGCTTCATCCTCTTCTGGGTGACCTTCGCCTCGATGTAGACGGCAGGGCGCAGGGCGCGGCGGCGGAGGGGACGGCTCCCGCTGCCGCGTGCTACCGACCTCGGGTGAAGTAGCGGCCTGCGACGACGATCCCCGCGCCGACGAGCGACTTCGCGACCCCACCCCAGAGGAAGGGCGCGACCCCACCGGTG
Source organism: Gemmatimonadota bacterium (assembly GCA_030430625.1). Lineage (GTDB taxonomy): Bacteria > Gemmatimonadota > Gemmatimonadetes > Longimicrobiales > Gaopeijiaceae > UBA2589. The sequence goes on from JAUIKL010000011.1 coordinate 2,015, forward strand.
AAGGCCGGCCCCGCGCCGAGCAACACAGCGAGGCGGAGCCAACCGAGGCCGAGGATCACGAGGTGGCCGGCCACCGCCAGGGCGGTAGCCGAAAGGAACGCGGCACGAAGGTCCGCGGCGTCCCACGTGCGGGCGCGCCCCTTCCACAGGCCGGCGATCCCCGCTCCCACGACGAAGCCGACCAGATACCCCGCGGTCGGGCCCATGAGAACGCCGATCCCCGAGGCGCCGTCCGCGAAGACCGGCGCACCGAGCGCACCGACCAGCACGTACAGCGCGAGAGCGGACGCACCGAGTACGGGGCCCAGCCAGGCGCCGACCACGACAACGGCCAGCGTCTGGAGGGACTGCGGCACGGGCGATCCCGGCACCGGTACGTCCACGCGTGCGGCGAGGGCGACGAGGACGACCGCACCGGCCAGGGACAGGCCGGTGCGCAGGATCGGATCCGAGGTCGGCGAGTCGGACATCGAGGTATCGTTGGGCATCGCGGAAGGTAGCGCGCTCGGGGCCGCGGCGGTGGCGGCCCGGGCCGTCATGGTTGTGGCCCGGGCGCACCGGTTAGCTTCGGTCATGCGTCCTCGATCGTACCTCCCCCGCCCCACCGTGCGTCCCGACCGGGCCGCCCTGACGGGCGCAGCGGTGTGCGTCCTGTCCGCGGGTGTTCTGTCCGCGGGGGTGTGCGGTCCGTTCGGTCCTCGGGCCCTTCACGCGCAGACGATCGAGGAGTTGTCGGCCACACCGGAGGCGGCCGCGGACGCGTTTCTGCGATCGGTCCGAGCCATCCGTTGGGAGACCGCCGCGCTCTTCCTCCACCCGGAGACGCAGGGGCGTTTCCGCACGACCGTCGAAATGATCGTCGACGCGGACACGACAGGCGCCATGCTCGACTTCCTCGTCGGGGCTCCGCGCACGGAGCTGACGGGTCGGTCGAGCGAGGCCGTCTTCGACGGCGCTATCGGTGCGGTGATCGACGACATGCCGGGCCTCATGCACGCTATGTACGACCGGGACGACGAGGTCATCGGTGCGGTGACCGAGGGGGCCGGTGATGCCCACGTCGTCTACCGGACGATGGCGCGTCTCTCGGGGGCGGTCTCCGAGGTGAAGGTCTTGCAGATGCGGAGGACGGACGCCGGTTGGCGGGTCGTCTGGAGCGATGAGCTGGAGGTGCTCGACGCGGCGCTGCGCGGGATCAGCCGGCGCAGCCAGCCCCCGCCGCCGCCCGGGTAGCGGGGGCGTTACGGGTCGTCTACGTCATCGCCGTATCCGGCGTACGGCGGACGACCGAGAGAGGCCGTGCGCGCAGGTGCGCAACGTAGGGGCACAAGATCCGACCCCCCTACGGAGGTGCACATGTTCGGACGTACGACTCTGGCCGCCGTCGCACTGGCCGCGCTCCCCTGTCTCGGCCCGACGGATCTGTCGGCGCAGGAGCGACCGATCCCGGCCACGGTCGAAGACCGCACCGCTCCCGCCGTCGTGGCGACCTCGAGCCTCACCGCCGCGGCGGGCTCGTTCGGGGGCCTCTGGCTGGGCGCGATGGCCGCAGTACCCGCCATCCTCGACGAGGGCAACCACAACGTCGGCCTCTTCTACGCATCGGTGATCGTGGGTACGACGGTCGGGGGAGCGGCCGGCGCGGCATTCGTCAACGACGACTGGCGAGGCTCCTTCGTCGGCTCCCTTCTCGGCGTCGGCATCGGGTACGGCGTCGCCTACACGATCGCGCGCAGCATGGACTCCGAGGGCGGAGCCTACGTCGGCTTCTCGCTGACCCACGGCCTGGTCACGGCGCTGGTGGCGGAGGTGTGGTGAGTCTCAGGCGGGTCGCCCCGCCCGCCCCTCGTCAGAGCGTCCGTGCGAAGCGACGGGTAGCCAAGGTGAGCCCGGCCACGGCCATGACCAGGAGGGTGCCGATGGAGGGCCAGACATCGGCCATCCCCGCTCCCTTGAGGAAGATCCCACGCACGACGTCGAGGAAGTGGCGCAGCGGGTTGAGTAGGGTGAGGTGCTGGAAGAGCTCAGGCATCGTGTCGACCGGGAACATGAAACCGGACAGGATGATGGCCGGGAGGATGAACATGTACATCGACAGGAAGGCTTCCTGCTGGGTCGAGCTGATCGTCGAGATGAAGAGGCCCACGGAGAGCCCCGACAGGATGTAGAGCACGGCGGCCACGCCGAGGGTCGGGATCGATCCGGTCAGCGGGATGCGGAACCAGAGGAGGGCCACGGCCGTGACCAGGGTGATCTGCAGGACCGCGATCGCCGCGACCGGAACCGTCTTGCCGAGTATCAGCTCGCCGGGGGTGAGCGGGGAGACGAGGAGCTGCTCGAGCGTCCCGACCTCACGCTCACGCACGATCCCGAGCGCCGTGAGCATCAGGCACATCATCAGGACGATCACACCGACGACGGCCGGCACGTTGTAGACGCGCGACTCGAGCGAGGGGTTGAACCACGCGCGGGTTCGCAGGTCGACGGTGCCGGCCCGGAGGCCGGCCCGCGCAGCGAGTCGAGCTCCGTGGTCCTGTACGATCTGGCCCGCATACCCCTGTGCGACCGTGGCCGTGTTGGAGTTCGTTCCGTCGACGAGAAACTGCACGGCGGGGCCTCGGCCGGCCTTCAGCTCCACAGCGTATCCGGCAGGAATCTCGATGGCCGCTACGGCCCGCCCCCGATCGAGCGCGGCGCCGATCTCCGCCGATCGGTCCGAGCGGAGGGCCAGCCGGAAGTAGCCCGAGGCGGTGAAGGCGTCGACGAGCTCTCTCGACTCGGGGGAGCGATCGTGATCGACGACGATCGTCGCGACATCCCGGACGTCCGTGTTCACCGCGTAGCCGAAGGCCAGGAGCTGAATGATGGGAGCGGCGAAGATGATTCGCTTCGTCCGTGGGTCACGGAAGAGCTGTCGCATCTCCTTCACGATCATCCTTCGCACACGGAGTCGGTTCATCCGTCGAGCTCCTTGCGGAAGACCCGGGCAGCCAGAGCGACACCGAGCACGGCATAGCCGATCATGAGCATCGCCTGGGGCCAGAGAACCGAGATCCCGACGCCCTTGAGGAAGATCCCGCGCGTGACGGTGATGAAGTACCGGGCGGGCACGAGGTACGTGACGCCCTCCAGGACGATGGGCATGCTGGCGATGTCGAACATGAAGCCCGAGAGCAGGAGCGCGGGGAGGTAGGTCGCCACCATCGCCACCTGGGTGGCCAACACCTGCGACTTCACGACGGCGGAGATGACGATCCCGAGGCCGAGCGCACCGACGAGGAAGAGCACGGTCATGGCGGCCAGGAGGACCACACTCCCGTTGAGCGGCGTCCCGAAGAGCAGCATGCCGCACACGACCGCGACCGTGACGTCGAACAGACCGATAACCAGGTACGGCAGGAGCTTCCCGACGACGACCTCGAGGCGGGTCACGGGCGTCGCGGCGAGTTGCTCCATCGTCCCCCGCTCCCACTCTCGCGCGATCGTAAGCGCCGTCAGCATGGCCGCGATCATCGACATGATCACCGCGATCAGGCCCGGCACGATCATATGGCGGCTCTCGAGCTGCGGGTTGTACCAGCTCCGGGACTCGAGGCGAATAGGGAGGCCGCCCATGGTCGCGGCACCCGAGATCGTCGCGATGCGCTGCCGAACGGCCGCGCCGTGCCGAGCGGCGATCGCGCCGGAGAGATTCATGGCGATGGTGGCGGTGTTCGCGTCGCTCCCGTCGAGGAGGAACTGCACGGTCGGTGCAACCTCGAGCGTCCCCAGAGAGGTGGTGTAGTCGGGCGGGATCGTGAGCACCCCGCGGACCAGGCCGCGAACGAGCAGATCGTCGGCGTCGCCCGACGACGCCACATGTCGGTCGACCGTGAAGTAGCCGCTCGCGACGAACGCATCGAGGAGGGCTCGGCTTTCGGGCGTCCGATCCTGGTCGAGGACGGCGATCGGGATCTCGTCGACGTCGAAGGTGATCGCGTAGCCGAAGAAGACGAGGAGGGCCAACGGAAGCATGAAGGCCAGCAGCATCGACCGGGTATCGCGCCGGAGCTGGATCCACTCCTTCCGAGCGATGGCGAGGAGACGGTGGCGCTGCATCAGCCGATCACCGCCCCGCCCTCGGCCCGCACCAAAGACGTGAAGACGTCCTCGAGGCTGGGGGCCACCGGTTCGATCCGGCGAACCGACACCCCACCCCGATCGAGTTTGGTGCGGATATCGTCGATCCCACCCTCCACAGCATCCACCGCGATGGTCACGTGCAGCCGACGCCCATACAGCGACGCCTCGACGACGGACGGATCACCTTCGAGGACGTGGACAGCCGCGGGGGCATCGTCCAGCTCGACCTCCAGGATCGGTTCGACCGTGCGCTTCCGGAGCGCTCGGGGCGAGTCGAGTGCGATCAGCCGCCCGCGGTTGAGGAGTGCGAGCCGGTCACAGTACTCGGCCTCCTCCATGTAGTGGGTCGAGACGAACACGGTGGTGCCGCCGTCGGAGAGGTCGGAGATGAGATCCCAGAAGCGGCGCCGCGCCATGGGGTCGACACCGGACGTCGGCTCGTCGAGGAAGAGGATCGGAGGCTCGTGGAGGGTCGCGCACCCGAGAGCGAGTCGCTGTTTGAAGCCGAGCGGGAGATCCCCGGCCAGCTGTTCCACGTCGTCGCCGAGATCCGACATCTCCAGCACCGAGCGCCGACGACGATCGAAGCGAGGACCGACGACGCCGTACAGCCCCGCGAAGAGCTCGATGTTCTCATGGACGGTGAGGTCCGCGTACAACGAGAACTTCTGGGACATGTAGCCGATGCGCTCCAGGATAGCGGCTCGCTCGCTTCGGACATCCAGGCCAGCCACCCGCCCCTCACCCGACGACGGGGGAAGGAGGCCGGTGAGCATCTTGATGGTCGTCGTCTTTCCGGCGCCGTTGGGGCCGAGGAAGCCGAACACCTCCCCGGTCTCGACGGTGAAGGTCAGGTCGTCGACGGCCACGAAGTCCCCGAAGCATCGGGTGAGCCCGGCGACCTCGACCGGGGCCGCGCCGGTCACCGGCTCTCTCCAACGAGGCTCATAAAGACGTCTTCGAGCGTGGGGCGTGTCGGGACGACCTCGCGGGCCGTAGCGAAGCGGGGGTCTCCGACCGCGGCCACCGTCGCGGCGTGCTCACCTTCGTCCAGAAGGACGTGGACGGCGTCTCCGAAGAGGTGCGCGCTCCGAACACCGCGGGCTTGGCGCACCTCGTCCCTGAGCGCGCGCGGTCGTTCGGCGGTCAAGGCCAGCATCCGGTCCTCGAGCGAGGCCTGGAGTGCCGCCGGCGTGTCGAGCGCGAGGAGTCTGCCCTCGTTCAAGAGGGCCACCCGGTCGCACCGCTCGGCCTCGTCGAGGTACGACGTCGTGACGACGATGGTGATCCCGTCCGCCACCATCTCGTGGAGGACGAGCCAAAGTTCCCGCCGCGAGATCGGGTCGACCCCGAAGGTCGGCTCGTCGAGGAGGAGGATCGCCGGGCGGTGGATCAAGCAACACGAGAGGCTCAGCTTCTGCTTCATCCCTCCGGACAGCTTACCGGCCAATCGGTCGGTGAAGCCTCCGAGGTTGCTGAACGCGTAGAGCCGCTCCAGGCGGGAGGGGCGCGCCGCCCTCGGAACGCCGTAAAGGTCGGCGTAGAAGTCGAGGTTCTCCTGAACCGTCAGGTCTTCGTACAAGCCGAACCTCTGCGCCATGTACGCGATGTGCGGCTTCACCCCCTCGGGATCGTCCGCCACGTCGACACCAGCGACGACGGCGGTGCCGGCCGTGGGACGAAGGACGCCGGCCAACATGCGCAGCGTCGTCGTCTTCCCGGCTCCGTCCGGCCCGACGATCCCGAAGAGTTCACCCGCCGCGATCGAGAGCGAGAGACCGTCGACGGCCGCCGCCCCTCCGAAACGGCGCTCGAGGGCCCGAAGCTCGAGCGATGCATTCAGAGAAGCACCCGTCGATGCCGCCCGCGACGGATCGGTCACGCTACGCTGGATCGACGGGGCCACGTCATCCCTCGATGAGGGTCACATCGGCGGGGACGCCCGGCTTCAGTTCGAAGTCCGGGTCGCCCGTGATCCGAACCTTCACGGCATACACGAGCTTGGTCCGCTCCTCCGTCGTCTGGACATTGCGCGGCGTGAACTCGGCCTCGTCACTCACGAAGACGACCTCCCCGTCGTAGGCGCGGTCCGGGTAGCTGTCGGATCGGATGCGGGCGCGTGTACCGATACGCACCCGACCGATCGCGTCCCCGCGAACGTAGATCCGCACCCACCGGTCGTCCGGGTCGAGGAGGGTGACGACGGGCGCGCCCGCACCGACGGCTTCACCGGGCTCCCGATGTCGGGTCGTCACGAGGCCGTCCATCGGAGCGCGGATAACGGCATTGTCCGCGGTCGCCTCGGCGAGGGCGAGCTGCGCCTCTGCCTGCGCCACGACGCTCCTCTGGGCCGTGATCGTCTCGGCGCGCGGGCCTTCCTCCAGCAGCTCGAGGCGCTGTTCCGCCTGTTCGTGGTCGGCCATCGCCAGCTCGAGCGCGGTCGCGGCCCGTTGCATGGCCTGGCGGGAGATCGCTCCCCCTTCGAAGAGCGTACGAGCCCGCTCCTCATCCCGTCGCGCCTCCTCTCGGCGGTCGGCCGCCGCACGAAGCGCCGAACGAGCCTGCGCCACCTCCTGCGGCCTTGCACCGTCCAGCAGTTCGGCGAGTCGTGCCCGAGCCACCTCGACCACAGCGCGGGCGGCCTCGACCGAGGCGTCCAGTTCGCGCGCGTCGAGCGCGGCGATCTCGGCGCCCGAGACCACGCGGTCGCCTTCACGGACGCCGACGGAGGCCAGCCGGCCCGGCCGCTGGAAACCGAGGTCGGCATCCGTGGCCTCGACCGTACCCGAGGCAAAGAGTCCGTTCCCGTCGGCGGGAGCCGAGCGCCGACTCCACCAGACGCCGACGGCCACGACCGCGATCAGAGCGAGAACGACGGGGGCGCGCTTCTTCATGGTGAACTCCGTGTGAAGCCCTGGATCCATTCGGTGGTGAGAGAGCCATCGGCGGCCGCGAGGCGTACCCGGGCTACGGCGGCGTCGGCGTACGCCTGGCTGCGGCCAGCACGGGCGTTGAAGAGCCCGGCCTGCGCCTCCAGTAGATCCCGCTGGGTGCCGGCGCCCGCTTCGAGGGCGAGTTGTTCGACCCGAAGGAGCTCCTCCCACTGAGCGACGGAGGTCTCGAGCGCCGCGACTCGGGCGTCCGCCGACTCGATCGCGGTTCGCGCAGCGTCGCGTGCGGCATCGACTTCCAGTGCCCGCATCGCCACGTCGGCCTCGGCGGCTCGAAGGTCCGCTTCGGCCCGCCGGACCGAAGCGCGCCGCCCACCACCCGAGAACAGTGTCCAGGACAGCTGAGCGCCCACTTGCCACTCGAAGACGTGTGGACTCGACAGCGTGCCGAAGTCGAGCATGGCACCGGTCAGGTCGAGGCGAGGCAGAAGGCTCGACCGCTGCACGTCGACCGTCGTGCGCGCGGCATCGGCGGCGCGCTCCGCCCGCTCGACCAACGGATGGGCCGCCGGCCGGCCGGTCGAGGGCGGCGGGTCGACCGACGCGGGCTCATCGAGGACGGACCCGCCGAGGCGGACCGGCTCGACCCCGGTGAGCCGCGCGAGGTCGCGCTCTGCGCTGGCGACGGCGGCCCGGGTCGAGACCTGTCGGGCGAGGGCGTCCTGGAGGGCGGTCGAGGCACGCAGCCGCTCGACCTCGGCCGCCGTGCCGGCTTCGAGGGCCGTCTCGACCCGCTCGACCTCCGACCGTGTGGCCTCGACCCTGGCTTCGGCCGCGCGGTCGACCGCACGGGCCGCGCCCAGCTGCAGGTACGCCGTCGCGACGGCTTCGATGAGCTGCATGCGGGTCGACCGGGCGCTCGCATCGGCAGCCTCGGCCCCCGCTGTGGCGCCATCGACCCCCGCGCCTCGAGCCCCCCAGTCGAGCAGTGTGTACCGCGCTCCCAGGCGTCCCTGAGCCAGGGTGCGATCGAAGTCGGGGAGGCTCGTCGGATCGAAGCCGTGGATCGGCGTCGTGACCATCGGTTCGTCGAAGCGTGTGAGCGAGTACTCGAGGCCGAACGAGGGCCACCGGGACGCATCGGCTTCGCGGACACGGTGTCGAGCGCTCGAGCCGCGCGCTTCGGCCGCCCGAATCGCCGGGTGGGTCGCGAGCGCGGCCTCGACGGCATCCCCCAGGGTCAGACGCTCCTGTGCTTCCGCGCGGGTTGCCGAGACACCGAGGGCCGCGAGAACCGCGATGGACGACGCGACGAGCAGTGCCGGGCGGATCGGAGGGGAGGGAGATGGGAGCTGTGGTCTCATCGATGCGCCTCCGTATCGGGTGCGAGGCCGCGCCGCACGAAGCCCGCCACATGACGGGTGACCTCGTCTCGGGTCGTGTGGTCGTCGAGATCGACCCGGGTGAGCGCACGCAGGGCGGGCGCGATCAGCGTCAGGTAGGTCGGCTGGGAGATGACGCTCAACGCGGTGAAGGTCGGGTCCCCGGAGCGGATCGACCCATCGATCTGCCCCTCTTCGTGCAGCTTCACGAGGAGGCGTCGGACTTCGAGGATGACGCGCTTGGCCGGATCCGGCGGCTCACGCCCCGCAGCGACTTCCTGGAGGAGGAGGTGAGGCAGGTCACCGTGGTCGGCCAGGTGCTCGAAGTACGCCTCGGCCACCGCGACCATACGATCGAGCGCGCTCCCCTCTCCGTCGACGGCCCGACGGACCCGCTGCACGAGCGGTCGGAAGCCCTCTTCGAGCATCGCGTCGTAGAGGGCTCGTTTGGAGCCGAAGTGGTAGGTGACCGCGCCGAGGTTGGCACCGGCCTCGGCGGTGATCGCCCGGACGGACGCACCGTCGAAGCCGTTGCGGGCAAAGACATGGCGCGCAGCCTCGAGGAGGTCGGTGCGTGTGGATCGCTGGTTCGTCGTCGATTGATTCATACGTTCGTATGAATACGCCTCGATGCTCGATCACGCAAGCGATCCATTTCGTACCGGGAGGCGCAGAGAGGTGTGCCGGATCCCCGGCCGACTCGGGCAGCCGCCCGCCCAGCCCCTCCCTACCCGGGCAACCGCAAGGAGATGTGGAGGTGGTCGGCCGTACCGACGTGCCGCAGCGAGTGGAAGCCCAGGGCCCAGAAGCCGAGCTCGACGAGGCGGTTCCGCCACTCGGGTCGACCGACGGTGCGGAGATCGAGGGCGTGGACGTAGCCGCTCGCCTGCTCGAAGTGAAGCGACGCCTCGTTGGGTGGAAGCCCCATCAGCCAGTAGTCCTCGGTCGTGCGCCCGGCGTCCGTGATGACCGCCCCGCGGTCCACCAGCGTCAGCGCGCTCGACGCCACACGCAGGAGGGGGTGGATCGACGAGTACTCGGCGGCAATGTCGTCGGACTTCACGTTCTCGCTGGCCACGAAGACGAGCGCGTACGCCACGTACGCGATTCCGACGGCACCGGCGGCGCGTGTGAAGAGGGTCCGGGTCCGTTTGGCGGCGCCGAAGCGGACGCTGACCAGCCAGGCGTACAGCCCGAGCACGCCCGCGCTCGCGACGGCCGAGAGCATCAGGGAGGGCCATGTGCCGATGCCCCACTCCTGATAGAAGAAGACGCCGCCCCGGATGAGCAGTGCGAAGGGAACGACCGCCAGGAAGGCCAGGAGCGCCAGCCGCCGGGCCAGCCGGACGGGGGCGGAGCGGAGCCGGGATCGCCGCTCCTTCCTCTCGCGATTCTGCTTCGCGCCCTCATCGACGAGCCCGGTCAACTCACCGTAGTCGATCCTCAGGTCACTTCCCATCGATCCCTCCCACCTCGGTCCACTCTCTTCTTCTGACGCTCTCCCCGGGCGCGGGGTTTCCTCTCCTCTCGTGCATCATGAGAATACATTCCGAACACGGCGAGGGTTGTGGGAACCGCGTCCGCAGATGACCGTACCAGACTCAGCCCCAGAACCCGGAGAGACGCTCGATGTCGAGGACCCCAGGAACGCGTGCGTGTACGACGCTGGCCGTCGCGGCACTCACCCTCCTCCCCGCTGCACGCGCCGACGCCCAGACACCGTCGCGCGCCCACCAGATTGCCGAAGCCGTACAGCCGGCGCCCCCGCAGCAGCGCGCGGACGCCACGGTCTTCGGCTTCGACGCGAGTGGATCGATGGTCACCCTCCGCGAGGGCTCGAATAGCCTGATCTGCCTGGCCGACGACCCGAACCGCGAGGGGTGGAACGTGGCGTGCTACCACGAGTCGCTCGACCCCTTCATGGCCCGCGGCCGGGAACTCCGCGCCCAGGGCGTGACGGACTCGGGTGAGTTGGCCCAGCGCCGTTGGGACGAGGCCGATGCGGGCACACTGTCGATGCCCGAGATCCCGGCCACCCTCTACGTGATGACGGGCGACGGCTTCGACGCGGCCGCCGGTGAGCCGATCAACTCCTTCCTCCGCTGGGTCGTCTACACCCCGTGGGCCACGGCCGAGTCGACGGGCCTCTCGGCGACGCCGACCGGACCGGGCGCGCCCTGGATCATGTTCCCGGGCACGGCCGGCGCCCACATCATGATCACGCCCCCGCCGCCGGGCGGAGGCAGCTGAGGAATGTTGGACCGGAGGAGCTTCCTGCGAGCGCTTCCCCTCGGCGCCCTGGTGGGGGCCGTGACCCCGCACGATCTGCGCGGGATGATCACCCACCCGGAGCCGCGACCGGACATCGACGGACGCGGTGTCCTGACGGCCGAACAGCTGGACGGCTTTCCGGCCGAAGTCCACGAGATCTACGACATGGTGCGCGAGGTCGCGCACGTAGCGGACGGAATCGGGTGCGGCTGCGGCTGTGCGGCCATGCCGCACTACCGCTCGCTGCTGACGTGTTACCACGAGGGCGGGATGGCGATGGGATGTGCGATCTGTCAGGGCGAAGCGCGGCTGGTCTACCGACGGGTTCAGGAGGGTCAGACCCTCGACCAGATTCGGCGCGCAATCGACGCGCGGTACGGTTGATCGGAGTGAAACGACACGCGGCGCGCACGGTCGGTCTCGGTGCCGCCGCCCTCGTCACCCTCCTGACCGTCCCGGGAGGTGCCGACGCACAGATCAAGGCGAGCGAGAAGGCATCGCTCAGCCAGACGATCGACGGTACGACGATCACGATCGAATACGCACGGCCCTCCCTGAGGGGGCGCTCGATCCGCGGCGACCTCTTCGGTGACCAGATCCGCTGGGGATATGTCTGGACGCCGGGCGCCAACAACGCCACGACGATCACGTCGGACAAGGATTTTCGACTCGACGGGATGGATGTGCCCGCCGGGTCGTACTCGGTCTGGATGGAGGTCACCGAAGGCCCGTGGACGCTGATCCTCGACCCCGACGCCGGACTCTGGCACACCCAGGGACCGGGTCCGTCGGAGGATCAGTTCCGCGCCGAGATCGAGCCCGTCACCCTGGCCTGGTCCGTCGAGACGCTGAGTTGGACGATGCCGGCGGTCCGCCCGAACGGTGCCGACCTTCGGATGCAGTGGGGCGACCTGGCGGTCGACATGGTGCTCGAGGTGGAGCCGTCGTTGGTCGTCACGCTGACCGCCGCGGAGGCGGCACCGTATCTCGGCACCTACGCGGTCGAGCAGTTCGATACCAATTATGGAGGCGCGCACGCCTACGAGTTGGAGTTCCGGCTCGAGAACGACATCCTCGTCGCCGAGATGGAGTTCAGCGCCGACTTCTCGATGGACATTGCCTTCGTGGCTGCCGCCGACCAGGTGTTCCAGATGGGTACGCTGATGGAGGGCTCGGTGGCCGAGGTGAACGACTACGTCTTCACCGAGTTCACCATGGGCGCCGACGGCCTCGCGGAGAGCTTCGAGCAGCGCGCCCGGGACGACACGCTGGTTCTTCGGGGCACGAGGATCCGCTAGGGCGCGGCCACCCGCGGTCACACCCTCGGCCGGTTACGCTCTCGGCCGGTCACCCTTCGGCCGGTCACCCCTCGGCCCGATCGGGAAGTACGACGCGTCCGCTCCCGCGCGTGAGGTCGGCCACCCGACGCGTCACGCCCTCCACCTCGTCGACCGGGACACCGAGCGTGTAGCGGACGTCGGCCCCGAAGGCCTCGTCCTCCACGACGAAGAGGGAGTCGGCAATCCACCGCTGTACGGCATCCACATCCGCGTAGCCGACGGTGACGGACACCGACACCCGCTCTACCCGTTCCTCCGTCGGCAGCGAGTCGAGCGCGAGCGCGACGCCGCCCGAGTAGGCGCGGGAGAGCCCGCCGGTCCCGAGCTTCACCCCCCCGTAGTAGCGAGTGCACACGGCCACGATGTGGCCGACGCCCGAGTGCAGGAGCGCGGTGAGCATCGGCCGACCGGCCGTCCCGTGCGGTTCTCCGTCGTCGCTCATCCCGATCCGGGCCGTGCTCCCGGGTGGGCCGGCCACGAAGGCCCAGCAGTGGTGGGTGGCGTCCGGAAACTCGTCGCGGAGGGTCTGCACGAAGGCGTGCGCGGCATCGGGGTCGGGCGCGAGCGCCAGCGTCGTGATGAAGCGCGAGCGCTGGATCGTTTCCTCGACCCGGTGAACGCGGGCCGGAATCGGGAACCGGGTGGCGTCCGTGATCGTGGTCTACGGGCGAAGGGTGTCGGCCCGGAGCGCATCGGGCCGGAGGTCGCGGTCGGCGGCCCGACCCTCACCAACGGTGATGTCGGCCAGAAGATCGACGTCGTCTTCGGTGGTGCGGAAGTTCACGATGCACATGCGGAGGGCGTAGACGTCGCCCAGCACGGCGTTGGAGACGAAGGCGTCCCCTCCCCGCTCGAGCCGTCCCTGGATGGCCTCGTTCAGTTCGTTCAGATAGCCCGCCACCTCCGGCTCCCCCTCCCGGCCGCGGAGATCGACGGGAACGTAGCGATACGTGGTGATGCTCAGCCCCTGGGTCAGCGCCTCGAGCTCGGGGTGCTCGGCGGCCACGGCATGGAAGCGGCGGGCCAGCTCGATGTCGTCCGAGATCATCGAGCGGTACCCCGCAGCGCCGGCCTGAGCCAGTTGGAGCCACACCTTCAGGGCACGGAAGCCACGCGAGTTCTGAACCCCGCGCTCGAAGTAGTTCTTGGCCTCGGTCTGGAAGTAGTAGTAGTCCGGACGGTACGAGAAGGCGGCCAGGAGGGCTTCGGGGTCCCGCACGAGGGTACACCCCGCCTCGAGAGGTGCGTACAACCATTTGTGCGGATCGAGGGCGACCGAGTCGGCCTCGGAGAGTGCGCGTAGGTCGTCCGGAGCGAGTTCGGACGCTGCGGCGAAAGCCCCGTACGCTCCGTCGACGTGGAACCAGAGGTCGTACTCGTCGCAGAGGCTCCGCAGCGCCGGCAGGTCGTCTACGACGCCGGTCGACACCGACCCCCCGGTGCCGACGACCATCATCGGGCGGGCGTCCGCCTCGAGGTCGTCCTCGACGGCCCGTCGGAGTCCGTCGACGCTCACCCGCCCATCGGTCTCCGTGTCGATCCATCTCATCGCATCGACGCCGAGGCCCGAGAGGTCGGTCGCCTTGTGGATCCAGGTGTGAGTGCCCTTCGCACCGTAGACCCGAAGCGGGCGTGCGTCTGCGTCGGTCATGCCCGAAGCCCGGACGTCCCACCCGGCACGAGAGGCGCGCGCGGCCCAGAAGCCCAGCATGTTGGCCACGTTGCCACCGCTGGTCAGGACCCCGTCTCCACCGGCCGGGAAGCCCACGAGGTCGGCGATCCAGCGGACCGCCTGCGTTTCGATCTCGCTCGCGATCGGGGACAGGACCCAGGCGCCCATGTTCGGGTTCACCGCCGCCCCGAGAAGATCTCCCAGCATGCCGATCGGAGCCGGGGCGCCACTGATGTACCCGAAGAATCTCGGGTGGCCGTTGTACAGTGAGTGCTCGAAGAGGAGTTCCGTGGTCGAGCGGAGGAGTTCGGCGGCGGCGCGTCCCTGTTCGGGAAGAGGCTCGGATGCGTCGAAGTGGCGCCGCAACTCCTCGGGGGACTCACCCGTCGCCAGCGGCCGATCCCGCAGGGTACGGAGGAGTTCGGCGATGTCGTCGACCAGCCGATGCCCCGCCTCGGCGAACTCCTCGGGCGTCAGGTCGACCGGGGCGCTCCGCCGGGAGTCGGTCACCCGCCCGCCGCCATTCGGTCGAGAAATTCCCGCTCCGAGCCCGTGAGCGAGCCCGCCCCACTCGAGGCCACCTTGGCCAGCAGGCGTTCGACCTCCTCGCGGTTCAGCTCGTGCAGGCCCTCCACCGAGATCCCCTTCCAGCGCGCCATCGCCATGCGATCACCGACGACCCCACCGGGCGACGAGTCCTTCCTCATCTTCTTCTGGAAGTCGCGTTTGGCGGAGCCTCGACGCCACTCGCTCCACTTGATGTACGCGAAGCCCGCCGCTGCGCCGCCGAGGTGGGCAAAGTGAGCGACCCCGTCCGGCGTCCCGGCCATCCCGTTGTACACGGAGAGGAGGACGTACCCCGCACCCAGAACCCACGCCTTCATCGGGATCGGGGGGAAGAGGAGCATGATCCTCTCGTGCGGCCAGTACGTCGCGAACCCGATCACGATCGCGTACACGCCGGCGGAGGCGCCGACCATGGCGCCCGCGGGCGCGAAGACCATCTGGAAGAGCGCGCCCCCGATCCCCGCGAGGAAATACATCGTCAGGAAGGCGCGGCCGCCCATACGCTCTTCGAGGCGTGGGCCGAAGATCAGCACGCCGAGCATGTTGAAGAAGAGGTGCCCGAGGCCCGCGTGGAGGAACATGTAGCTGACGATCGTCCACGGCCGGAACAGGACGAACTGCGGGATGAACGCGAGGTCTCGCGCCAGCCCCGGCGACGTTCCGGTGACCACGAACATGATCACGTTGGCTATCAGGAGCCGTTGCACCCACGGGGTCGTGTACATGCGAACCCTTACCCCCGTCGCACCCCGGTGGGTTTCACCCCACCGCGGCCGCGGGACCTGTCATC
This sequence comes from Gemmatimonadota bacterium, assembly GCA_030430625.1. Classification (GTDB taxonomy): domain Bacteria; phylum Gemmatimonadota; class Gemmatimonadetes; order Longimicrobiales; family Gaopeijiaceae; genus UBA2589. The sequence continues at coordinate 17,050 of JAUIKL010000011.1, forward strand.
GTTTTCGGTATTGCTGCGTATGGGATAGTGTGCACACGAGCCGGGAACACCAACCCGGTGCCCCGCGAACGGAGACTCCGATGAACCGACCCGCCATCCGCCGCGCCTCGACGCGGCTCCTCAGTCTGGCCCTGGCCGTCGTGGCGTCGGGGTGTGCGACGGCATCGGGGGCCGACAGCACGACACCGAACCCGCGGGAAGGACAGATCCTCACCAGGGAGCAGATCGCCCGAACGGGCGCCAGGGACGCATGGGAAGCGGTCCAACGTGGGGGCACACGCCTGAACATTCAGTACACGCGCGAGGGCAGTCCGGCTCGGGTGACGCATCGTGGAGTCGACAGCTTCGCGCTGAGCCCACAGGTCCTCCTCGTCGTCGACGGTGCGCACATGGCGTCGCTGTCGCGGCTGCGCGAGATCAGGGCCGACAACGTCGACTACATTCAGGTCCTTCCCGCTCGTGTCGGCGTGGTGAAGTACGGCACGGCGGGTGGGAACGGAGTGGTGGTCGTTCGGACAGGGAGCGCTCCAGCCAACTGACCGACCCACCTCCGATCGCCAGAAGCAATGAGGGGCGCCGGCTCGAAAGCCGACGCCCCTCCTTTTTCGTGCTCCCGGCGCACAAGGCGCCGGTGATCTCGGTTAGTTGAAGCTGGCCGAGCTCACGTCACACGACGCGGGATCGAAGAGGGTGTTGTTGCCCTCGTCGAAGTCCACCGGGAAGACGACGTCCGTCCCGTGCGAACCGCCCTTGTGGTAGGCACCCGACGGGTACACCTGAGCTTCGGTGCGCCCGTACTGGTTGACCAGCCGACGCATGTCACCGAGGCGGTGTCCCGTGCCCCAGAGCCAGAAAGCACGCTCCGACATGATCATGTCGATCCGGGCGTCATCGTTGCCCGGATCCGTCAGTGGCGCCAGCGAAGGAGCCGGTACCACCGCGTCGTAGTTGTCGATCTGAGCACCCATCAAGGTGCCCACGTCGGCCCGGAGATCGTTGAGGATCGTGAGCCAGTCCCCACCCGCATCGAAGGCGGCCTCAGCCTCGATCAGACGCGCCTCGATTCCCGACGCCAGCGGCACGTTGGACGTGCGCAGCGGATACTTCTGGGAGATGAAGAGGCGGAACGCCGGGTCGAATCCTCCGTCCGGATCCTCGATCCACGGCAAGCGCGGATCCTGGCCCGTGTTGGCCTCCGGATCACTTCCCCGGAAGGGCAGTCCGGTCGCGGCGCCGCCTTCTGCGTGGGAAAGCGAGTACCGACCGTTCGTCTGGAGTCCGAAGAACGGGTTGTTGGCACCGTTCTCGGAGTGGACCAGGAAGTGGTTGTACGTCGTCGCAACGCCAGCGACCGCCGCAGCAGCCTCAGCGTATCGTCCCAGGTTCAGCAGAGCCCGCGCCTCCCCGATCCGAGCGAGATCACTGGTCGAGTTCGAGAAGATCGGCAGCGACTCGGTGAACAACTCGGCCGAGGTCCGCGGCGGTCCATCCGCCGGGTCCGGGTTCTCGTCGTTCGAGATCGGCACGTGGGAGCAGAACGCCTCGCCGAGCGCGACGTACGTGAAGCCCCACAGCGCGTTCAGGAGCGCGTAGTCCGGATCGCCCGTCCCCTTGTCGGGGTTGGCGGCGACTGCATCCGCAGCCCTGAACAGAGCCCTCCGAGCCTGCTGGAGGTTGCCGTACGTGCCGTCGGAGGTGTTGCCCGACGACGGGTCCTGCTGCTCACGACGGTCCGTAGCGGTCCGTGTACCAAAAGTACCGGTGCTGAAGAACTCGTCGGTGATGAGCGCGGTAGTGGACAGGAAGGCATCGCCTCCGCTGCCGCTGTACGCCGTGGTGAAGTCACCGACGGCGCCGGCCACCAGCACATCCACGAAATCGGGATCCGCGGTGGTGGCCTCGTTGATCGTATCCGGATCGGTCACTTCGAGAAGCTCGTCGATGCTGCACCCCGCAAGAGGGAGCGCAAGCGCGACTGCCACCCAGACCGACCGCAAGTTGGGTCTATTCGTCATCGTAGTAGTCCTCGATCCGCTTAGAAGTTGTAGTTGAGACGGATCATCAGGTACCGCACCGGCGGCTGCGTGTTGAACTCGCTCTGGCTGAAGTTCGCCGATCCGCCACCCTCGACGGTCTCGGGATCCAGCCCGGTGTAGTCCGTCCACGTGGCCAGGTTACGGCCGGAGAGCGTGAGGCTCAGACCGTCGAGCTCCGGGAGCGTCGACGTGAGCGACTCGGGCGCCTCGAGCGTGAAGGAGATCTCACGCCACTTGATGAAGTCCGCCTTCTCGATCGTGCCGTACTGGCTCGCGAGGTAGCGATCCGCGATGTGCGCGGCCTGAACCTCGAGCGAAGCGTCGGGGTTCGCGACCGCCGAGCAGCCCCGGGTGCTCCGGAAGCCACAGCGGAACGCCTCGGAGTCGTTGCCCTGGTAGTTGCCACCACGGGCCTCGAAGAGCGTCGAGATACGCAGGAAGTCGAAGAGGCGAAGATCACCACCCACGGACACCTGATACGTCGGGAGCGCAGGTCCGATGAACTCGGGCTCGTCACCGACGGTGACCTCGTCGTTCGTCAGGAGGCCGTTGCCGTCCGCGTCGTCGAAGGTGTACGGCGTCGAGAAGAACGCACCCGCCGGGTAACCCTCGGCGTGCCGCTGCAGACCCCGGTTGAAGACGATGTCTTCGACGCCCTCACCGAGCTCCACCACCTCGTTATCGAGGGTGGTCAGAGCGACCCGAAGGTCGAGACCGACGTCCTCGGCCTGCAGCGCCGAGAGGTTCACACCGAGCTCGGTGCCGGCGTTCTTGATTTCACCGAGGTTCTCGAAGCGCGAAGCCGCGACACCGAGAGACGGCGCGAGACGCCGCGAAACGAGGGCGTCCCGGGACTTCTTGTTGAAGTAGGTGAACTCTAGGCCGAGGCGGTCGCTGAACAGAGCCGCATCGAAGCCGAGCTCGTACTCCGTCGAACGCTCGGGCTTGAGCTCCAGGTTCCCGGTGCTGTTCACCGTGATTCCCGGAACGTCACCGGCGTCCGTGGCAACCGTCGTGGGGCTGAAGAGCGTCACAGCATCACGGAAGTCCGGACGGAGACCCGAGGTCCCCCATGCCGAACGCAACCGGAACGACGACAGGAAGTCGAGCTCGGGGAACCAGTCTTCCTCGCCGACGACCCAGGAAAGGCTCAGGGACGGGTAGACGATGAAGCCGAAGTCGGCACCGAAAGCGCTGTTGTCGTCACCACGAACTGCACCGCCGAGGAAGACGCGATCGCGCCACGCCAGCTCGGTCGAGACGTACGCACCGACCTGGATGACCTCGGAGAAATCCTCGTCGACCGCGAACAGCGCGGCGGTCGTGCCGCAGGAGGCCGTCCCCTGAATCAGGCTCGAGCCATAGCACTCGGTCCGGTTCAGGAGGTTCCGGTTGTAGCTCACACCGACCGTCGTGGTCGAGAAGAGCTCCGGCTGGAGCGTGAACGTTCCGACAGCCGAGCTGTTGAACGTGTACGTGTACCGGCTGAGCCGGTCGGACTCACGGATTCCGTTGGCGAAGGCCTCGGAGATCGGGAGCAGTCCGGGCTGGAGCGTCCGGAAGGTGTGGCCCGACACGAAGTCGAGTCCGCCGGTCGCGTTGAGGCTCAGCCAGGTCGCCGGGCGGTACTGCGCGTTCGTGCCCAGCGTGATCCGGTCGACCTGGTCGTTGATGACGTAGACCTCGTTGTCGGCCTGGTTGAGACCGAAGCCGTAGTTCCGACGGTTCTCACCGTCCGACGCCGGCACCCCGTCCTCGCGCGGCACGTAGTAGGCCTCACCGAGGAGCCCGTTGAGGATCGGGCTGAAAATGCTGTTGTCGTTCGAGTTGAAGCCGGTGCTCTGCTTCGTGTACCCGGTGGTGATCGCGAGGTCGACCTCGTCGTTGACGGCCGCGTTCAGGTTCGCCCGCACCGTCGTACGGTCGAGCGTGTTGTAGTTGACCACGCCCGTCTCGTCACCGAGCTCGCCGGAAACGAAGTAGGTGACGCGATCGTTACCACCCCGGACGCTCATCCCGTACCGACCGCGGTTCCCGGTCGAGAACGGCGTCGTACGCGCATCGAGCAGCGTGTTGAACGTGGCGACGCCATCCTGGGTGCACGTCCCCGCAGCCGCGCTGCGGTTCGGGCAGTAGGCGTAGTCCGTCGAGTTGAAGGCACCACTCGCGGTGGTGAACGGCGCCGAGCCGTCACCGATGACGGAGTACGCCATGTAGTTCATCGGGTATTCGAAGCGGTCTTCGAGCTCGCCGTACTCGGCGTAGAAGTTCCACTCCGCGTCACCCGCACGACCGCGCTTGGTCGTGATCAGCAACACACCGTTGGCGGCCGCCGTGCCGTAAAGAGCCGCCGCAGCGGGCCCCTTCACGATCTCGATGTTGGCGATGTCGTTGGGGTTGATGTCGTTGAGACGCCCGGCCTCCTGGCCACCGACACCGATCGACAGTTCGTTCGTCGAGTTGAACTGCACGCCATCGACGAACACGAGCGGCTCGTTCGACAGCGAGAGGCTGTTCGCACCACGGATGCGGATGCGCTGGCCGGAACCGGTCGTACCGTTCACGTCCTGGAGGATGACACCCTCCGAGCGACCCGAAAGGAGGTCGGACATCGACGTGATGGTGGCCGGCTCGATCTGGTCCACATCGATCGTGGTGGTGTTGGTTCCGATCTCGCGGAGGCGCTGCTCACGGCCGGTGACCGTGTTGACGATCACGCCTTCGAGCTGAATGGCCGACGTCTCGAGACGGAAGTCCGCGGTGGCGGTGCTTCCGGCCGAAATGTTGACCGTCTGTGTCTGCTGACCGAAGCCGAGGAAGACGGCCCGAACCTCGACGCTCCCGGTGGGGGCGTTGAGGATGAGGTACCGACCGACTCGGTTGGTCAGGGCTCCCTGGTTGGTCCCGGGGATGACGACCTGGACGCCGACGAGGGGATTCCCCGTCGAGGCGTCGGTCACGATCCCGGTGACCGTGCCCGTCTGGGCGGCTCCCGCGGCTGCCGTGAGCGCGAACGCCATGGCTACCGCGGAGAACGCCCTGATCAAACGACGAACGTTCATCTAGCTCTCCTAGATTTGTTTCGAAATTCTGTGAATCCTGCGTTCCTGCTTCCAACAGGCGCCGTTCCTCCACGCGGCGCGGCCTAGAGGCTACGCAAAACCCGCCGCCGACTGATGCGGATCTCTACGGACCTCAACGGTCGCGAATGCGGCGGCGTGGGACCGTTGCGGGGAAGCCTCGTCGACATCTCGACGGGGGGCGGAGTGTACACGCTCCCACAGGGCGAAGCCTCTCGGCTCACCCGTGGTTCCCTCGGTCCCTTCTGCTGTCCGCAGTCGCACGCTGACCCATTTCAAACAATCCGACGTCCTCAGAACGCCGTGGCGGGGGGGGTCTGGTGCTTCAGGAATGTGGCTGAAGTGTAACAGCGGTTACCCCGCGGGGCGAGGGTTGACCCTATGTAGATGCGCATCTATGTATCCATACACGTAGGATGTGCACACGGGACGAGGGGAGGACGACGATGGCTCCGACGAGCTACAACGCCACGCTGGTGCTCCAGGCCCTGAGCCAGGGCCTCGGGTACGGATTCGAAATCATGCGGGCCACGGACCTGCCGAGCGGCACAGTGTATCCGCTCCTCCGGCGCCTCGAGGCCGCTGGCCAGGTGGCGTCGAGTTGGGAGGACGCAGCCATCGCGCAGAGCGAAGGTCGGCCGGCGCGACGCTACTACCGCGCAACGGACGAAGGCATGGCGGCCCTGGCCGAAGCCCGGGAGCGGATCCGCGCGCAGCAAAGGGCGCTCTTCGGAGACGCCGACCTCCTCGGCGACGGCGCGGGGAGCTGACCATGAAAGAGTCGATCGCGCTCACCATCGTTCGCCTCGCGGCGCTTCGCGCTCCCCGAGGCCAGAGGGACGAGTTGGTTTCCGAATGGCGCGCGGAAGTCATCCGCGAGTTGCATCGGGACGGCTCCTGGTCCGTGGTCCGTTCCGCCTTCGGCGCCTTCTCGGACGCCCGCGCGCGTCGCGTAATCGAGCGCGCCGGACGCAAGACCTCGTCCGATGGCTTCGTAGGGCTGTGGACGGAGAGTCTTCGCATGTCCGTGCGCAGCCTGGTGCGCACACCCGGCTTCACCGCCGTGTCCGTCCTCACGCTGGCGATCGGACTCGGGAGCAGCACCGCTATCTACACGCTGCTCGACCGGATCGTCCTGGACCCCCTCCCCTACCCGGACGCCGAACGGCTCGTCCGGATCGACAACCAGGTGCCCGGCGCCGGCCCGGACGCCGTCTGGGCGCTGTCCACCGCCCAATGGGCGTACTACGACGAGCACGCCACCGAGCTCGACGCGATCGCCGTCTATCGGAGTGGAGGGGGCAACGTCCTGACCATCTCCGGCCCCAGGCGTGCCCGACTCGTCCGGACCACCCGGGAACTCCTTCCCCTGCTCGGGGCGGAGCCACGGTTGGGGCGACTGATCAGCGAGGCCGACGACACGCCCGGTGCCGAACGGGTCGCGGTCGTCTCGGCCAGCTTCTGGCGCGACGAGCTCGGAGGCGACCCCGATGCGATCGGCACCACGATCTCGATGGACGGCCGCCCCGTGGTCGTCGTGGGCGTCCTCGAGGACGATGCGCGACTGCCCGGTCAAACGATGGCGCGGGCGCCCGAAGTCTGGACCCCGCTCCAGATCGACCGGGGCGGCACCTTCTACAACAACCACGTTTTCCAGGCCATCGGACGCCTGGCGCCGGGGAGTTCGGCCGAGGCAGCCGAGGCGGACTTTGCGCGGCTACGCGACCGGCTGCCCGAGCGGTTCCCCGATGCCTACAACGCCGACTTCTTCGAGCGGTACGGCTTCCGTACGCAGGCCGCCGAGCTCCGGGCGTCCGTCGTCGGCAATGCCGCGTCCGGCCTCTGGGTCCTCTTCGGAGGCGTGGCACTCGTCCTCCTGATCGCGTGCGCGAACGTGGCCAACCTCTTCCTGGTCCGGATGGAAAGTCGCCAGCGCGAGTTGTCCGTCCGGGTGGCGATCGGTGCGGACCGGCCGGCCATCACCCGCCACGTCCTCTCGGACGGGCTGGTGCTGGCGGGGGCGGGGGGCACCCTCGGTCTGCTGCTGGCCTGGGCCGCCGTCCCGGCCATCACCCGGGCGGCTCCCGACGCCCTCCCCCGACTCGACGGGGTCGCCCTGGGTCTGGACGGGGTGCTGTTCACAGTCGTCGCCTCCCTCGCTGTCGGGGTCGCCGTATCCGCCTGGCCGATCTTGGGACGGGGGAGCGCGGTGGGGCAGCTCACGGTCGGTGGGCGTGGATCGTCTGCGGGCCGGCGTCAGAACCGGCTGCGTGGTGTCCTGGTCGTATCCCAGATCGCGCTCGCGATGTCCCTGCTGGTCGGTGCGGGACTCCTCCTCCAGAGCGTCTCCCTGATCCGCGCGTCCGACCCCGGCTTCGACGCGCAGGGGGTGGCGGCGATCGACCTCTACGCCACGTCGACCCGTTATCCGGACGACGTCGCCCTCTGGGCCTTCCACAAAGAGGTCACGGCACGGATCGCGGCACTCCCCGGTGTCGTGGCGGTCGGGATGGGTGAGGAGGTTCCGGTCTCCGGTGGCTACGGGTGTACTGTCCAGGGCTTCGAGGACGAGACGGTCTACGACCGGATCCGGGAGGCCGGCATGACGACGTGCGCAGGGCAGACCCGGGTCACCCCGGGCTACTTCGAGGCCCTCGACATCCCCCTCCTCGAAGGTCGCTATCTCGAAGCGGGCGACAGCGACGACCCGGACCGGGCGGCGGTCGTTGTCAGCAAGGCGTTCGCCGACCGGTTCTGGCCGGGGGAGAACCCGCTGGGGCGCGGTATCGGGCCGAGCGGTCGAACGATCCCCCCGTACTACCATGTGGTCGGTGTCGTCGACGACGTCGCCAAGCGGGCCGACGCCGGGAGGCCTCCGCTGAGCGATCCGGCCATGGCCGTCTACTACCCCGGCGTCTACCAGACGACAGAGAATCGGTGGGGCGGCTGGTTCCCGGGCACCATGACCCTGCTCGTGAAGAGCTCGACCGATGCGGGCTCGCTCTTTCCCGCCATCCGGCGGGTCGTCGCGGAGATCGACCCCGAGATCCCCCTTTCGAACGCGCGGCTCATGGAGGATGTCGTGGCCGACGCATCGGCCGACGTCACCTTCTTGTCGTCGCTCCTCATGATCGCCGCATTCTCGGCCCTCCTTCTGGCGGCGGTCGGACTGCACGGGGTCGTCTCGTGGGTGGTCAGCCGACGGACCCGTGAGATCGGCATGCGGCTCGCGATCGGAGCCCACCCCGGAGCGGTCGTCCGCGGCGTCGTCGGCGGCACGATGCGCCTTGCGATCCTGGGGCTCATGGTCGGTCTTCCACTGGCGATGCTCACCTCACGGGTCGGAGAGGCCGTCCTGGTCGGGGTGTCTCCGACGGACCCCACGGCCTACCTCGGAGCGGTGGCTGTGGTGACGCTCGTAGCCGCACTCGCCTCGTGGCTTCCGGCCCGCCGGGCCGCCTCGATCGACCCGGCCACGGCGCTGCGGTACGACTGACGCGCAGCCCCGGCGTGCCGGGGCTGCGCAACCTCCCCTCGTGCGGAGCGGCGGGGCCCGGGGGTGAGCCGGTCGGGGCACCGGGCCCTATCTTGCCCGGATGAGCACGGACGCCGCCCCGACCCGCCCCGGCTACACCCCGTACGCAGCGATGTCGGTGGTCGTCGCCAACATGATCGGGACCGGTGTGTTCACCAGCCTCGGCTTCCAGCTGGTCGACCTCGACTCGACCTTCCCACTCCTCCTCCTCTGGGTGGTCGGCGGGGTCGCCGCCTTCTGCGGCGCGATCAGCTACGCCGAGCTGGGCGCGGCGATCCCCCGATCGGGGGGTGAGTACACCTTCCTCTCCGAGATCTACCACCCCGCGGCCGGCTTCATCTCCGGTTGGATCTCTTCGACGGTCGGGTTCGCCGCGCCGACCGCACTCGCCGCGATGACGTTCGGCGCCTACCTGTCGTCGGTCTTCACGGGATTGAACGAGCAGCTTCTGGCCGTCGGACTCGTCGTCACGCTGACCGGCATCCACGCCACGAACCACGCGCGCTCCGGCGCTCTGCAGTCGGGTTTCACGACGTTGAAGCTCGCGCTCATCGTCGGATTCGTCGCGGCCGCGCTCCTCCTCACGCCGGACCCGCAGAGCGTAGCGCTTCTGCCCGCCTCGGGCGACGCGGACGCCGTGCGCGGAAGCGCTTTCGCGGTGTCGCTGATCTACGTCTCGTACGCCTATACCGGCTGGAACGCCGCCACCTACCTGACCAGTGAGATCGAGGACCCGGTCCGGCGCCTACCGTGGATCCTCGGGGGTGGCACGGCGCTCGTCATGGTGCTGTACGTAGCGCTGAACTACGCCTTCCTGCGGGCCGCCCCGATGGGGGCGATGCGGGGGGAAGTCGAGGTCGGGTACATCGCGGCCACGTACATCTTCGGACCGGTCGGGGCGGACCTGATGGGCGTGACGCTCGCGCTGCTCCTGGTATCGACGGTCAGCGCGATGGTGGTGGCGGGGCCGCGGGTCCTGCACGTGATCGGGGAGGACTATCCCGCGTTTCGCTGGTTGGGGCGTACGAACGCGGACGGGATTCCGGTGCAGGCCGTCCTGACCCAGGGTGCGCTCGCGACGGTCTTCATCATGACGGCGAGCTTCGAATCGGTCCTGGTGTTCTCAGGCTTCGTCCTGGCGGTGAACAGCCTGCTCACCGTGCTCGGCCTCTTCGTCTTCCGGCTTCGAGAGCCGAAGCGGGAGCGGCCGTACCGAGCCTGGGGCTACCCGTTCACGCCGGTCGTCTACTTGGCGCTGACCACGTGGACGCTCGTGTACCTGGCGAAGGACCGACCGGAGGAGGCCGGCGTCGCGGCACTCCTGATCGCCTCCGGGGGTGCGGTGTGGTGGATCACCGGGCGGGGCACCTCAGCGCCCTACCACTCGTCTCCGTCTTCGTCCCACTCCATGCCCTCCGGCGGATCCTCGTCGCGTTCCTCCTCGTCCTCTTCGTCCTCGTCCCACTCCTCGTCGTCCTCCCACTCCTCGTCGTCGTCCCAATCCTCGCCATCCAACTCCTCGTCCTCGTCGATCTCGTCGTCGTCGAAGGACTGAGCCTGGGGCTCGAGCTCGGTTTCTTCCAGCCATTCCGACCGAATCATCTCTCTGCCTCAACACAGATGGCCCACCCGACGTTCGACTCGTTCGACCGTCATTCGGGCGCGTTGAGCCGAAAATCCAACGGCACTCCCCCCTTCGTCAACGATCCTGTTTCTCGAGCTGTACGAGTTCCCGTAGTTCGATCTGGAAGGTCACGTGCTCGATGCCGAAGGCGCCGACTCGGGCCCTCACGTCCTCGAGGATGCGCATATGTTGCTTCGGGTCGTCGATGACGCCGTGACCGGACAAGGCGATGAAGCCACTGGTGAGCGTCCATACGTGGACGTCGTGGATATCGTCGAGGCCTCCAATCGTTCGAAGGGCCTCGACGACGTCGTTCGGATCGATGTGGGACGGAGCGGACTCCATCAGCACGTCCGCCGCCTCCCGGACCAGCTTCCACGCACTCACGAGGATGAGAACGGCAATCAGAGCGGAGATGATGGGGTCCGCCAGAGTCCACCCTGTGGTCAGTACGATCACACCCGCCGCGATCGCCCCGACCGAGCCCAGGAGGTCTCCCAGGATATGGAGGTAGGCGCCGCGAACGTTGAGGTTGGCGTGGGCGTGGCCGTGCAGGACGAACGCACCGAGGAGGTTCACGGCGAGCCCGATCGACGCGACCAAGAGCATGACCGCCCCGTCGATCTCGACCGGTGCGCGGCTACGGTCCCAGGCCTCCATCAGGATGAGTCCGGCCACGAGGAGAAGGGTCGCGCCGTTGACCAGTGCGGCGAGAATCTCGACCCGCGCGTACCCGTAGGTGCGCCTGGCCGTCGGGGGCCGCCGGGCCAGCCTGATGGCGAAGAGCGACAGGGCCAGGGCGCCGACATCGGAGAACATGTGCCCGGCGTCGGCCAGGAGTGCGAGAGAGCCCGAGACGAGGCCACCGACGAGTTCGGCCACCATGAACGCGGAGGTGATGACGAGCACCCACCCGAGCCGACGGGACACGTCGGTGCGGTCCGATGCCTGTGCGTGCGCCGAGGGCCCGTGACCGAGAGCGTGCTCGTGGTCATGTCCGTGCGCGTGGTCGTGGCCGTGGTGGAAGCCGATGGGTCTCCGCTCCTGTCTGCACTCGCCTGCACCGGTACCGGAACGTTCCCGCAGCCGGCATACTTCGGTGCTGAACCGTACACCCATCCGAGCCGGGACGCATGACCGACGACCAGAACCCGCTCCTGACCGGGGCCTACCGCATCCCCTTCCACGAGATCAGGGCCGAGCATGTCGAGCCGGCGATCACGACGGCGCTCGAGAACGCGAAGTCCGAGGTCGAAGCGATCAAGGCCGATGCGGCCGCGCCGACATGGTCGTCCACGATCGAGCGTCTCGATGGCGCACTCGAGCGACTCGGCGAGGTTCTGGCCCCGGTCGGACACCTCGTCGGGGTGGCCGAGACACCGGAGCTTCGGGACGCGTACAATGCGGTCCTCCCGGAGATCTCCCGGTTCTACTCGAGCATCCCCCTCGACGACGGTTTGTGGGCCCGGGTACGGGCGTACTCCGAGACCGAGGAGGCAGCGGGACTCGAGGGGATCCGCCGGCGACATCTCGACAAGACGGTCGAGGACTTCCGCCGCGCGGGCGCCGAGCTTCCGCCCGCCGAGAAGGAGCGACTGCAGGCACTCCAGGTGAGCATGGCGCAGCTCAAGCAGCGGTTCAGCGAGAACGTGCTGGACGCCACGGCGGAGTACGAACTGCTCGTCACCGACGAGAGCCGACTCGACGGTGTGCCCGAGGCCGCCCGGCGGCGGTACCGGGCGGCCGCCGAGGCCAAGGAGATGGAGGGGTGGCTCCTAACGCTCGACTACCCGGCCGTCGAACCGATCTTCAAGTACTGCACGGATCGGGAGCTCCGGCGGGAGATCCTCGAGGCGTACACGACGCGCTGCCGCGAGGGTGAGCACGACAACCGCCCCCTCATCGCCCGTATTTTGAGGATCCGCGACGAGATCGCCTCGATCCTCGGCTACGACGGCTTCGCCGACCTCACGTTGTCCGACCGGATGGCCGGCTCGGGCGCGAGGGCCGTGGCCTTCGAGAAGGACCTGGTCGAACGGACGCGCCCCTACTGGGCCCGGGACGTCGAAGAGATCCGCGCCCACGCGGTTAAGCTCGGGATCGACGACCTGATGCCGTGGGACACCGCCTTCGTCACCGAGAACCTCCGGAAGGCCCGGTACGACATCGACGACGAAGCGATGCGTCCCTACTTCCCACTGACGCAGGTCCTCGACGGGATGTTCGAGATCGTCCGGCGCACCTTCGGCTTCCGGATCGAGGAGGTCTCGATCGACGAGGTCTGGCACGACGACGTTCGCTACTACGAGATCTACGGCGAAGACGACGTGATGCTGGGCGCCTTCTATACGGATTGGTTCCCGAGGAAGGAGAAACGCCCCGGCGCGTGGATGAACAACTTCGTCACCGGTGGTCCCCGGCCGGAGGGCTTCGCCCCGCACCTCGGTGTCATGTGCGGCAACTTCACCCCGCCCGACGACGGGGGTGACGCCCTCCTCACACACCGAGAGGTCCAGACGACCTTCCACGAGTTCGGTCATCTCCTTCACCACTGCACCTCCCGGGTCGAGATTCCGTCACGGGCCGGGATCCACGTGGCGTGGGACTGGGTCGAACTGCCGAGCCAGCTGATGGAGAACTGGACGTGGGAGCGGGAAGCCCTCGACCTCTTCGCGCGGCACCACGAGACGGGGGAACGCTTCCCGGACGAGCTGTTCGAGCGGATGATCGCGGCGCGCCGCTTCATGGGGGGATGGGCCCAGATGCGTCAGCTCTCCCTCGGGACGATCGATCTGGCGCTGCACGGCGAGCTGGCCCCGGCCCTCCGAGCCGCGGCGGGATCCGACGACAGCGAGGAGATCGATGCGGCCCAGGGAGACGAGGCGATGGAGTTCGGACGCGCCCGCTTCGCCGACTTCGCCCCCTCCCCGGTCTTCGCGGACTACCACATCCTGACCTCGTTCTCCCACCTCTTCGCCGGCGGGTACGCGGCCGGATACTACTCGTACCTGTGGTCCGAAGTCCTCGACGCGGACGTCTTCACCCGATTCCGCGACGAGGGGATCTTCAACCCGGCCACCGGACGAGCTTACGTCGAGTCGATCCTCTCCCGGGGAGACTCCGCCGATCCGGACGACCTCTTCCGCGAGTTCATGGGCCGAGGACCGGACGCGGAGGCCCTGATCGAGCGCAACCTGGGCCAGGAGCCGGCCGCCGCTTGACAGGCGACCGTAGGAACGGCGTATGAATGGGCAGGACGCCCCCACCGCACGAGGTGTATCGATGAACAGGACCCGAGCCACGATCGCCGTCTTCGCCGCCACATTGTGGATCGCTGCGTGTGACGAGAAGCCGCTCTCGTACGGTGACGCGAACAGCATCATCGCCGTCATGTCGGCCGCGCAGTGGGAGGCCGTCGGGGACGAGGTCTACGACGCTCTCGAACCCACGATCACGACGGTGCGCGCCGAGAAGACCTTCACGGTCACCTACCAGGAGCCGTACGCGGAGTTCTGGGATCGGCTGCGTCGCTTCCGGCAGACGCTCGTGGTCGGCTCGCGTGAGGACGAGTACGTACAGGACGTACTGGCCGAGGCCCGCGACGAGATCACGGAGAACGGTCTCCACCAGGTCTACGACGTCTGGTCGTCCGGGCAGACCGTCACCCTGATTCTTCTGGACGCCGGATGGGGACCGGACGATCTGCGACCCTACCTGCCCGAGGTGAACGGACTTCTCGACGGCCAGTACCGTCGCTACGCGCAGAACCGGATGTACTTCTCCGGCGTGGACTCGGCGCTGGCCGACACGCTCTCGCTCGAGGCGGGCTTCACGATGTACTTCCCCGACGTCTACCGTTGGGAGCAGCGCGACTCGATCTACATCTTCCGCAACGACAACCCCGACCCTTCGGAGCTCATCCGACAGGTCGCCGTGACGTGGCGCACCCCGGCACCCGGACTACTCGAACAGGACGCGCTCCTGGACTGGCGCACGTCCCTCGTGGCGGAGTACAACGAGCCGCAGGATGTCGTTCTCGAGAACTCGGGCAACCGGGCCTACGACTTCGAGGGTACGCCGGCCTACGAGGTCCAGGCGATGTGGCGGAACCCGCCGGAGCGGGGCTGGCCCGCCGGCGGGCCGTTCGTGACGCGTACCGTCACGTGCGACTCCCAGGATCGGACGTACATCCTGGACGCGTGGCTGTACGCGCCCGGCAAGGAGAAGTACGAGTACATGATCCAGCTCGAGACGCTGCTCGACACCTTCCGCTGCACGAGCTGACCCGGCGGTAGCGTCGAAACCGAGCGGGAACCCGCGCACGCCCGACTCGGATTCGTGGGGTGCCGCGCCGCAGTGAGCTCGGCCTTGCCCCGGTATTCGACATGAAGCGCTCTCCCTTTGTCCTGACGCTCGCCCTGGCTCTGGCGGGTGCTGCGGCGTGCGAGGCCCAGCCGCCGGCCAGCCAACACGGCGTGGTGGCCCAGACCGTGAACACGACGACGATCACCCTCGAGTACGACCGCCCCGTCCTCCGGGGCCGTTCGGTCTTCGGGGACATCCTCGACTACGACGTCGTGTGGACACCGGGAGCCAACCGGACCACCTGGATCGACGTGACCGAACCGGTCACGATCGAAGGAGCCACACTCGCCGCCGGGCGATACGGCATCTGGACGATTCCCCACGAGGACGAGCCGTGGGACGTGATCTTCGTCAGCGACTGGGACACGCATCACTCCTACTTCCCTGCCGAGACCGAAGTGGCGCGAGTCCGAGTTCCCGTGCAGCGCCGGGAATCGATGGAGGTGTTGGCCTTCTACTTTCCCCTCGTTGGCCCCTACGAGACGACGCTGAACTTCCACTGGGGTGAGATCGTCGTCCCGCTGCGCATCTCGGTGCCGGAGTAGACGACCTCCTCCCGAGTCCGCCCTACCCGCACGCTCCGGTCCGGCCTCCGGGTCGGAAGCTCCAGTCGAAGTCCCGCGTGTAGAGACGCACGACACCGGGCAATACGACGACGACGCCGATCCGCGAGCGATCGATCTGCTCGATGTGCTCGTTTCGACAGCGGATCCCGTCCACATAGAGGGCGCCACACGACGAGGCGGGATCGACCGGTTGTCCCTGTGCGTCGGCGGCCGCCTGGGTGCGCTCGTACCCCATCCGCGGGGGTAGGTCGGATCCGGCACCGAAGGTTCCGATGCACACCTGCCGCCCGTGGATGATCGGGATGTACAACCACCGTAGAAGGTCGGTGTTGTCCCGGGCCTTCGCCTGAGCCTCCGCCAGGCGCACGCCCTGGATGGCGCGGTAGCCCTCGAGGGTGGCGGGGTGGACCCCGAACTCCAGGCTGAGATAGTCCTCGAGTTCCTCGTTGTTCACGGTGACCTCGAGGGGGTCGAGACGGAACGGTTCGGGTCGCATCTCGAAGTCGGCCCGGAACGGCCCTTCGCCCTCGATACCGAGAAGCGGCGACTCGTTCTCGAAGTAGCCGAGGCGCTCGACGAAGAGGTAGTACGCGCCCTCACCGGGCACGGCGATCGAGTACCGGCCGTCCACATCCGCAGCCGCCATCTCTACGGGCCGACGCTCGGCATCGAGCAGGACGACGGCGGACAGCCCCACGGGCGCCCCGTTCTCCGCGTCCGTGATCCGTCCCTCGATGACCTGGGCGGCCGCTGCGGCCGGGCCGGCCAGCATCAGGAGCACGAGGGACCCGAGGCGCCGCGCAGTCACGTCCCCGTCGGCCGTGGCTCGACGCCGGAGAGGTACAGCCAGAGTGCCTCGAGTTCGGTGTCCGTCATGTTGCCCGTGATCGGAAGGGCCAGCGTCATCGGGTCCCGGAGCGGGGTGCCGTCGGGTCGCACGCCCTCGCGAAGTGAACGTGCGAAGTCGTCGAACGACCAGCCTGAGAGCCCTTCCTGATGCATCGTCAGGTTGGCCGCCGGGAGCCATGACGGATCGCCGCCCGGGATGGGCCCGCCGGCCAGATCCTGCCCGTGGCAGCCCGTGCACACGGCGGCCAGATGGGCGCCGAACTCGGTCGTGACCTCCGCTGCCGGCGGCTCGGCGGGGTGGTCGGTCCTGGACGCGAGGCGATCGGCCGAGAAGGGCAGCCGGCCCGTGGCCACGAGGACGCGACCGAGCGGACCGAGCGTCGGGGCCGGGACCTCCCTGTCCACCGGGGGCAGGGTGCCGATGTAGGCGATGATGTCGGCCAACTCCTGGTCCGACATCGCCGTGAAGTCGACCGAGGGCATCAGCGCGGGCCGTCCGTCCGAGAGGACCCCGTGTCGAACGATGCGATCCCAGTCCGAGAAGGTGTAGCCGGCCACGACGCCGCCCACACCGGACGTGAGGTTCGGTCCCAGGATCGTCCCGAGGGGAAAGGCGTCGACCATCGTGCCGCCGCTCAGGTCGGAGCCGTGGCAGTCCCGGCACGCGTAGCGGGCGTCGAGGAGGTGGCTCCCGCGTTCGATCGACTCCTCGAGCGATGCCCCTGTGGGCCCGGGCATCGAGTGCGTTTCGAACGACCGAGCCATGACCTGGGACGCCCGCACCGAGGCCCACCCGAAACCGAGGAGGACGAGCATCAGCACGATGCCCAGGAGGAGGGCGAGGACCTTGGCCAGCTTGCGCATTCCGTCTCCCGGGGTTGGGGTGGGTGACGGTACGAATCGTCCGGGCGCGAAGCAATCAGCGGCGCTCGACGAGCTCCTTCAGGGTGCGGTACTCGTGATACGCGAGACCGACGAAGGCCGGGCTCGACGCCAGATGACGGACGATCTCCTCGGTGACCTCGTCCATGCGTTCCGCTCCGAGGTGATAGAAGGACTGCATGTCCGCCTCGATCCGAGCAGGGCGTCCGGCCGGCCAGTGGCGCAGGTGCGTCGCACCCGCCGTTCGACGAGCGAGTTCCTCGAGTGCGTCGGCACTGTCCACGACCCAGAGTCGAGGGCGCCCCTCGGGTCGCCCTTCCAGGACGACCCACCGCGCCTCGGCGTGCGGCGGCAGCCCCTCGTCGGCAGGGCCGAAGAAGGTCAGGAGGTCCTCGTCGGGCAGGTCGACCGTCTCCACTCCGACGAAGACATCCACGTCGAATCGTTCGCCCAGCTCCAGCTCCCGGTGGGCTTGGGCCACGGCTCCATTCGCCCCGAGGGCCGCGGTCCGATAGTCCATGATGGCGATGTCGTCGACGGCCGCCATCACGTGTTCGAGGATCGGCGCCTTCACGCCATCCACCTCCGCTTCCATGAAGGCCCCCGTTTCTTCGTCGGGCGAGTCGAACCAGAAGGGGATGTCGACGGCCATGCGCAGACCGCCCTCGCGCGCGATCTCGGCCGCACCCGTGACGAGCCGAGCGTACCCGTCGAGAAGTCGTTGCCGCAGCGCGCCCTGGAAGCCCGGAACCAGATACGGCTCGATGTCGTAGCGGACACCGAGAAACTGCTTCTCCGGCGGCGAGCGACGGTTGTGCTCCACGAGGGCCCGCACGGTGCGGTACACCCCTTCGTGGTTCTCCTCGAGGACATAGTACCGGTCACCGTCGAGCGCGTAGGCCCGCGCGCCGCGTGCGCTGAGCTGCCCGAGCAGTTCCCCGATCTCTTCGGAGTCGAAGGGGATGTATCCGGCGCTCGGGCGCTCGCCCTCCGCTGCGGGCAGGTAGAGGAAGAGTCGGGTGATCGCTCGCGCTTCGACGAAGTCGAGGAAGGCGGCACGCTCGGCGTCGTCCCTGAGGATCTCGGCCGTGTTCCAGACCCAGAGCGCGGTCTGGCGGGTCGAGACCGTCGGACCGTCCACCCGTTCCGGGACCGGGGGTACCGCGGGTGGCTGGACGCTCACGGGACGAACGTCACCACGGACGTAGTAGGGCACCAACTCGATTCCGTCCCCGTTGTAGACGACGGACACGCGTCCCCTGCGGACCTCGTCCACCGAAGCGATCGCGAACGCTTCGAGGTCGATCTCCGTCGAGAGGAGCGGAAGCTCGTACTGGCCGGCGACGTCGGTCGTCACCGTCATCAGAGCTCCGAGAGCCGTGACGAAAAGAGCGGTTCGGCGGGGCACCTGGTGTGATCCGAAGGGTGGAACATCATCCTTCCCATCGTTGTCCAACCGACTTCCCAGGATCAAGTGTGGCGTCCCTCGACGCTCGCGTTACGTTCCGAAACCCTCCTCGCCAACCGTCCATCCCGACCCGCCCGAAGTGAGCTTCGTCCACCTCCATACGCACTCGGAATACTCGCTCCTGGACGGGGCCAACCGGCTGACCGACCTCGTCCGGAAGGCGAAAGAGTTCGAGATGCCGGGGATCGCGCTGACCGACCACGGCTGCATGTTCGGCGCGTGGAACTTCCACAAGATGGCCAACAAGGAGGGGGTCAAGCCGATCATCGGGATGGAGGCGTACGTGGCGCCCGGGGATCGGCGGGACCGATCCAAGGGCGGAGCGGGAGAGCGAGCCGCGTACCATCTGGTCCTGCTGGCGCGAGACCTCCAGGGCTACAAGAACCTGGTGAAGCTCTCCTCGATCGGATACACGGAGGGCTTCTACTACAAACCTCGCGTCGACCGGGAGACCCTGGCTCGGCACCACGAGGGGCTGATCGTCTCCTCCGCCTGTATGGCCGGCGAGGTCGCCCGCAACATACAGGCCGACAACTGGGACGGGGCCAAGGAGGCCGCCAGCTGGTACGCCAACCTCTTCGACGGCCGCTACTACCTGGAAGTCCAGGGGCACGGAACCGAGGGCCAGGCCAAGCTGAACGAGCAGATTTTCCAGCTCGGCGAGGAGTTGGGACTGCCGATCGTCGCCACGAACGACGCGCACTTCCTTCAGCCGGGTGACCACGACGCGCACGACGTCCTCCTCTGCATCGGGCTCGGGAAGGACCGGAACGACCCGAACCGGATGCACTACGACGACGGGTTGTACTTCAAGAACGGCAGCGAGATGGCGGAGCGCTTCGCCGACCGCCCCGACGTCATCGAGAACACCCTGAAGATCGCCGACGAGGTCGACCTCGTCTTCGAGAAGAAGTACTTCCTCCCGGAGTTCCCCCTCCCCGAGGAGCACGCCGACGAGAACGCCTTCCTCGAACACCTCTCGATGGAGGGTGCGAAGGAGCGGTACGGAGACCCGCTACCGCCGGCGGTGCAGGAGCGCTTCGACTACGAGATGGGTGTGATCAAGGGAACCGGCTACGCCGGGTACTTCCTGATCACGCAGGACTTCATCCGCTGGGCCCGCGACAACGACATCCCGGTGGGTCCGGGGCGTGGATCGGCCGCGGGGTCGCTGGTGGCCTACGCACTCGGGATCACGAACCTCGACCCGATCGCCTTCGATCTGCTCTTCGAGCGGTTCCTGAACCCCGAACGGATCTCGATGCCGGATATCGACATCGACTTCTGCTACGAGCGCCGCGGGGAGGTAATCGAGTACACGAGGCAGAAGTACGGGAAGGACGCGGTCGGCCAGATCATCACCTTCGGGACGATGAAGAGCCGGGCGGTCATCAAGGACGTCGGGCGGACGCTCGGCTTCGCGCCCTTCGAGACCGACAAGATCGCGAAGCTGATCCCGAACCAGCCCGGGCAGGCATTCACGGTCCAGGAAGCGGTCGACAACCTCAAGGAGGTGAAGGCCCTCTACGAGCAGGACGACCGCCACAAACAGCTCTTCGACTACTCGATCACCCTCGAGGGGCTCGCCCGACACTCGTCGGTCCACGCGGCCGGCGTGGTGATCGCCCCGGGGCCGATCGACGACTACGTGCCGGTCAGCGTGCAGAGCGGGAAGAACGGCGCCGGGACCGACGACGCGATGGTCGTCACCCAGTACGACATGAACGCGCTCGAGGACGCGGGCATGCTGAAGATGGACTTCCTCGGCCTCAAGACCCTCACCGTCATCCACGACGCGGTGCAGATGGTGCGCGCCCGACACGGCGCCTTGAAGCACCCGGAGACGGGCGAGGAGTACGCCACTGTCGACGACATCCCGCTCGACGACCCGGCGGTCTACAAGATGATGGCGCGCGGCGGGACCTCCGGGATCTTCCAGTTCGAGTCGTCGCTGGCAAACGACAAGCTGCGCGGCATGCGCTGTGACCGCTTCGAGGATCTCGTGGCCACGAACGCGCTGATCCGCCCGGGTCCGCTCGACTCCGGGATGACCGACGTCTTCATCCGTCGGAAGCTCGGGAAGGAGCCGGTGTCGTACCCGCACCCGGACCTCGAGAAGGTCCTGGAGCCGACGTACGGGGTCATCGTCTACCAGGAACAGGTGATGCGGATCGCGTCCGAGCTGGCCGGCTTCACGCTGGGCGAAGCGGACGTGCTCCGGAAAGCGGTCGGAAAGAAGATCGCCGAGCTGATCAAGAAGGAGCTCGGCAAGTTCGTCGAGCGCTCGGTGGAGCGCGGGGTCGACCAGAAGGTCGCCGAGGAGTTGGCCGAACAGATCGAGACCTTCGGTCGGTACGGCTTCAACCGAAGCCACTCGGCGGCCTACTCACTGGTGTCGTACCACACGGCGTGGCTCAAGGCCCATTACCCGGCGCAGTTCATGGCCGCGCTCCTCTCGTCGGTGCTCGACACCACGGACAGCGTGGTGAAGTACATCGGGGCGTGTCGAGATCTACCCCGGTACCTGCCCAAGCTGGACGACTCGATCGAGGTCCTCCCCCCCGACGTGAACGAGTCGGGCTGGAAGTTCACGGTCACCCCCAACGACCGGATCCGCTTCGGTCTCGGCGCCGTGAAGGGCGTCGGCCACGCCGCCGTCCAGTCCGTTCTCGAGGCACGCGAGGAAGGTCGCTTCACCTCCCTCTTCGACTTCCTCGAGCGGATCGACATCCGGGCGCTCAACAAGAGGGCGTGCGAGGCTCTGATTGCGGCCGGCGCGCTCGATGACTTCGGACATCGCTCTCAACTGCTGGCCGGCCTCGACACGGCCTACGGAGAGGTGCAGGCCCGGCAAGCGGAGAAAGACGCGGGTCAGGCCTCCCTCTTCGGGGACGCATCCGCGCTGCCCAGTTCCGCCCCGAGCCTCCCGAACGTTCCCGAGTGGCCGGAGCCCGAGCGCCTCAAACGCGAAAAGGCCGCCCTCGGCTTCTTCATTTCCGGGCACCCCCTCGACCGCTACCAGAGCATCGTCCAGGCGTTCGAGCCGGCCTCGTCCTCGACGCTGATCGACCGACCGGGGCAGTTGGTCGAGTTGCCGTGCGTCGTGACCTCCGTCTCCCGACAGATCTCGCGAAGCAACAACGAGTGGGGCAAGGTGATCGTCGAAGACTTCACGGGAACGGCTACCATCCTGTGCTTCGGGGACAAGTGGGAGCAGCACAAGGAGCTCCTCGAGCCGGACGCGGTCCTACTCGTGGCCGGTCGGGTCAGCGACCGCGCCGGAGACGAAGAGGACCCACCGATGTTCCTGGAGGCGGTCCGTCCCCTCGACGAGGTTCGAGACAGCGGCGAGCTGGCCATCCAGATCGAGCTGTCTCTCGAGTCGAAGGCGCGCGAAGACGACTTTGCGACGGCCAAGGACGTTCTCGAGCAGCATCCCGGTGCGTCCCCCGTATGGTTGCAGGTCGGCGCCGACAACGGCGAGCGGGCTCCGCGCCTCCGATCGCGGTCCCTGAAATGCACCCCGGACCGGGAAACGGTCGACGCTCTGCGCAAACTTTTTGGTCCCGGGAACGTTCGACTCGTGCGGGCCTGGCAGCCCGAGATCGACACCAGCGCCTCCGATCGCCGCGCTATGTGGGCGGCCAAGAAAGGAAACAGCTGAGGATCCGATCGGCCCTCCCGATTTCGCTTGGGTTCGGGGAGCGACGAGCCGATAATCCATATATGGTGTTCTCCTAGGAGCCGGGGGGCTTTGGATGGTCGCGCCAAGCAGTGAACTCCGCGTACTGCTGATCGAGGACAATCCGGGCGATGTCGAACTCGTCCGTCTGTACCTCCGAGAGCGCATGGGCGACACCGTCGAGTTGGTCTGCGCCGATTCCCTGGCCACCGGTCGGGTCGAGGCCGAGCGCTGCGATCCCGATGTGGTCCTGCTCGACCTGGGCCTCCCCGACGGGGACGGTGTCGAAGTCGTTCGTGAAGTCCGCCGTTGGGAGACGACCGCCCCGATCATCGTCCTCACCGCCGACGAACGGCCCGGCGCCGCGATGGAGGCGCTCAAGCGCGACGCCCAGGACTTCCTGGCCAAGGACCGTCTCGACGCCGAGGAGTTGGAGCGGTCCGTCCGCTACGCCCACGTCCGGCACCTGTGGCAGCGCCAGTATCGTCATCAGTTGGCCGTCAGCCCCGACGGGGTCCTGATCATGGACGAGGACGATCAGGTCTGCTTCGTCAGCGACTCCGCCGTCGCCCTCCTCGGAGCGCACCCGGAGTCGGCCTACGACCTTCCCCCCGCCCTCAAACTCAGGGACTCGTCCCCGCGGGACGCGCGCCTCATGGACGGGCGAACGGTCGAGGTTCGCTCGACGCCCACGGAGTGGCACGGTGAGCCCGCCCGGCTCGTCATCCTTCGGGAGATTACGGATCGCCGACGGGCCGAGGACGAGTTGAGCGCCCTGACCGAAGAGCTGCAGCGCGCCAACCGGCGTCTCGAGGACCTCGTGGGTACGGACCCCCTGACCGAGGTATTGAACCGACGCGGGATGGAGGGCGCGTTGGTCCGCGAGGTCGAGCGGATGCGGCGCACGGGTGATCAGCTGATCGCGATCCTCATCGACTGCGACGACTTCAAGGCCATCAACGACAACTTCGGGCATGCGGTCGGAGACGCAGTGCTGCGCTCCCTCTCGGAGAATGTCCGTTCGAGCCTCCGCGGTGGAGACCACGTTGCCCGCGTCGGTGGTGACGAGTTCCTGGTCCTGCTCCCCTCCACCAGCCTCGCGGAGGGGATGTCCGTGGCCGAGAAGCTGCGCCGAGCGATCAAGGACACGACGATCCAGGGGCTCACGTCCAACCTGCAGCCCTCGGCGAGTCTGGCTGTCGGCATCGTCGAGCGCGACACGATTTCGATTGAGCAGGTGCTGGGTGTCGTCAACGCCGCGCTGAAGCGCAGCAAGGCTACCGGCAAGGACAGGGTGTCTCCGCAGGACACGATGACCGGCTTCGCTCCCGAAGACTTCGACGCGACGACCGTACACCTGAGGATCGCCACCCAAACGATCCGGAGGATCGCAGACGAGTCGATCGTCGGCGTGGAGGCTCTCCTACGTGGACCACCGGGCCACCTCGAGGACCCGACCGACCTTTTCCGCGCCGCATACGAACAAAACGTCACGACGATGCTGGACCTGCGGGCCATGCGCGCCTGTCTCGGTGTCCTCGCGACCGAACCCCGCGCGCTGGCCCACCACGTGAACCTTCTCCCGTCGACGATCCTCCGTGCGGACATGGATGAGTTGCGGCGGGTCATCCTCGAGTCGGGAGCCGGCGCGCCCGTGTGTCTCGAGATCAGCGAGCAGCAGTTCCTCGGCGACCCGTCGAACCTGTCGACTCCCCTGGCGGCCCTGCGCCGGGACGGCGTTCGCATCGCGATCGACGACGTCGGATTCGGCCGCAGCTCCGTCGAGGCGCTGCTGACCTTGGAACCCGACGTGGTCAAGGTCGACCGCCGGTGCGTCAGGAGCATCAGCGACGACTCGGGTGGGCTCCGCCAGTTCGAACGGCTGATGGCGATGCTCGCCACCACCGGGGCCGATATCGTCGTCGAGGGGGTTCAGAGCGAATCCGAGTTGAAGACACTTCGGGAGATCGGTGTCGAGTACGCCCAGGGCTTCTACTGGGACGTCCCGTCGATCACGGTCGGCACGAGGGCCTCGGCATGAGCGACACCGGAACGAACGGCGCGGGTGACGGCGTCGTCCAGGTTCTCCTCATCGAGGACAATCCCGGGGACGTACACCTGATCCTCGAAGCGCTGCAGACCGTACCGCTGGCCAGTCACGTTCAGGTCGTCGTCAACGGCGAGGAGGCATTGGACTACATCCATGGCAAGGGCGACTTCACGTCGGCAACCAGCCCGGATCTCGTCCTCCTCGATCTGAACCTTCCCCGGCGGGACGGCCTCGAAGTTCTGGCTGCGCTTCGCGAGGACAGCGAGACCCGATTCGTCCCCGTCGTCGTCCTCACCTCGTCGGACCGCCCGGACGACGTGGACCGGGCGTACGAGCTGAACGCGAACTGTTACGTCACGAAGCCGCTCGACGCCGACGAGTTCGTCCAATCGGTGCGCCAGATCTCGGACTTCTGGATGCGCCTGGCGACCCTCCCCCGGCGGGAGAGCTGAGGGAGGTCCAGCCACGGACCGACCGGCCGTCAGGCCACCTTGGCGACGGTGCTCGGTAGCGCGAAGTAGAAGGTCGAGCCCTGCCCGGGCTCCGATTCGACCCAGATCTCCCCCCCGTGGCGCTCGACGATCTTCCGACAGATGGCGAGCCCCATCCCGGCGCCCGGGAAGTACTCGGCCCCGTGGAGTCGCTTGAAGATCACGAAGACGCGGTCGTAGTACTCCTCCCGGATACCGATCCCGTTGTCCCGCACGTAGAAGACGTGACGATCCTGGTCCGGCTCGGCGCCGACCTCGATCCTCGGAGCGACGCCCTTCTTGTGGAACTTGAGCCCGTT
>JAUIKL010000144.1 GCA_030430625.1 Gemmatimonadota bacterium
GCACCCTCGGCGCGTCGCGCCTCGTCGGGTTCGCTCCCGATCAGGGATGCGAGTGCGTCGGACGACATGTTCCCCGAGTCCATCCGGTACTCGACCTCCGGCGCCCATCCGCTCATCACCGTCTGCACGGTGTCCGGAATGAACTCCGGGATGACGAAGACCTCCACCGACGGGTAGACGATCATGACGTCGTCCGGGCCGAAGCCGTTCTGCGTGACGTCGATGACCTGCATCCGCGTCGGTGGCTCGAGGGGAAGGAAGAAGAGCTCGTAGAGGAGGAAGTCGATCGACGCCGAATCGGTCACCTGGACGACCGGCCGGGTCACCTGGGTGAAGTCGACCTGCTCCGGTACCTGAGCCGCGACTTCGGCAGCAGAACCGGCAAGACACAGCGCCGCAGACAGGGTCACGGCCCAGGCCGCGCCCGTCCGCCGGAGAGGTGACCGCTCCGAGCGAGCCCTTTGGAACGGGCCGGTCAAACCTCTCCCCGTTCGGACCGGAGCGCTTCGAAAGCGTCCCGGTAGACCCGGGCCTGATCGAAGTCGCCGTTGCGTCGATTCAGCTCCATCAGGAGGCGATACAGGTCGAGTCTCTGCTCCACGGGGATCGCCTCGGCATCGTCGGCCGCTGCGGTTGCGTGCTCGAGTGCGACCGGGAGGTTCCCCTGAACCATCCGAGCCACTTCGTAGTGGGCCACGGCCCGGCCCGACCAATTCAACTCGGTGGCCTGAGTGAAGTACATCAGGGCGGTCCGGTTGTCCCGGCGGTCCGCCCGCGCACTGCGCCCGAGGTTCAGGCAGAGGGTGCCGTAGTCGTCGAAGTACCGCTCATATGTCTCGTCGAGTGGCGCACCGGCCGCGTCGACCCCCGTGCGCTGGACGAGGTCGAGGAGGCGCGCGGCGGCCGGCTCGGCGTCACCGAGGTTGTACTCGACGATCGACAGGCGCCACTCGGTCTCGTCGATGGCCTTGCGGGCGCTGAGGTCACGAAGAAGCCGCTCGTACCCGTCGCGTGCACCGTCGAGGTCCCCGTCGGACTCCAGGGCCAGGAGCGAGTCCCGGGCGAAGCTCGAGGCGATGTTCATGTCGTCCCAGGCCATCCACTCGAGTTCACCCGCCACGTACGCACTGTCCTCGGGCGTAGCGTACACGAGGGCTCGGTCGTACGCCTGACGGGCGCGCGGGGCGTCCAGCCTCTGGACGTGCATGTCGCCCTGCGCCTGGACGTATGCGTACACGGTGGCCGAATCGAGCACGGGATCGCCTTCGACGACCAGGTCCCACGTCTCCATGTAGACGTCCTCGGCTTTGCCGTAGTTCACGGCGGCCGCGTCCCAGTCCTCGACGAAGAAGTAGTTGTTGGCCAGCATGGCGTAGACCGAGTGCTGGTCCGGTGTCAGCAGCGTCAGCTTCTCCAGCTCCGCGATGGCGCGGTCGTACGCCTCCTCCTGCCCGAGGCGGCGGGCCTGGAGGCCGTACACCTGCGCCAGCCAGACCTGGGACCGGGAATCGAACGGGTTGAGCTGGAAGGCGCGCTCGAGGGCGACCTCGGCCGAGTCCAGCAGGGTGGCGGTCTGCGCTTCCAGGGCCTGCATGTCGACGTCGGGCGCCCGAAGTAGGCTGTCGAGCCGAACGAGCGCCATGCCACCCTCGGTGGTGGCCGCGTCGGCCTCGAGCGAATCGGCCGTGGTCACCACCCGGCCGCTGTCCACGAGCGCCTCCATGGCCAGCCAGAGCGAGTCGGTACGCTCGACCATGATGCGCCCCAATTCCTGCAACTCCTCGGCCTCGTCCTGGACAGGTGCGTCGACGAAGGACGAGACGGCCATCGAGTCGGCCCGCACCGCCACGAGGGAGTCGACACCTGCGGGCACCTCGACGGGTCCGATCGGTCCGGCCACGGTCGTCGAGCCGCCACCTCCGCACGCCGCAGAGGCGAGCAGAAGTCCGAGGGTGCCGATCGAGCCGGGAAGGTTACGGAGTGCCATTCTCTTGCGCCGATTCCCACCAGGAGAGGAACACGTTGTAGAAGTCCTGCGCGCGGTCGCTGCCGGCGATACCCGAACGCGAATCGACCGAGACGATCTGCCCCCCCGCCCTGCGCACGATCCCCTCCCGAAGTGACCGGCTCTGCTCCTGGAAGCCGCGATCGATCAGGTAGACCGAGCGATCCCCTTCCACGAGCACCAGATGCAACTCCCGGAGACTCTCGTTGAACATCAGGTACAGCTCCCAGTTCCGCCCGTCGGCCGCGAACTCGGTGGCCGACGTCAGGAAGGTCGGCTCGAAGTTCATGTGAACCTGAACACCGACCGGAAGCGGGCTGGGATGGGTCCGCATCCAGGTCGCCAGCCGATCGGCCTCCGAGCCATCGAAGCTCTCGGAGGCGTACTCGGTGATCGCGACCTCACTGCCCTGACCGGCAGCACGTTCCGTGCCCGTGACGACGGAGACCCCGGGGCCGGTGTCCGGGCGGCGCTCCACCGGCGCCTCGGAGGTCGCGGCCCGCTCGTTGATACCCACGCCCAGACCCGTGCCTCCCGAGGTTCCGGGGCGTCTCGTACCGCGCCCCACCGGAGCGACGTCGGCGCCTCCTCCGAAGAGTGACTCGAAGCGATCGTCGGTCCGCTCCGCATCGATGCCGGGGGTGGTCGGGGTCCCGGCCTCATCCGCTCGTTCCGACGCGACCGGCGTGGCGGGCTCGGCCGCGAAGAGCTCTTCCAGCTGCTCCATGGCGGCACCGACCTCCTGGTCGAAGCTTACGGCTGTCGGCGTCGGTTCGACTTCCTCGGCGATCGGCTCGTCGTCCGGGGTATCCGGGGCGGCCTCGGGCGGCGCAGGGGTCGCGAAGCGTTCGAAGACGAGTGGGTCCAACTCGCGGATCCGATCCGCCCCCGACGTGAGTTGAGGCAGTTCCACGCCCGACAACCCGACCTGGGCTCCGACCAGGAGGACGGCGGTCACGACGATCGCTCCTCCACGGATCGGCGCGGTGGACGGCTTAGGCTTGGGACGGATCACGGCGTGCCCCCCGCCGGTGCGATCTCGATGTCCATGCTCAAGCTCTTGGCGAGTCCGAGCCGGTCCGCGGTGTCCATGACGTCGACGGATCCCTGGACGGTGGACGCGGGGTCGGGGCGGATGACCACTACCGTTTCTCGCCCCTCACTCTCGTGTCGGGTCGACGCCGCGCGAAGGGCCTGTTCGAGCGCGGACACGTTTCCGGCCAGGAGCGTCGGAGGCGGGTCGAACGCACCGTCTTCACCGGTCTCCTCCTCCGCATCGGCCGGGGGCTCCACGGGAGCCGGGCGCGGAGGTTCGCTGATCTCGAACTGACCGTCGGCCCGTACGTCGACGAAGACCGGAGCGCGGTCCTCGTCTTCCTCCGGCTCCTCCGTCTCGATCGGAGCGCTCGCATCGGCCAACTCCACCCGGGAGAGGGCGTCGATGTCCGAGATCATCAAGAAGCCGAACAGGACGATGAGCCCGATGTCGATGAACCGAATAAGAAATCCGCGGGTCGCCATCTACGCCCCCGCCATCTGTACTTCGAGCGCTTTGGCCACGCCGAGTTCGTCGCAGACACGTGCGGCGTCGACGAGGTACCGCATCGGCGTGTCGTGGCTGGCCCGGATCCGCACCTTCACCGGTCGGTCTCCGATCCGATCCAACTCGGCCCCGACGAACGAGTAGAGCTCCCGGACACCGCGGAGTTCGACTCGCTCCTCATCGACCAGGTAGGTGCCGTCCGTCCGGATGCCTACGAAGAGGATCTCCTCGGTCTCGGGGGTCGGCGCCGGTGTCTCCGAGCTTTCCGCCAGTTCGATCTCCGTGGCACGCACGGACGAGATGCTGATGAACCCGAAGAGCAGGATCAGCACCACATCCACGAAGCGTACGACGAAGCCCGACTTGCCCACGGTTCGCTCAGACCTCCGTGCCGAACGCGACGAAGTCGACCGACCGCTTGGAGCCGGCCAGCGTGGCCTTCACCCGGTTCTGGCCCGCCTCGCTGGCCAACACGTACGGCGTGCGCGCAAAGCCGTTTCCGTCGGTCACTACCGTGTGCTCCTTCGAACCCGAGCCGAGCTTGCCGGCACCCTCCGTGACCGCGAACGCGACCTGGAGACCGGCGATCGGGTTCGAGAATCGGTCGGTCACCTGAACGCCGATCGGCACGGGGAGGCGCATCCCGGCCACCGCCGCCTGGTTATTACCCTCGGGGACGACCCTACTGGCCTCCGCCGGTTCGACCCCCACCTCGATCCGTGTGGCCGGCCCCGGCTGCTCGGGCAGGGAGACGTCCAGCGCGAAGGCGCCCGCCTTCTCCGGAAGGACACACGCCACCGCCACCTTCCCGTCGCCCCCGGACTGGGATCGAAGTGACCGCTGGCCATCGGCGAGGGCCCCGGCCGTGCCGGCCACGGCCACGACGACCGGAACCTTCGCAGCGGGGGTACCGTCGGCGGACCGGACGACGAGTTCCAACTTCGTGTCACTTCCGGCCTCGCCCGAGCGCTTCCCGTTGGCCAACTCGACGTACCGCCAGCTCGGGGCCTCCTTCGGAGCGGGCTCCGACCGGCGTGTCGGCTCGGGTTTGGGCGGCGCTGGGGCGGGGGTCGCGACCGGTGCCGGGGCCGGAGCGGCCGCAGGAGCCGCCACGACGACCGGAGCGGGCTCGGGTACCAGCTCCATCAACCGGAAGCGCAACTCGTCGGACTTCCGGGAGACCTGCTCCAGCCGCTTGTCGAAGAAGGTCGACAGCTCGGTCGCGCTGAAGTTGAGGATGATGCTGACCACGAGTCCCAGCAGGGTTGTGATCAGGGCGATCCCCATACCGCGAAGGATCACGTCCTGTTGGGCCGTCCCCTGGAAGAAGACCGTGAACATCCCCCAGACCGTTCCCATCAGACCCAGAGCGCCCGCCGTGTCGGAGAGGAACTCCATCCGCCGCCGGAAGACGCCGAACTGATCCTGCTGGAACGAGACGAAGTTCGAGATCTCGTCGTGGAGCTGCCCCTCTCCTGGCCGAGTCTGGAAGACGTTGACCATCGTCGACTGGAGGGTCGAGAGCATGCTCTCCTCCTGCCGAGCGACGACCCGCGTGATGTCGTCGAGAGACATCGACGCGAAGTCGGTCTTTCGGAGCTCTCCGGACACCCTCCGATCCCGGGTCAGTTCGTACAGCTTCACGAAGACCTGAACGAGTCCGACGGCGAGCACGAAGAAGATCGGCCAGCGCAGAGGTCCGGCCTGCTGCGTGAGGCTCCAGAAGTCACCCAGCGCGAAGCCATCCGGCTGGGCCTGGAGCATCGATAGGTTGAGGAACGTCATATCGATTCGGTACGGTCCTTCTCGGTATCCAGGGGGATCTTCAAATGTACACGGTCCCGTGGCGGAGGTCCCGACCCAATTCTTCTGGGGGTTGCACAGGCCAGCCCGCCGACTCGGCAGGTTGCCGTACCGCGACCCGGGACGACACCTTTGGCCCACTGCTCCGAACTTCGTAGAGGATGACGTCGATGAACGTGCGCCCGTTGCTGTCCACCACCGCCCTCGTGGCGGTGCTCGCCGCCCCGACCGTAGCCCAGGAGGTGCCCTGGTCACCGCTCCAGCGCGGCAGCGACAACATCGAGGTCCTGGGCCACCTGCCCCTCGGACCGCGCCTCTCCGTGGCCGACATGGATGTCGAGCAGGAGATGCACCGCCCCTTCGCGTACGTCGCGCGGATGGTCTACGGCTTCGACGGCCCCAAGGGGACGGACATCATCAGCATCGAAGACCCGGAGAACCCGGAACTCCTCTACGAGTGGCGCATCGAGGATCAGGACCTCCACCAGCGCACCGGCGGGATGGACGTCAAGCACTTCAAGTGGAACGACCGCTACTACCTCGTACAGTCGCTCCAGTTCGGCCAGGGCGGTCCCGACACCGACCTCGGCGCGGTCATCCTCGACGTCACCGGACTACCCGACGCGTCGACGGTGCGTGAGGTCGCGCGGATCCGCGAGCCGGAGATGCCCGGCGGCTTCCACAACATCTTCATCTACAAGCACCAGAACGACCGGGTGTACCTCTTCACGACCGCGAACGCACCGGGCGCTCTGATCTACGACCTCGGCACGATCGT
The DNA here is from genome assembly GCA_030430625.1 of Gemmatimonadota bacterium. GTDB lineage: Bacteria > Gemmatimonadota > Gemmatimonadetes > Longimicrobiales > Gaopeijiaceae > UBA2589. The sequence goes on from JAUIKL010000144.1 coordinate 6,130, forward strand.
CGACGGCAATCTCGAGGACGCGCGGGTCGGCATGGTACCGATCCCGGAGAGCCCCCTCGGCCAGGGCGGTGGCCGCGGCTACCACGACTTCTACGTCGGCTACCACCCGGACACCGGTGAGGATCGGTTCTACGGCGGAGGGACCGGGGGCTACTACATCTACGACGTGACCGACGTCGAGAACCCCGAGCTCGAGATCACCCTGACCGGCGTCTCCGGTGTCAGCTACGGCCACACCTTCACGCCGAGCCCGGACGGTCGGTACGTCATCGCCGAGACCGAGTACCAGTACGCTCCGCTCCGCATCTTCGACCTCCAGCCGGCGCTCGAGGGTGAGGTCAGCAACATCCGGCGTCCGATCTCGGCCTTCACGGCCAATTGGAAGAACCTCGTCCACAACCACGAGGTGCGGTGGCCGTACGTCTTCGTCTCCGGCTACCTCGACGGGCTGCAGATCTTCAACCTGCAGGACCCGCTCAACCCGGTGACCGTCGGCTACTACGACACATACATCGGCCCGCCGAACCCCATCCGGAACGCCATGTTCAACGGTGCCTTCGGCGTCGACGTCCGAAACGAGGACGGCCTCATCGTGATCAGCGACATGTCGACCGGCCTCTGGACCTTCAAGATGGACGGCTTCCAGGGTTGGAACGGCGAGCACTGGGGCGTTCCGAACATCTCTTCGGCGCAGAACTGGGATGGTCCGGTCGTCCGACGTCCGGTGAGTGAGGACCGGGACCGCTAGGCCCGGCCCCGTTCAGCGGGCTCACGCAGCCTCAACGGCCCTCCGCTTCGGCGGGGGGCCGTTTTGTGATCCAGAACCAGACGAGCATGAGGGCGGTCGGGTACAGGACCAACTGACCGACGACGAACCACGTCGGATGCGGGAA
>JAUIKL010000145.1 GCA_030430625.1 Gemmatimonadota bacterium
ACGCCCGGTCCGACGTCTTCGACTACATCGAGCGCTTCCACAACCCGAGGATCCGTAGAAGGCTCGATGCCCTCACCCCAGCTAACTGTGTCTTAACTCAACCGTCCGCCAAGACGGGGTAGAACCCCTCCCGCCGGTAGTTGGCGAACAACTCCTGCACTCGCTTGGCCAGAACCTCATTGCGGGCGAAGTGCTGCTCCAGATCGAAAGGGCGGAGCTTGCCGGGGTCCTCCTGCTCAAGAACGCGATAGGCCTCCTTGAGCATGCCCTCGAAGGCTTGGTTGGTGCGATAGATCACATCGTTGAACAACTCGTCACCTGAACCCGCCCTCGCTTCGGAGAGGTGGCGCTCAGCGACCTCGATGTGGCGGATGGCCGATTCGATGCCTTGGTGAGCGGCGTGCCCCGAGATGCGGGCGGTGAGCTCCCTTAGCTCCCGTAGCAGATCCAATGGCTAAGTCGCCTTCGATGGCGGGAAGATTGCTCCAAGCTTGGCACATAACGGCCCATTTGACTCAAGACGCGGAGCAGGGCGGAGCCCTGCGGAGTGTCCGCGAAGCGGCCGAGCCGTCGGTCGCCTTCAGTCTACCCGCCGAAGGGATAGCCGGCGAGCGCCACGGGTATGGTTCGCGAGGACTCGCGGATGCGGAATGAAGCGTGACCCAAGATCCGAGGCGGTCGCAGTTCGCCGAGCGTATCAAAGGCGAGAGCTTGAGTCAGGCGTTACACGATGGCACGCCGTCCTTCAAGTTCGACTCACCTCACCAGGCCAATCACGCCTGCGACGATCACCGCTAGGAGTATCAGGACGAAGACCAACGCTTCGATGCCGTCGAGGATTGCGAGCAGGACCCCGAAGACCCTCACAACCCGCGCCCACATGGACCGGAGCAAGCCCGGAGGACCAGGACGATCTGGCTCCGCGTGCTGAGGCATCTCGGTGGTCCCAAATGGTTGAGGCGTGCTGTCGTGTAACGGACCAATGATTCACGACGCGGAGTCAGGCGCAAGCGCGGGTAGCCTGGGGCGGCTGGGGGTCAACTGCGCCTGACGGAGCGTCCGCGCAGCGGCCGAGCCGAAGGCGAGAGCGTGAGGCAGGCGTTAGGTGACGTGGCGCAGGTTGCGGATCCGACTGCTGACCTTCGACGCGCAGGATCCCGAAACAGCCCAGCCTGGGACGTCCAGCCTGACGATCAGGCTCGGAGCGCGAAGTGCCGTTGGACGCCGCGGCGCCGGGAGGCGCGCTCCCGGAGGGGTGGGCCTCACGGTTCGGCATCCCAAGGTCTCGAAAGGTTCAGGCCCAATCCTTCCACGGGGCCATCCGTCGCAATCCACCCTTCTGCGCCAATCTCGCTCAGGAACTGAACGAGGGCGTGGCAGTGATAGGCCAGCCCGAATTCGACAATTCGATTGACCGTTTCACGATACCTCTCCTTGTCATCCGAATACTCCACAATCTCTGAGGCCAGCACCCTCGTTTCACGATTCCCCCGTGCGACGCCGACCACTTTCGGGCCGTTGCACTCAGCGAGAATCGGTGACCCAGACATGCCTTCAATTACGGGGAATGGGAGAGTGACTGACCACGTAGGAGGCTCATCACCGGACTTCGTGAGATTCACAATCCGGCCCGAGAAATACCCCTGCTCGATGGGACCGCCCTTGATCTGGAAAGAACCGAAAGCGAAGACCTCAACCCCTGCCGCGAGGGACTTCGGTGGCAGGATTGGCAGCGCCGGACGTAGCGGCTTGCCGAGCGCATTGGGAATGAAGGCCAAGTCTAGGTCGGGGTCGCTAGGGTATATCACCTCCTTCAATCCGATGCGCCACTCCGTCTTGTTGTCGTGAATGTAGAGCCCGGTGAGATCGGTGCGGCCATCGAGAACGTGGCGGCAGGTTACGACATCCCCGCGGGGCGTGACGGGGAACGCAGAGCCGAGGAAGCGCTCGACGTCGCCTGACAGGTCGTACAGCCGAAAGAAGAAGTCGTCGACGTTGATTGCCATTGCGAGCAGCTACCTGAAAGAAGGCGATCGCAACTCGAGGCCGATCAAGAGCACGAGCCTGGTTAGTTGCCGGAAGCCGGCTCTTCCACATCCGTGGCGTGAACGCCGGACGCTCCCCTCGTGGTAGTTCCCATCCTACGTCTCGGTCCTGCCCAAAGACATGTCACCTAACGAAAACCTTACGTCTCGGGTCCCTCCACTCGCCAGCCCCGCAAGGATCGCGGCACGTGTCGCTGACGATACCAACCGAAACACTGGGAAGCCCGGGCTCCTGCACGGCAACCACTCCCGAGACAACAACTCCCCACCGAAACCTCGACGCTACTCCGGCATCGGGAGATCGGTGTTGAAGACGTTCCGTGCCAACAGCCAGCGGCCGTCAGCCTGTCGCTGACGCACTTCAAGGAAGCTCCCGACGTCCTGGATCGGCTCCGGAGCGTCCGGAACTGTGAACGACATTTGATACCTGCCGCGGATCACGGCCACATCGCCGAACAGCATGACTTCGTGGTTCTCACCGGTGAAATCAGTGATCGGCGGCATGGCTTCTGCCCAAGATCGGACAGCGGCCTTCCCGACGAGTGGCGGCGCGTGCGGCGGCATGAGCACAGTGTCCTCGGTGTACTCCTCGATGAACGCGTCCCAATCCGCAGCCGTGATCGCGGCGGCGAACGAGTCGATCATCGCAGCCATTTCTGCGAGGTGCTGTTCGGTGGGATGGGTTCCGTACGTCATGGGGCCTCCGGGCAGTTGGTCGTCCAATACGCGTAACCTGCGCACCCGCCCCAGTCAAAGGACAACGCGCTCACGGAGGTCGTCGCTCACACGAGGCCCAGAACCAGCTCGAGGCCCGCGTCGACGCGGGCCATCGTCCTCTGCGGCACTCGGCCCGCTCGCCGACTCAGGTACGTCTCGTCGAGCGTCACGATCTGGGTCACGTTCGCGACGGAATCGCGGTTCAGTCCGGCATCGGTCGAGGCGAGGAGTACGTTCCCGGGTGCATCGAGAAGCCGCGTATTCGAGGTCAGCACGACGCAGAGGAAGGTCCGAAGCCTGCTACGGTTGAACGGATCTGCCTGAACGATGAGGACGGGGCGCCGAAAGCCAGGCTCCGACCCACGAGGCTCATCCAGGTCGGCCCACCATACCTCCCCCCGCTCGACTACCAACGGTCCGCGACGCTCCGCGATTGGGCGGAACGTAGCGCGGGGTCGAGCCCCTCGCTCTGATCGCCGTACACATCGTTGAGCCTGGCAGTGACATCCTGGTTCGCGTGCTTGGCGAGGTACTCGGCCACGGCAGTCGCGTAGAGCTCGCTCCGCGACACCCCGAGCTGTTCGGCAAGAGCATCCGCGGAATCGAAGAGGTCGTCGGGGAGAGAGATCGCTGTCTTCATACTGCAGTTATACCGTAGTCATACCCTTGTGATCCAGACCCTCGTACCCTCCCACCCATCCCCCCTACCCCTCCTCGTCGAACAGCCGATCCACGGGGCTCTGCACGGCCCGGATGTGCCGACGCGCGACCTTGGTATAGATGGCGGTCGTACTCGGCCGGGTGTGGCCGAGCAGCTCCTGGATGTAGCGCAGGTCGGTGCCGGCTTCCATCAGGTGCGTGGCGAAGGAGTGTCGGAGCATGTGGGGCGTCACGTGCTTCTTCAGCCCGGCGCGCTCGGCGGCCGCGGCGATCCGCCGCTGGATGGTGCGCACGGTGACGTGCCGATCCCTCCGATGGCCGGCCGGAAAGAGCCAGTCGTGCGGACGTTCGACCCGGTAGTACTCGCGGAGGACGTCTCGGAGGACGGGCGACAGCATGACGTATCGGTCCTTCCGACCCTTGCCCTGCCGCACGTGGATGACGTCCCGATCCCCGTCGATGTCGGAGACCTTCAGACGAGCGCACTCGCCGACGCGGATGCCGGTGGAGTAGAGGACGAACGCGACGGCTCGGTACTTGGGACTCGGCAGCGCATCGAGGAAACGCCGCACCTCGACGGGGCTGAGGACCTTGGGTAGCTGTCGTTTGCGGCGCGCCCTCGGAACGCCCTCGAGTTCGAGCGGGAGTGCGAGGACGGAGCGGTAGAAGAAGCGGAGCGCCGAGAGCGCCTGATTGGCGTAGCTATGCGACTTCCCCGACTGCAGCAGACCGAGAATCCAGCGCCGGACATCCTCGCTGGAGGCGGCTTCGGCTTCGGGCCGCGGCCCCGGACGGGTGTGGAAGCGGCGCACATGGGCCAGATAGAGGCGACGCGTCTGACGCGTGAAGCCGCGCAGCTGCATCTCCTCGTCCATCCGGACGATGAGCGCTTCTACGTGTGGTGATACCTGGGGTCGGTCGGGCCGAGACATCCCCGATCCTGACCGAACGGGTGGGCCCTACCCATGTCGGCTCCGGCCTAGGGCCGCTCCGGCACGTAGACCACCACGGCCCGAACACCGACGAGCTCCGCGGACTCGGCCTGGTCGTTCACCTCGAGCTGCGCCGACACGTAGTACCGGGTGATCCCGCCCACTCCGATCTGGGCGGCGCCCATGGTGGTGAACGGCATGTCGAGGTCGGTGGTGGCCGCGCCGGTCTGGTAGCCGGCCCACGCCTCGTGCATGTCGAACGAGCCGGCGGACGAACCGATGCCGATCCGGACGCGGGTGTTCTCTCCTCCGAGGCGAACGGTGCCGGTCACGATGACGAGCGCCACACCCTCGGCGGGCGCCACGTACGAGACGTTGCCGAGGTCCGAGACGTTGGTGGTGAGCGCACCGGAATCGCCCAGGAGCCCCTGCACGATGGAGCCGGCGGCCCCGTCCGCGAGGTCTGCAGCGGTCAGGGAGGCGTCCTCCACGTCGGCACCGGTGATCGAGCTGTTCGCGATCTGCAGGCTGCCGATGGTTCCGGCTCGCAGGTCTTCACCGAGGATCGAGCCGTTGGCGATGGTGAGCGAGTCGACGGCATCGGCGGCCAGCGCCGGCTGCGTCACGGCACCCGCACCCAGCTTCGCGGCGGTGACGGCACCATCGGCCAGCTTCGGCGTGGTGATGCCACCGTCGGCCACCGCGGCACCCTCGGTCCAGCTGAACTCGACGTGGGACGGATCGAGGCACTCGGTGGGCAGTCCGGTGAGCCCGATCATGTAGATCGCCCCGACGTCGGGGATCCGACACGCGGTGAAGGTGGTCTGGGCCGAGAGCTCGGCGGGCAACGACGAGCCACCGATCGCGACGACGGCGAGCATGCCCAGAGCGGTTGGTCGCGCGGTGCGTCGTACGGTGCGCAACAGGGCCGGAGGAAGAACGTTGAACGGCATGGTGTGGATTCCTTTGGGGCTCATCCGTCGAGTGGGGCTCAGCGGTGCAGTGACGCTCATCCGTCGAGCCGGAGCTTGCGTAGCGATTCCTGGAAGACGAGATCGAGGACGGCCAGGGCGGGGTCGTGGGCCGCGTCCGACGACTCGACGCCGATGGCGTCGTCCAGGCACGCCTTCACGAGAAGGACGTCCCCGAGCGCGATCGCACCTTCACAGGCGGTGACGAACTGGCTCACGGCCGACGCGCTCGTTGCGTCGAGGCTTTCGATCAGCGCGGCGGCGAAGGGGTCGGAGAGCAGCGCGGTCGTCCCATCGAGGTCGGCGTCGACCACGCGTACCGGCCAGGTGCCGACGACCCCGTCGGCCTGAGCCTCGACCGAGGCCGATCCCTCAGCGGCGGCAGTCACGAGCCCACTTCCGCTCACGGATGCCACGGACGTCACGGTGGACGACCAGGTGAAGGAGACCGAGATCGGACTCCCCGAGGCATCGGCTGCGGCGGCAGAGAGCTGGGTGGTCCGGCCGACCGCCATCACGGAGTCGATGGGCGCGGTGACCTCGATCGTCGCGACGGTCGGGGTCCCGGGCCCGCACCCAGGGTCGGTGGGGTTGCACGCGACCGGGTCAGAGCCGCACGCGGCCAGCATGACGACGGTCGCGCCGTACAGAAGGCGAATGGCGTTCGGGGATCGCACCTGAGGGCCCACCTGGATGGGGAGAGAGCGAACGAGTCGGCAGATTTCGAACATACCGAGCGTGGACCGACCGCTCCAAGCACTGCGCGTGACCTGTTCGACGTGCAAGTCGCAGGCCGCGAATGGCTACTCCCCCGAGGCGGCCTCCCGTGCCGCCATCATCCGCTCGGCCGGACCCGGGAGCCCGAGTGACTTCCGGATCTGCCCGATGGCACCCATGTGGTACCCCTCGTGCCACGCCATGAAGGCGATCCGGTCACGCAGCGTCTCGTCCGGCTTCCAACCCTCGTCGAGCTTCTTGTCGAGCTGTTCGTCCGTGAGCTGCCCGACGGCCTGGCCGAACGGACCGGCCACAGCTGCCCACGCCGCGGCCAGTTCGCCGATGGCGGGATATCCGGCACCGTCGGTGGCCGACCCTTGTCCGAAGTCGGAGTACGGGTTGGGCTGCTCGACGCCGAAGCGGGCAAGTAGGACGAGTCGATAGTGGAGCAGGTGGCCGACGACCCACGAGACCGACGGCCCGCCCTCGCCCCTCGGTCGCTCCCGTGCTTGATCCTCGGTGAGGTCGTCGAGCACGAGCGACATGATGTGGTCGGTGGTGCCGAAAATCCCGCGAAACGCCGCTGCGCTACTCACTCCCGGCCTCCCATCATCCGCTTGACCACGGGGCTGGAGAGCAGGGCCACGATTCCGGCAGCCCCGACGATCATCGCGACGGTCCGGAAGAGTTCGGTCGGCGCGAGCGTCTCGAGGCTACCCGCCACGAGTCCGGCGAAGAGGTTCCCGAGGGCCGCACCGACGAACCAGATGCCCATCATCTGACCGACACGGCGCTGCGGGGACAACTTGGTGATCGCCGACAGACCGATGGGCGAGATGCACAACTCGCCGACGGTGTGGAAGAAGTAGGTGACGACGAGCCAAGCGGGTGAGACCGGGCTCTCGGGGGTCGCGTTCGCGGCACCCCATGCCAGGACGAAGAAGCCGACCCCGAGACCGAGCAGTCCGAGTCCCG
>JAUIKL010000146.1 GCA_030430625.1 Gemmatimonadota bacterium
CTCCGAAGGCCTCACCGAGGCTCTGATGGCCGAGGCAGACCCCGAGCATCGGTGTCCCTTCCACTCCGAGCGAGCGAAACGCCTCGATGCTCACGCCGGCCTCGGAGGGGGTGCACGGCCCCGGGGACACCACGACCCGGTCGGGCGCCAGGGCACGCAGCCCGTCGACGTCGAGATCGTCGTTTCGAACCACGCGGGGCTCGGCGCCCAGCGCACCGAGTGCCTGGACGAGGTTGTACGTAAACGAGTCGTAGTTGTCGATGACGAGGAGCATGGCGCGCTGAGATCGTGGAACCCGACGCATAACTTCGCGTGTACCTGCCGACAGACCCACCCCGTCACGGGAGCCCGCTCGTGTTCACACGTTGCATGGTCTGCTCGGTGCCCTTCGAGGCCAACGAGCAGCTCGAGCACGTCCCGAACGGGCGCCGTTTGGCCTTCGACCCGGGGCGCGGCCGGCTCTGGGTCGTGTGCAGGCACTGTCGACGCTGGTCCCTTATGCCGATCGAGGAACGGTGGGAGGCCCTCGAAGAGCTCGGGAAGCTGACCGTCGACAAGGCGAAGCTCCTCTCGCAGACCGACAACATCGCCCTCCTGCGATCGGGACCCCTCGAGATCGTCCGGGTCGGGCGCGCGCAGCTGACCGAGGAGGCGTGGTGGCGGTACGGGCGTGAACTGACACAGCGCAAGCAGAGCTGGGACAAGCTCGGGGTGGCCGGGACCCTGGCGGCCGGTGCCGTCGTGGCCGGGGGCTGGGCCGCCGGAGGGCTGTCGATGCTCGGTATGTGGCTCATCATGGGGCACGGATCGGAAACCGTTCGAGACGGGGCTCGCTGGCTTCGGTTCGGTTCTTCGGCGTGGCGCGGCCGGCAAGAGTGCACGAAGTGTGGGTTCGTTTTCCGCTCGATCGCGTATCGCGAGCGCACCAGCCTCGGCCTCTTCCCGGACGGCCCGGGCTCGATCCAGCTCGTGGCCCGGTGCCCCCGCTGTGGGGAGTACCGGGAGGCGGGCCTTCACCTCCAGGGTGAGGAGGCTCAGCGGACGATCCGACGCGTCCTGGCGTACCACCACTTCGCAGGCGCCTCCGAGCAGCGCGTCTTCAAGGCCACGCGACTCATCCAGGAGGCCGGATCACCCCAGGACCTTGCACGGATCGTGGTGAGGGACGGCAAGCGCCTCGGAGACCTGAGGCGAACGGGAGGAATTGCCCTCGAGATCGCGGTCAACGAGGCGAACGAGCAGCACCTGCTCGAGTTGGAACTCGCGGAGCTGGAGGCGCACTGGCGGCGGGAGGAGGAGTTGGCCTCCATCATCGACGGCGAGCTGACGCCGGTTCCCCTGCTCGAACAGATGCGCCGCCGGGTCACCGGCGCGGGTGGATCTCCCTAGCTGACGGCCCTCCTGGCGGACGGGTCTCCTAGTAGTCCACGGGCCTCAGATAGAACTCACCGATGGCGCTGGACGACAACACCGCCACGGTCGGGAGCTCCCGCTTCCAGTGGGTCGAGGCGAGTCGGCGCCGCACGGTTTCCACGTCACCCTCGTCGAAGCCGGCCGCGAGGAGGTCCTCAGGGGTGAAGCCGCGCACGAGTCCGTGAAGGATCGGGTCCGCCGCATGATACGATACGCCCAGCTCGTCCTCGTCGTTCACCCCCCGGACGAGGTCGGCGGTGGCGGGTTTCTCGATGATCGGGTCGGGGACCCCGAGATGGCGAGCCAGGGCCCACACCTGCGTCTTGAAGAGGTCCCCGATCGGGTTGATCGGCGGGGAGTCGTCCGCGTGCCACGTGAAGTAGCCAAGGAGGCGCTCGCTCTTGTTGCCGGTGCCGAGCGGGAGGGCGTGGAGCCGTGCCGACTGGTCGAAGAGGATGACGGCGCGGAGACGGGCCATGAGGTTCCCCTTCCGCAACGGGGAGATCTCCGGCTCGAAGGCTTCGACGTATTCGTCGATCGGCCTCGAGATCTCGATCGTCCGCTCCACGGCTCCGGTCGCCTCGAAGGCCAGCGCGGCGTGCTCGAGGCTCTCCTGGGACGACGTCCGATACGGGAGCCGGAAGCCGTAGACGTTTTCGGGGCCGAGTGCTCGACAAGCGAGCGCCAGAGAGACGGCCGAGTCCACCCCGCCCGACACACCCACCACGACCCGATCGAAGCCGCGGCGGTGTGCGACTTCGTCCCGAATGAACTCGACGAGAGAACGCTCGACGAGCTCCAGGTCCAGATCCATGCCGAGCCCGAGGTCGGAGGGATGGACGGCCCCGCCGTCACGCCCCGCGAGGGCGGCAGGAGCTTCGGGTGAAGCGGCGGTCGCTTCGTCGGGGTCGTCGTCCGGCTCACCGAGCGCCCGGTCCAGGGATCGACGGAGATGGGGTATCGCCTGCTCGAGGTCGGACAAGAGGGGCGCGGAGGCTCGCGCCCGCGTGAGCGAGGCCGGATCGAGGACGGCCGTCGTGACCCCCTCGTCGAAGAGAGGGCCTCTCTCGAGCACACGCCCGTCCGGTCCTGCTGCCAGCGAGCCTCCCGGAAAGAGCTTCCCTCCTTCGGACCCCACGAGTTGAGCGACGGCCACGAACACCCCGTGCTCGGCAGCCATGCCGGGGGCAATGTGGTCCCACCGATCCAGGTTGGCCGGGCGACCGGCGCCGGTCGGAGCGAAGTCCCTCGCCGGGGAGGCGCTCGGGACGACGATCAGGTCGGCTCCGTCGAGGGCCAGGACCGTTCCGGACATCGAGTGCCAGGCGTCCTCGCAGACGAGCATCCCCAGGCGTCCGAAACGGGTATCGAAGGCCGCCACCTCCGTACCCGGCTCGATGAAGCGGGCTTCGTCGAACACCCCGTACGTCGGGAGGAAGACCTTCCGGTGGACGTGGCGCGGCACCCAGGTATCGCCCCTGGGCTCGAGGTACACGGCGCTGTTGTACAGCCGGTGCCGGAAACGCTCGTAGAAGCCGATCACGAGGTCCGGTCCTCCGGTCGGAGGTGCACCGAGTGCCGCGACGAGTTCCTCGACGGAGCGCGCCCCTTCGGCGACCCCGCCCTCCACGAAGTAGCCGGTGGTGCTGGCCTCCGGGAACACGATCAGGTCGTGGTCTCCCCCGATCTCGTCCACGATCCGTGCAATCGATGCCACGTTCTCGGGGACGCGACCCTTGCTCGGCTTGAACTGAGCGAGTGCGAGCCGGAGGGGAGGTCTCGGAGCAGGTGTCGACATCGTGGCTGGACCTCGGAGGGGCGCTCGAGAAACGGGTGCATCTTTCGCGGACCGTCGTACACGTGAAAAGATAGTGATGGAGCGGGTGGCCGAGGAACGCAGCCGTCCGTCGCGGGGTTGTACCCATACCATCGAATCAGGACCGACCGAGCGTATATGATGACGAAGAGACTTCTGTTGATGTCGGCCGCGCTGCTCGCCTTCTCCGCGCCCGGCGCGTTCGCTCAGACCGCGAACCGGTTCGGGACGACGACGGTGGAGCGCCCGCCCGAGGTGGAGGTCCTCGCCGAGGCCATCGAGGCGATCTCGAGTATGCACATGGAGGGGTTCAGCGACTCCATTCTCTGGGAAGCGGCCATCGACGGTCTCATCGACGCCCTCGACGACCCCTACGCCGAGCTCTTCACACCTCAGGAGCGTGAGGTTTGGGAGGAGGACACGACCGGGAACTATTCGGGTGTCGGCCTCCAGATCACTCTTCTCAACGACGAGATCACCGTGACTGCGGTCTTCCGCGGCTTCCCCGCCGACGAGCACGGGATCGCCGTGGGTGACGTCATCGTGGGGGTCGACGAACACGACGCCGCCGAATGGAGCACCGACATGGCGGCCGACTCGATCCGGGGTCCGGTCGGGACGAACGTCGAGGTCCGGATCAAGCGTCCGGGGTACGAGCAGCCGATCCCCTTCGACATCACGCGAGCGGACGTCCACGTCCCCGCCGTCACCTGGGGCGTGCTCGACTCCGACATCGGCTACGTGATCATGGATCGCGTCGCCCGGAACGCGGCGCGGGAGATGAACGAAGCGCTGGCCGAATTGGCCGGATCTCGTGGACTCATCATCGACCTCCGCCGCAACCCGGGCGGCTTCCTCGACGAGTCCCTGATGCTCGCGGACCTCTTCCTCCAGCCCGGGTCCACGCTCGCGAGTACCGTCCAGAGGGTGCCGGGTCGCAGTTCGGACTCGCCGGAAACCGATTCGTACGGGGACCGCTGGCCGCAGTTGGTGCCGGAACTGCCGATCGTCGTGCTGGTCGACGAGTTCACCGCATCCGGGGCCGAGATCCTGGCCGGTGCGCTCCAGGACTACGACCGGGCCGCGGTGCTGGGACAGCGGACCTTCGGCAAGGGCGTCGTGCAGACGGTGATGGACCTCCCGTACGGCCGTCAGCTCCGATTCACGACGGGTTCGTGGCTCACTCCGCTCGGCCGCTCGCTGCAGCGTGACCGGGACAGTCAGGGCCAGCCCCTCGTGGAGAACGTCGAAACCCTGCCCCGCGTTCAGACGGAACACGGGCGGTCACTGATCAATGGCGGTGGGGTCTTCCCGGATCTGGAGATCCAGGACGACACCCTGACCACGGCGGAGCAGCAGTTCATCCGCGCGTCGAACGAGGCCCAGTTCCCCCTGGGGCTGCGCATCACCGAGTTCGGCTTCCAGGTCGCTTCGGCGCGGCGTGACGCGGGCGAGCGGCCCTCAGTCCACGCGGACGAGTTCCAGGGTTTCCTGGACTCCCTGGTGGAACAGGGGATGGAGTCCTCACTTCTGGAATCCGAGGACGTGCGCTCGTACCTGTACTGGCGGACGCAGATGGCAGCGGCCCAGCGGATGAACGACATCGCGGCCGAGGCCGGTTTTCGCACTCAGCGCGACCCCGTGCTGACCACCGCCATCGAGTTGATCCTCAGCACCGACTCGCAGGAAGCCCTCTTCGGGTCGATCGACGCTCGTCCAGGCGCACCGCAGGCCCCCGGCGCGGGGATGAACTGACGGCCCTCAGGCTTGTCGGTCCCGACCCCGCCGCACGGCGGGCCCGGGGTCACGCGCGGGGGTGGTAGGTGCGATGGAGCGTTCGTAGGACGCTTCGATCGAGGTGTGTGTAGATCTGCGTCGTAGAGATGTCCGCGTGTCCGAGCAGCTCCTGGACGGCCGCCAGATCCGCACCCCCCTCGACGAGGTGTGTCGCGAAGGAGTGACGCAACGTATGAGGTGACACCTTCCGGGTGATGCCAGCGCGGCGCGCGGAGTCGCGGACCAGGGCCCATATCGACTCGCGCCGAATCGGACGGCCGCGCGCGTTGAGGAAGACGACCCCCTTCCCTTCGCCCTGGTCGATGCCGGGGCGGACGTCTCGTAGATAGCGTCGCAGCGCGCGGACGGCGGGCCCGCCGATCGGTACGAAACGCTCCTTCGAACCCTTCCCGAAGACGATCGCGAACGCCTCGTCGAGATCGACGGACGACAGCCGAAGCTCGACCAGCTCCGAGACGCGGACACCGCTCGCGTAGAGGAACTCCAGGGCGGCCCGATCCCTCCAGTAGAGGGGTCGCGTCGGATCCGGCGCATCCAACAGCCGCTCCATCTCGTCCCGAGTCAGGACGTCGGGCAGCTTCCGGGCCGTCTTCGGGCTGTCCATCCGGTCGGTCGGATCGGATTCCACCCACCCGTCCGCCAGCAGGAAGGAGTAGTAGGTCCGGACCGCCGATTGTGCTCGCCGGATCGACGTCGCCGCCAGGCCCGCGTCCTTCAGGGAAAAGACCCAACTCCGGAGCGTCGGGGCGTCCACTGCGCCCGGCCCATCGACGCCGGCCTCCGACATGGTGTGGGCCCATCGGCGCAGGTCCCTCATGTAGGCGTCGACCGTCCGCTCGGAGAGTCCGCGCTCGAAGGTCAGGTAGTCCCGGAACGGCTCCAGGCGGAAGGTCGCGTCAATCGTCATGAGGCTTTCTTCGACTCCGAATCCACCACGTGCCGACCGCGATCGCAGCGGCGGTCGCCGCGAGGGCCACGACCGCGGACAGCTGACCCAGCCAACCCTCCAACCGGTCGAGGTTCTGGCCGGCCAGGACGCCGAGATAGACGAGGCCACCGTACCAGATGCCCGAAGCGGCGGCCAGCGGAAACGCGAGCTTCGCGATCGACTGCCGGGTGGCTCCGGCAAAAACCGGAACGATGGCGCGGAATCCGGGGAGGAACCTCGACACGAAGATCGCCGTGAGGCCCCAGCGGTCGTAGAAGCGCCCGAGCCGATCCATCTGATGCGGGCGCAGGAGGTGCCGTCCCAGGCCTTTCTCGAAGAACGCCGGCCCGTGGCTTCGGCTGAGACGGACGACGTAGAGGGCGCTGGCCACGTTCGACAGCCACGTCCCGAGAGCGACCCATTCCGCCCGGAGCCCCCCGGTCCCCGCCAGGAATCCACCGAGCGCTACGAAGCTGTCGGCGGGAATCGCGGGGATGATGTTCTCGATCGCCGCGCCGACGGAGAGGCCCAGATAGACCCAGAGGTCGGGGACCCGCTCCAGCAGCGCGATGAACTCGGTCATCGGGCCGTCAGGCGATCCGCTCCACCAGAGCGACGGCGTGCACGGCGATCCCTTCGCCGGCTCCGATCCAACCCATGCCCTCGTTCGTCTTGCCCTTCACCGAGACGGCCGCGTCCGCAACCCCGAGCGCTCCCGCGAGGCGCGCTCGCATGGCGTCGGCATGGGGGCCGATCTTCGGCCGCTCACAGATCACGGTGGCGTCCACGTTGACGGCCTGCCACCCGAGATCCCGCACGACCCGGGCCGCCCGTGTCAGCAGGTCGATCGAGTCGGCGCCTTCCCACTCCGCTCGGTCGGGAGGGAAGTGTTTCCCGATGTCCCCTGCTCCGACGGCACCGAGGAGGGCGTCCGTGACCGCATGCGCGATCGCGTCCCCATCGGAATGGCCCGTCAAACCCGGGGAGTCGGGGATCACGATCCCACCCAGGACGAGCGGGCGGTCGTCGGCGAATCGATGTGAGTCGTAGCCGGTGC
>JAUIKL010000012.1 GCA_030430625.1 Gemmatimonadota bacterium
ACCCAGCCGCTGTCGCCCAGGCGAATCTCGGCGTGTCGCCGCGAAACGGACGGGTTGTCGATGATGACGTCCGCGCCTTCGTCGCGACCGACGATGATCGAGGGCTGCTTGAAGTCGTACGCCTGCATCGTGCGGCGACCGAGGAGCAGCGTGAGCTTCGGCATCGAAGTCTACCTGGTTGGGTTGGCGATCCGTGCGCGGGCTCGACCCGCTCGACCATGCTCGCATAATGCTTCGCGGCGCGTCCTCGGTCCAGATTGTCGCGCGGCGGCGGATCGAGCGCTCCTACATCTCGTCGGCCACGGCAGAGCAGCGCGGGTGGCCCGGCACGAGGTCGAGACAGCCTGAGACCAACTCGGCCGCCCGACTCTCCTCCCCCTCTCGAAGGGCGGCTGACGCGTCCCACGCCATCCTTTCTCCGACCTTCAGAAGGAGCGAGGCCGCCTCGGGGCTGTCGGGGGCGAGCTCCCGCAGGCGCAGGGCGTAGGAAGCGACGTCGCCGCCGTCGACGCCGAAGTATCGACCGCGCTCCTGCGCGTCGGTCGCCAGGCCACGAAGTCGATGGATCTCCCACGAGGCGTCGACCGTGGCACCGGCCGCCTGCAGTCGTCGAACGGCCTCGGGGATGTCACTCTCGGCTACGGAAGCGAGAACGGGTGAGAGCAATCCCGACGCGGCTTCGATCGGGAGGAGTCGGACTCCACCCTCGATCCCTCCTTCGGTGACCCATACCGACCGCACGGCGCCGCGTTCGGCCAGGGCCGTGAGACCGTCCAGGTCGACGGATCGACCCCAGGGCTGAGCCCAGCCTACCGCTCCCACCGTGGCCAGGAGCACGACACCCGCAGCGATCTTGCCTGCCCCGCCACCCGATCGACGTTTCGGTGGGCTTCCCGCCGCACGGGTGCGTCGAGAGGTCACCAGGGTCACGTCCTGCATCGTGCCCGGCCCGAGGGCTACCGTGGTCTCCGTGCCCTCGTAGCGGGGGTCCCGGACCTCGACCGAATAGCTGCCGGGCGCCAGGCCGTTGGCGACGAGGGGCGTGGGGCCCTCGGCCACGACCGACCGGCCCTCGCGAACCTCGACCTTCACGCCCTCGTCGTCGGTGAGCACCTTGAGGCTCGCGACGTCGGTGTCGCCTCCTCCCTCGGCTACGCGAAGGAGCGCTTCGCGCAGCTCACGGGCCGACTGAAAGCGCTGCGCCGGATCACGCCGCAGCAGCTTCATGACGATGCTCGCCATGGCCGGTGGTACGACCTGCCCCGTGCCACTCATGGGGAGGACCTCCGCCCGGTCGGTCGCGACCATCAACTCGTAGATCTGGTTCGTCGACTCGTGCGCCAGGTTCCCCAGCCAGGGATCCCGCCCCGTCAGGAGCGCATAGAGGATCACACCGAAGGCGAAGAGGTCGGTGCGCCCGTCGACGGCCTCGGCGCGAATCTGCTCGGGTGCGGCGTACCCCGGCGTTCCCAGCGTCCCCGCGGTGGTGAGCCGGCTGTCGGCGTCGCGCTCCGCGATCTTGGCGATCCCGAAGTCGAGAACCTTCACCATCTCCTCTCCACCGCGGTCGGTGGTGAGCATGAGGTTCTCGAGCTTGAGGTCCCGGTGGACGACCGGCTCGGGTCCCTCGTGTGCGGCCATGAGGGCGTCGCATACCTGGAGTCCGAGGCGTACGGTCCGGTCCACGGAGAAGGGCCCGTCCCGGTCGAGCGCGTCGGCGAGGCTGCTGCCCTCTACGAACTCCATCAGGAAGTAGATCAGGCCGGCCTCGATGTCCTCTTCGTACGTCGAGAGGCCGACGATGTGCTTCGAGTCGGCGCCGAGCCGCTTCATGATCTGCGCTTCGCGGAGGAAGCGCGCTCGCATCTCCTCCGCTTCGGCCCCCGTCATTCGGTCGACGCCGAGGATCTTCAGGGCTTCGATCCAGCCACCCTTCACGTCCTCGACCTTGTAGACGGTCCCGAACGAACCGGCGCCCAGCCGCTTCTGGACTTTCCACTTGTCCCGGATCAGGGTGCCGATCAGCCGGTCTTCCTCGACTCCCGAGTCGGCGTCGGCGGCCGCCTGGTCTTCCTTGAGCCGCTCGACGTCTTCGGCCGAGAAGGCTACGGTGGCGTTGGGATCGGCCGGAGGCGTCGGCGGAGGCGTCGGCGCGGGCGGGACGGCGTCCGCAGGGATCCGCACCGTGGCGTTCGGGTCGAGTTCTGGCACCTCGGAAGGATCCCAGGCCACCGTCTTCGGCGGTGGAGGCTTCTTTTCGGCGTCGTCGGTCGACACGTAGCGGCTCGTCCTCCGGGGGGGCGGTCCTCACTCCGAACGTACCGGTCTCGCGGAAGTAGGGTCAATCCTGATCTGACGGTGCGCGGTCGTTTGGGGCCGTTGGAACTCCAGCGAGCTGCGCGGCGTGACGAGGAAAAAGGCTTGCAGTCCGGGACGCCCGGTTTTCCTTTGCAATCATGAGATCGCATCGTCCTGCAGCGCTCGTGGTGTCCGCATTCGTGGCGGGCTGCTACACGCCTCCCGAGGGTCCCCCCGAGACGCGGGCCGGAGCCATGGAGCCCACCGCGCTCGTCCTCCAGGCCGTGGACGCGGGCACCGGCTCGGCCCTGTCCGATGCGGAGATGACCGTCCGATACCTCGTGCGGGCCCCGATCGTCTTCGACGCGTCGGCGGTGGAGCGAGTGTCGTCGGTCGAGCCGTACGAGATCGAACACCCGGTCAACGAGGCCGAGCTCGTGGTGGAGGTGCGACTCGAGGCGGACTCGTACCACCGACTCGACACGGTGTTGGCCGTGCCGAAGGGGTCGTCGGCCGGCCCTCTCACGATGCGTCTGTCCCGACGACTCGGACGTACCGCCTCCGGCCCCGAGCCGACCCGGACGGAGCCCGAGCCGGTGCGGCCGACCGGAATCGACCGGAGCGCCATGGTGGCAGGGGACCGAGCGTACGGCCAGGAGTCCTGGTTGGAAGCGACCGAGGCCTACCAGCGGATGCCCGCGCCGACCAACGAGATGGACGAGTACGGTCGAGCGTATCGCGACGCCAAGGTGCGACAGGGAATCGCGCACGTGAACCGATCCGAGTTCGCCCGCGCTCTGGAGATCCTGGAGGAAGTCGCCGAGATGCAGGACCCCGGCGCCGAAGCGTACCTGCGCCTCACACAGGCGCAGTGTGCCGTCGGTCGAAACGAGGAAGGGCTCGGGACTCTGGCCCTACTCGGACGCCTGCGGAATCGCATGCCTCCGCTCGAGCAGAACCGGGTGAGTGCGATGATCGCCTACCGGCGGGGCACGTGCTATCACGCGGCGTTCGAGCGGGCGGAGACGACACGGGAGCGTGTGAGCACAGGCTCGGACGCGATCGAGCAGTTGAACGCCTTCTCCCAGGGCGCGCGGGAGATGTCCCCGGTGCCGCCCGACGTGGCGAGAGCCGTCGAGCACGCCGAGCGACTCGTGGTCGAGATTCAGCGGTCGATCGTACCGGGTCGCGGCGACGGGTCTCCCCTCCGCTAGTCGGTCGAGCGGCGCCGCCACGGACGCACGTCCTCGACCCGCCGAGGGGGCCTCCGAACGACGAACGGCCCCACCCGTTCGGGGTGGAGCCGTTCGTCAGCCCGCCGGCCGGCGGGGGATCCCGCCGGTAGTCAGGGTCCTACTCGTTACCGGTGCGTCTCCGGTCTTCCGGCCACGCCGGTCCCATGTCGCCGCCGGCCACGGGCGCCATGCCCATGAAGTTGAACTTCTGGATCCGTGTGCCCTCGTAGGTCTCGGTCGTGTAGATGTTGCCGTCCGAGTCGACCGCGAGGGAGTGGACGGCGAAGAAGAGCCCCGGCTGACGGCCGCCGTCCCCGAAGCTGTAGACCACTTCCATCGTTTCACGACGAATGACGTAGACCTTCATGTTCTGACCGTCCGCCAGATACATCCAGGTCTGCTCCTCGTCCGGCGAGAAGTCGAGATCCCAGGTCGACCCCTGGGAACGGGTGGCAGGAGCGATGATGTGCTCGCTGACGAAGGTCCCGTCCTTCTGGAAGACGGAGATCCGGTTCGACGGTCGGTCGCACACGTAGATGAGTCCGTCGTTGGACAGCTCGGCGCAGTGAACCGGGGTCCGGAACTGCTGCGGGGGCTCCTCGCCCGGCTCGTAGCGGCCCGGACGCTCGTTCGTCGGCTCGTTTCCGTAGGCGCCCCACATGCGCTTCATCTCGCCGGTGTTCTGATCGATGATCGCGACACGCTGGTGGGCGTATCCGTCCGCGACGATGACTTCACCGTCCGCGTCGTTCACGAAGACCTTGGCTACCCGACCGAAGTAGTCGGTGGCGGCGTTGTCGTAGCCCTGCCCCGGCGTGCCGTACTGTGCCAGGAAGGTCCCGTCGGCCGTGAACTTCACGATGTGTCGATCCTGACCGGCATCGGTCTGTCCGTTTCCACCGATCCAGACGTTGTTCATCGCATCGACCGTGATGCCGTGGTTCGATCCGGGCCAGACGTAGTCACCGGTTTCGGTGCCGGGCCCACCCCAGGACTGGACGAGGTTTCCGTCGCGGTCGAACGCCAGGACCGGCGGAGCCGGGCGGCAGCACTCCGAGAGTGGCGGGTCCTGCGCAGCGCCGATCTCCTGGGACGCCATGAACTGGTCGGGGGTGTTTCGGTGGACCAGCCAGATGTTGTCGTTCGCGTCGACGTCGACCCCGATCGTCGCGCCCATGATCCAGTGGTTCGGCAGGGGCTTCGGCCAGAAGGGGTCCACCTGGAAGGTCGGGGCCATGCCCGCAGCGGAGTAGTCGGAGTTGATCTCACTCCCCTCCATCGCTTCACTGGCGCACCCGACGGTGGTCGTCACGGCGACCAGGGCGGCTACGGCCAACAACGTGCGCTTCTGCATGCTCGCGTCCTGATGGGGAAGACAGGTCGGCCCGGCGCCGAACGGAAACGGGGTCGGGCAAGACGGATACGCTACGCACCGACCGCCGCCGCCGCAAACGATTTTACCCGTCCGCACGGGCCGGGTCGGCTGGCCTTTTGAGTATGCCGCTGCCCCCCTACGTTGGCCGCCCTATGACATCTGTGAACCGAACCCGACAAGTGGCCGCCGTCATCGTGGCCATGGTGCTCCTCCTACCGACCTGGTCGGGAGAGGCGCACGAAATTCCCGCCGACGTCACGCTCCAGGCGTTCGTGAAGCCGGAGGGGGACGCGCTTCGCATGCTCGTCCGCGTCCCGCTCGTGTCCCTGAGGGACTTCGACTTCCCGGTCTTCGGACTCGGAGACTACATCGACGTGGCGGCGTCCGGAGGCATGATCCACGATGCCGCGGAGATGTGGGTGGCCGAGTACGTGGAAATGCTCGAGGGAGGGCGCAACCTCGGCCGGCCCGACGTCTCCGCCGTGAGGATCGCCATCCCGGGAGACCGCGCGTTCCGGTCGTGGGACGCCGCTCTCGACAACGTGGGTTCGGCGCCCCTGCCCGACGGCATCGAACTGCCCTCCCGACAGGCGATGGTCGACATCCTGCTGGAGTGGCCGATCGAGTCCGAAGCGTCGGACTTTTCGATCGACTCGCAACTCGGGCACCTCGGTCTCCGGACTGTTACGGTCCTTCGCTTCCTGCCTCCCGGTGGGGCGGAGCGCGCCTTCCAATTCTCGGGCTTTCCCGGCGTCGTGCGTCTGGACCCGCGGTGGCATCAGGCGGCGTGGCGTTTCGTGGTGTTCGGCTTCGAACACATCCTCGACGGGATCGATCACATCCTCTTCCTGCTCTGCCTCGTCGTTCCGATCCGGAGCTTCATGGCGCTGGTTCCGATCGTGACCTCCTTCACGATCGGCCACTCGATCACGCTGATCGCTGCGGCTATGGGGATGACGCCGAACGTCCTCTGGTTCCCGGCTCTGATCGAGACGTTGATCGCGCTCTCGATCGTCGTCATGGCCTTCGAGAACATCCTCGGTACGAACCTTTCGAAGCGTTGGATGGTGGCCTTCGGATTCGGGCTCGTGCACGGCTTCGGCTTCTCGTTCGCGCTGTCGGAGTCGTTGCAGTTCGCGGGGGCGCACCTCCTGACCTCGCTCTTTGCCTTCAACGTCGGGGTCGAACTCGGCCAGCTCTTCGTCCTGGCCCTCGTCGTGCCTCTTCTCGGCTTCCTCTTCAAGAAGTGGCTGCCGTCGGTGACGGGGGTCGTCCTCCTGTCGGCGCTTCTGGCCCACACCGGGTGGCATTGGATGCTCGAGCGCGGAAGCGGGTTCCTGGCCTACGACCTGAGCCTGCCCGTGACGGACGGACCGATCGCCCTGACGCTGGTTCGCTGGCTGATCCTGGCCGGTGTCGTGGCCGCCACGCTGGCCGTGTTGACCCTCGCCTTCCGATGGTGGGGGGACCGGGCGACGCCACCGGACGAAGCCTGACGGACGTCTCGTAGCGCCCGCGGACTGGCGCCCCGGTCCGCCGCCGACCAATGTCGGGCGTCCGCACATGTGTCCACGCGGGTTCGTTCGAAGTCCCTGTAGCCGCGGAGTTGTCTCGATGTCGATTGCCCGTCCGTCCGCCCTCGCCCTGGCCTCCTTCGTTCTCATCGTGGCGCCGTCGATCGTCGAGGCGCAGATGATCGCGCCGAACCCGTACGCAGCGGTTCCGGGCGTGTGGGCCGAGTTACCGAATGGACGGACGTGGGGCGCCACGAGCGCGGTCTATCCGGCCCCGGACGGGATGTCGATCTGGGTCGCGGAGCGGTGCGGGGTGAACTCGTGCGCCGACTCGGACGTCGACCCGATCCTCCGGTACGATCTCGACGGCAACCTGATGACCAGCTTCGGTTCCGGAATGATCTACTGGCCCCACGGCCTGCACGTGGATCGTGAGGGCAACGTCTGGATTGCCGATGCGGTCGGCTACGGCCCGGAGCCGGCCGGTCGGGGTCACGAGATCATCAAGTTCTCCCCCGAGGGTGAGGTCCTGATGATTCTCGGGGAGAAGGGGAACCCGGGGCAGAGTGAGACGCAGTTCCTACGCCCCTCCGACATGCTCGTGGCACCGGACGGGAGCATCTTCGTCGTGGACGGGCACCACGCCAACGGAAACAACCGGGTCGTGAAGTTCGATGCCGAAGGGAACTATCTGATGGAGTGGGGAGAGACCGGTACGGCCAACGGCCAGTTCCGGGATCCACACGCACTCGCCATGGACTCCCGCGGCCGGCTCTTCGTGGGCGATCGGGCCAACAGCCGAATCCAGATCTTCACGCAGGACGGTGAACACCTCGAGACGTGGCACCAGTTCGGACGCCCGAGCGGGCTCTTCATCGACGAGAACGACGTGCTCTACTCTGCCGACTCCGAGTCCAACACCGGGCGCAACGCCGGATGGCGGCGCGGGATCTACATCGGGAGCGCCGAGACCGGATTCGTGACCGCGTTCATCCCCGACACCGAGCCGGATCCCGACAACTCGGGAACGAGCGCGGCCGAGGGTGTGGCCGTCGACGCCTATGGGAACGTGTACGGCGCAGAGGTGGGTCCGCGGATGCTGCGGAAGTACGTGAAGCGGGCCAGCGGAGTGCACCGGTGAGATCAGCGGGGCGACTGACATCTCGTTGGTCGGTCATGGCTCGTTGTACGGTCGTCGCCACGATCGCCGCCCTTTGCCTTTCTGCGTGTGGGGAGGAGGATGAGATCCTCCTCCCGGCGGCGTTGCCGATCGACGGCCGGTGGGAGTTCGACGGGATCATGTCGAACCTGGAGAGCGACGCGCGCTGCCGTTTCTCCGGTTCGATGACTGTCACCCAGGTCGGTGACTTCATCGACGGGACGGGCCAGACGGTCCTCACGTGCGACATGTTCGGCACGCCTCGAACCTACGAAGCGGAAGGGGCGATCGGCTTCGGTGCAACGGGGCCACGCGGCCTATCGCAGAACGGAAATCTGGTCTTCAGCCTCGGGCTGTGCGGGATGCGCGGTTTCCACTCGGATGGCCTGATCGAGGGTACGTCCGGGTGCCCGATCCCGGCCGACCCGGACGACATACCCATGATTGGATTCTGGCGGGCCGTGCGCGCCGGGACGGGAGGGGTGTGATGGTTGCCCGGTTCCTCCGACCGCGCCGAGTGGGCATGCTCCTGCTGCTCGTCCCTTTCACTTCCGGCTGCACGCTCAAGTACATGCAGAACTCGCTCGATGACGAGTGGTTCGACGAGCGGAAGCGATCGTGGAAACCCCCGCTCGAACTCGGCGCGATGACGAACGACCTCGGCGTGGGTCCGAGTGCCCTGACGCTCTCGCTCCAATCGTCCAACCTCTATCTGGATCGGGAGACCGTTCCTCCGCTGGAGGAGTTCGACGATGTGTCGATCGGGAGTTGGTCGGGTTCGGCGCGTCTTATTCCCATTCGTGACCTCATGCTTCGACCCTACGTAGGCGGCGGGTACGGACGCTCGTACCTGGCTACACATTGGCGGGGTCCGAACTACGACCGCTCCCGCTACGACTGCTACGGCGCGTGCACGAGGGGTTTTGGCCGCGGCTTGTCCTCCGGGTGGCACGGACACTGGCTGGCCGGCCTCGAGTTCGGAAACCCGGGTGCGCGAGGCCTGTCCCTGCTGGTCGAGTATCGCCGGGATATCGGTCGAGGAGACGTCTTCTACGATCTCGGCGGGTCGAGCCTCTCGTTCGGACTTCGGCGCCAGATCAACTTGAACTGAGCCTCCGGCGCCCGACCCTAGAACTTCCGCCAGTCCGTCTCCAGCACCTTCCGGAAGACCTCGCTCTCGGCAAAGAGGGCTACGACGTCCTTGTCGAGCATGCCGTCGTCGGCCTCCCACTGGAGGATCTGCAGAGCCTTCTCGACAGGCATCGCCTTCTTGTACGGACGGTCGGACGCGGTGAGGGCGTCGAAGATGTCGCAGACCGTCATGATCCGCGTTTCGAGGCAGAGGTGCTCTCCGGTCACGCCGTCAGGGTACCCCGAGCCGTCGAGCTTCTCGTGATGGCCTCGCACGATCTCGGCGATCCGACTCAGCTCGTCGGTCCACGGGATGTTGAGCAGGAAGTCGTACGAGTGAACGACGTGTGATTCGATCTGCTGGCGCTCGCTCTCGTCGAGCGATCCCCGCTTGATCTGCAGGAAGTGGAGCTCCCTCGGAGTGATGTAGGGTCGCTCCTCACCGTCGACGTCGACGAAGGTCGTCTGCGCGATCGTCTGGAGGATCTCGGCCGCGTCCTCGTCCAGGACACGCGGGACGTTGGCTTCTTGAATGGCTTCCCAGTACTCGTCGATCCGAGAGAGGTCTCCGGCGAGTTCGGTCTCGATGCGTTCGAGCGCTTCGGTCGCGTCGGCCAGTCCGCGATCGGCCACGGCGGTTGCGCGCGCTTCGGCGGCGGCGAGTCGCTTCAGGATCCGGATCCGCGCGAAGCGCCCACGCACCTCCGCGCCGAGCACCGGTGAGAGCTTGTTCTGCTTGACCAGGACCTCCTCGCGGACGCCGACCTTGCCGAAGTCGTGTAGGAGTCCTGCGTAGCGAAGCTGCTTCAGTTCCGCATCGGAGAAGTGCGTGGTAGCGAATGGCCCCTCCGTCTGCTCGTTGATCAGCTCGGCCATGTCGCACGTGAGCTCCGTGACCCGGACGGAGTGCCCCGACGTCGTCGGATCCCGTCGGTCGATGGCCGTCACCGCCGCCTTGATGAAGCCGGCGAAGAGGTTCTCGATGTCCTGGTACAGACGCCCGTTCTCGATCGCGACGGCGGCCTGGCCGGCCAGAGACGAGACGATGTCGACTTCACGGTCCGTGTACGGTAGGACCCACTTGTCGGAGTCTTCGTCGGTGTGGATCTGGGCGGACGCCTGACTCTTCCGGTTGATGAGCTGAAGGACGCCGACCACGGTGTCCCTGTGGTCGATCATCGGCACGATCAGCATCGACTTCGCGCGATACCCGTGCTTCTCGTCGAACGCTTCCTTGTTGAACGAGTACGGCACCTGGGCCGGCAGCTCGTACACATCCCCGAGGATGAGGGGCTCGCCCGTCGTCGCCACGTAGCCGGCCAGCGACGTCTCGTCGAGAGGGAGGCGAAACGTGGGTGACGGGAGGTGCGGAAGGGTGTCGTTCTGGGACGCGATGAAATGAAGCAGAGGTGAGCCGTCCTCGTTCTTTTCGACGAGGTACAGACTCCCGGCATCGGACGCCGAGAGCGAGCGCGCCTGCGTCAGGATCAACGCGAAGAGGGAGAGCGGGTCGCGCTCTCCCATGAGGGCCATACCGACCTTGCTCATCTCTCGCAGGGCTTTCCGCGAGCGAGCCAGTTCGGATTTGAGCTGAGCGACCTCTCCTTCCACGGGCGCTCCGACCCCCGCTTGCGTCATCGCATGAGCCCGTCGGCCTTGTCGAAGGCCTCCCGCGCGGCCTCGCCTTCCCCGATCTCGGAGAGAATCTCACCGAGGAGGAGGTACAGATCCGCGCTCAACGACGCCTGCTCTTCTACGTCGACCAGGGCGTCCCGCGCATCGTAGAAGAGCCCCAGGTCACGGTACGCGACGGCGGTCAGGAAGAGGCCGTCGCCCATCGGGTCGAGACCGAAGACCGCGATCTCGTCCATGTACTCCTCGAGCTCGACCGATTCCTGGAGGCTCATGACCTGGAACTGCATCTGCTCGCACGCGCGTCCGGAGCGGCGCCCGCCGACGAAGACCGTCCATGAGTACTCGCTCCCGTACTCGAACGCGGCGGCGTCCGGGACCGTGAAGCTGGTCGCCTCTCCGACCTCGTAGATCTGCGGTCGCTCGCTCCCGCCGACCTTCCGCACCATCAGGTCGTACGTCTGCCCGGGCTCGCCGTCCCACGAAATCGTGGGGGTCCGCGTCGATACGAGGACTCCGTTTCGAGGCGCGGACGGGGCGACGCCGCAGGTGAGCGGTCGGATCATACCCTGCCGGCCACCCGTGGCACCGTCGGCCGAAGCGGCGCGAGCGAGTGTGCGCATGGCGCGGTCGAAGATGGCCGGATTCCCCGCGCCATCCGGAGCGGAGAGGGTCGTCTCCTCCGTCACCACCTGCTGGGCGCCCGCACTCGTCACGAGGATGGCGCGGGCTCCGTTGGAGGGAAGGACGCCATCTCCGACGAACATCTGCTCACCGACCGCGGCCGGAGCCGGGGCCCCGTCACCGTGGCGGACGTCGACTTCTCCCTGGACGCGGATCACGAGTGCCACCGGGTCCTGGGCCGAGAGCGGCGCGGACAGGGTGAGCGCGGTCGAGAGCGCGAGTAGCATCGATCTGTTCATCGTTCCCTCCGATTCAAAACGGGTGTCGTGTGCTTCCACGACTCCCGTACTTCCAATCTCTTACTTTTCGGTTCGCCGCACCACGAAATCCCAGTCGGCGGGGGGCGGCGAGGCGAGGTGGTCGTCGCACCGCTGTACGTAGAGCCAGCACGGCCCGTCCTGGGGCCGGCGGGCCAGACCGTCTTCGAAGTGGCTCCTGGCCGTCGACCAGTCGTGGTTCCGATAGGCTCTCAACCCTGCTTCATAGTGGGCCAGGGCGGCTTCGAGTTCCTCGGGCAGTCCGACCCCGTCCATCTCGAGCAGTTCGTAGACCTTGATCGGCTCTTCCTTCCCCTTGACCGCGATGTAGTCGAGTTCGCGGGTCCGGTACGTCCCCCGAGCCAGCTGGAGCGTGGCCTCCGAGACCATGTTCAGCGTGTCGTACGTCTTGTTGGCCGGCTCGAGACGGGCGGCCACGTTCACCGCGTCCCCGATGACCGAGTAGTCGAAGCGGTCCTGCCCGCCGACGTTCCCGACGACGACCTCTCCGGAGTGCACGCCGATCCGTACCGTCAACGGTTCCCGGTAGCCGAGTCCGGCGCCCCAACGCTCGTTGAGATCCCGCAGCCGGCGCTGCATGAGGATGGCGGTTCGCAGGGCCCGGTCGGCGTGGTCTTCGACGTCGTTCGGCGCGTTCCAGAAGGCCATGATGGCATCGCCGATATACTTGTCGAGGTAGCCCATCTCGTCGAAGACGACGCGCGTCATCTCGTCGAGGTACTCGTTGAGGAGGGAGATCAACTCGCCGGCCTCCATGTTCTCGGAGATCGAGGCGAAGCCCGCCAGATCGGAGAACAGCAGGGTGAGCGGGCGCATCTCCCCGCCGAGCGCGAGCGCGTCGGGGTTGTCCGTGATCTCCGCCACCCTCTCCGGCGAGAGGTGCTTCCCGAAGGCCACCTTGAGGAATCGCTTCTCCCTGCCTTCGACGATGGCCACGTAGGCGGCGCTGGCCACGTACGAGAGGAGACCGGCCAGCATCGGTGTCGCGATCGGCACCCAGAGGCCGGCCCGACCGACATCGGTGAGCTGGGTTCCGGGCGCGTACGGCTGCCCTGCCCACGCCCAGAAGCCCACGATCCACACGCCGACCATCACACCGGCGGTAGCCGCGCCCCCCCAACCCGCTCCGCGCCAGAAGGCCGTTCCACCCGTCGCCCCCGCCGCGAGGAGGAGCAGCAAGAGAACCAGCGCGCGCGGAAGCGGGCGGACGTACCGCCCGTCGAGCATGTTCTGGAGCGCGTTCGCGTGCACCTCGACCCCGTACATCCAGCCGTACTCTTCGGCTCCGCCCTCTTCGTCGGTATGGGCGTAGCTGAAGAAGGGGGTTCGGAACCGGTCCTCCGCGTGGAAGCCCGTGCCGACGATCACGACCTTGTCGTCGAACAGCTCCGGCGAAAGCATCGCCATCAGGGAGACCGCACTCGAGGCGGATGCCTGGAAGGTGCCCGGAGGCGCATCGGCGTCCGCGCTCGACGGCGGGCCGGCGAAGTTGATCGGGAAGGGCACGACCGCACGTCCACTCGTGTCCGTTCCGTCCAGCCATCCTTCGGGGATGCGGCCGAACCGGGTCGGGAGGCCCGGAAGGGTGACCCTGCCTTCGTCCTCCGCCACGTCGAGGATGGAGTCCGCGTTCAATCCACGAGCGTGGGCGTATAGGGCCAGGGAGAAGGAGGGTTCGAGCCGTCGTCCGTTTCGAACTGCAAGGGCTCCTTCCCGGAACGTCTCGAAGGACGACGGTAGCTCGGCGCTCCCGACGTCGACCGCGGCCGAGGCGAAGAAGGGGTGCGGCTCGATGACGACCGGGCCGCTGTCGGTCTGCTCCACGGGTGAGGCCAGGACGACATTGCCGGCGCGCAGCATCGCGTTCCGCAGGAGGTCGTTGCCGCCGTCGATCTCGTTCAGGCCGGCGTACATCTCTCCGAGGAAGACGTCGACCCCGATCGTGCGGGCCCCCGCGGATGCCAGTGCATCGACGACCTCGGCGATGTGGGCGCGCGGAAAGGGCGTGATCCAATCCCACCCGTCGATCGAGTCCGTGACTGTGAACTCGTCGAAGAGGACGAGGACGACCTCGCTCTCCCGGGCGCCGCGCCCCGGCTGAAACGACTCGACCACGGTCTGCTGCCGCAGGTCCAGGGTGAAGCTCTCGAACTGGGCCATGCCGAGCCCGCCCAGCGGCCCTCCGAGGAGGAGCGCCGCCCCGACCGACGACACAATGATCGTGGCCAGGGCGGCGAGCCGCCTCACACGACGCAACGCGCGTGCCTCACGTTCGCCGCGACCCCGGGGTGACCCCGAGGTGCATCAGTTCGTGATTTCGTAGACGACGGAGGCCGTCCCCCACGAGTCGAGCCGGATCGCGGCGCCGTCCCGGCCCGCCGCGTTCTTGAGGAGCTCCGTGATCTCGGTCGCGAAGGCCGCCCCTCCCGAGGCGTACACCGCGTCACCCTCGATCGAGATCTCGAGGGGCTCGTCCGTGACGAAAGCGCGAACCATGCCGCCCCCCACGGGCTCGAGGGCCTGGAAGGCCAGGTCGCCCCCGGGGTAGTCGAGGCGCTGGCCGGCGCGCACGCGCATGGACGGATCGTCCGCGTTGGGGAGGAGGACGGCCACCGTGCCGTCCGTTCCCAGATCCACGAGCGTCAGGTAGCCGTCGCGCTCGGACTCGACGCGGAAGGCGATCTCCTCTCCGAGCCCGAACGACGTCTTGTCGCCGAGTAGTTCGAGTCGGACGCCGAAGGTCTGAGCCGGGTTCTCCATGTCCCCGAGGCTCTTGGCCGCCGCTTCCTTCCTGAGGAGCGAGGCGAGTCCGGGCATGTCTCCGGGCTGGACCCCGATTCCTTCGTGGCGCGCGAAGCCGTCCGAGCCGAGCACGCGGAGCTCGTCTCCCCGGCGGCGGACGATGAGGTGGCTGAAGGCGTCGTCCTCCTCGATCAGGCGCACGGCCGGCGAGGATGCGAGTTCGGCCACGAGCGCATCGGAGAGGCGGCTCTCGACCGCCGCGATGTTGACCAGAAGGGGGCTGTCCCCGAAGACGTGGGAGACGAGACGGGCCCGCTCTCCCTCCGAGACCGATCCGGAGACTACGTCGACGTGCGTTGCGCGCTGTTCGACCGAGCGGACCACGAGGCGCGCACCCGAGTCGGTCGCGAAGACCGATCCGGGGGAGACACCGAGTGCCAGGCCGGCTCCCAGCTCGGCGCTGGAGCCGGAGGTGGCGGTGATGGGCAGCGCCATCTCTCCGACGCCGGCCGTCCCACCGTCGATGAAGAAGAGCGGGAAGGAGCGCAGGGAGACGTCTTCCGACATGTATGGATCCTGCTGGAAGCGATTCCGCTTCAGCGCCTCGTACGCCTGGTCGAAGGCGTCTTCGTAGGTGACCTCCTCACCGGCCTTCCAAAGCTGCTGAACCATGAAGGTCGTGAAGGCCCCTCCGTGGAACTCCTCGCGGCCGTCGGCAGCGGGGAAGAAGGCGTCGACCGCGACCTGGAAGGGCTGCGCGGCCGCCAGTTCGAGCACGCGGGTCTCCCCCACGTCGAACCCGCTCTCGTCCTGCATCTCGC
This sequence comes from Gemmatimonadota bacterium, assembly GCA_030430625.1. Lineage (GTDB taxonomy): Bacteria > Gemmatimonadota > Gemmatimonadetes > Longimicrobiales > Gaopeijiaceae > UBA2589. The sequence goes on from JAUIKL010000012.1 coordinate 14,870, forward strand.
CGATCGCGCGACGCGCGGCGCCGGCCGGTCGCTCGATCGAGTCGAGGTCCCTGGCCAGGAGCCGACCACTGCTGAACGGGGTCACGTCCCGGGTTCCCGTGCCCGAGTTACAGTTGTCGAGCACGACGACGACGTTGTCGGTCGGCAGCATTCCCAGCCACCGGTTCAGTTCGTCGTCGCTGATGTCGTTGCGCGTGTCCTGGGGCAGGACATCGGCCGGCGCGAGCGTCTCGTCGAGTCCGTCGTCCTCGTCTCCGTCCTCGTCCCACATCTGGGAGCCGTGGCCGGAGTACCAGATGACGACGTTGTCACCCGGGCGGGCGTTCTCGACGAGCCAATCGGTGATGCCCTCCTCGATGGCCGCCTTGGTGGCGTCGTGGTTGAGAAGCATCCGAACGTTCTGCTCCGGGAAGCCTCGAGCCATGACGAGCACGTCACGCACACGCCGGGCGTCGAACTCGGCGCCGACGAGATCACCGCCTTCCCCGTCCTCCAGGTGGATGTAGTCGCTGATACCCACGACGAAGGCCCAGTGCGTGGGCGCGAGGCGCTCACGAGGACCGAAGGCGAGGAGGGGGAGGGCCAACGCCACCGTACCGAGGCGGGCCAGGCGTTTGTGTCGTGTCGTATTCACGTGCTACTCCAGCTCGTAGATCTTCCCTTCGATTGCGGCGCTGACCTCCACGCCGCTGCCGCTCGCCTCGTCCTTCATCCGCGCGACGATGGCGTCCAACTGGTCGTCCGTGCGTGTCGGGTCGTGGTGGAAGAAGAGCAACTCTCCCACACCACCGTCCTTCGCCAGCCGCAAAGACTGCTCGAACGTCGAGTGTCCCCACCCCGTTCGGGACGGGTACTCCTCATCCGTATACATCGAATCATGGATCAGAAGGTCCGCATCTCCGACGAAGTCGACGATTCTTCGTTCGAATCCCGGCTCCACTTCGTACACGGTGCCTTCGATCTCGTTGTCCGGGATGAAGCACACGACCTTGCCGCCGATCGTTACGCGATACCCGATCACGAAGGAGGGATGTCGGACGCGCATGACCTCCATCGTGATGTCGCCGACGTCGTACCCACCTTCGTTCAGGTGTTGGAACTCCATCGAGGCCGCCACCACGCTGAACGGGACCGGGAAGTAGATCGGTCCCATCTGCCCCGCGAAGAGGTTCTGGACGTCGATGTCCTTCTGCTTCGGCCCGATCACCCGAATCGTGTCGTCGGGGTCGTACAGCGGCGCGAAGAAGGGGAAGCCCTGGATGTGATCCCAGTGGAAGTGCGTCAGGAAGATGAAGATCTCGTTGGGACCCTTCTCGAAGACGTCCACGCCGAGCGGGCGGATGCCCGAACCCGCGTCGAAGATCAGACGGGTATCCCCGTGCGCGATCTCGACACTCGTAGTGTTGCCACCGTGACGAACCGTGTCGGCACCGGGCGAGGGGATCGAACCCCGGGTACCCCAACAGCGTACGTAAGGACCGCTCGGTCGGGGGGCGTCGGAGGAAGAATCCAACGTGCGTCAGCTCCGTCGGCAGGGGGGTCGGGCCTAGAGACACTCTTGTCCAATCTAGGGACGCTGTCGATCCAGCCGCGAGCTTTTCCGGCGTTTCCCGAGTCCGGCGTTTCTCGCGGTGCCGAACGCTCCTCTTTAGCTTTGACTCCGGTCGCCCAGCATCGCGTGACGGATTCGAACTCACCCATGGATCAAACCACCACGTCCGACGCTTCCGGCGTAACCCGCGTCACCATGTCGCGGGATCAGATCAGCGAGCGTCTGCGCGAGGTGGCCCTCTTCCAGGGTCTCGAGCAGTCCGACCTCGAGCAGATTCTGGACATCTCGGAGGCCCTTCGGGTGCAGGGGAACGACTACGTCTTCGAGGAGGGTGAAAAAGGCGATCACTTCTTCGTGATCGTCCAGGGCCGCATCGAGTTGCGGAAGGCGACCGGCGACGGGTTCAAGAAGCTCGCCATTCTCAAGGCCGGCCAGGCGTTCGGGGAGATGGCCCTGCTCAACCAGACGCCTCGCTCCGCGTCCGCGTACGCTCTGGAGCCGACCTATCTCCTCTCCGTCTCGAGGGAGGCCTTCGGCCGGATGCTCGGTGGGGATACTCTGGCAGTCAGGTTGCTGAAGAACCTCTCGAAGGCGCTTTGGGCCACCTCCGTTCGGTTGGCCACGACCCAGCAGGCCCGGACCAACACCGATTCCGACACGGGCCACGAGACGCTCGGCGAGTTCAACAGGCTCCTCCGCGCGCGCCTTCTCCCCCGAGTCACGCCAAGGGTGAGTGGGTACGACATCTCCGCTTCGACGCTGGCTCCCCGTGAAGGCTCGGGTTCGACCGCGTGGGACTGGTTCGTCCTGGCCGACGGCCGACCCGCGTTCGCCGTGACCAAGTCCGTGAAGGGCGACCTCTTCGCGGCTCAGCGGTTGGCGGCGGTACGGATGATGCTGCGCAGCGAGTCGTCGGCGTCGCACGCATCGCTCGGGTCCCTGCTGTCCCATGTGAACCGGGGAGTGCGAGCCGGCTGGGTCGAGGGACTCTCGGGCGCAGTCATGATCGGGCTCGTCGCACTCGCCGACGGTGCTGCGGAGTGGGTGGAGGCGGGTCCGGTCACCGGCATCGTCGTGCGGAGCCAGGGGACGGCCGAAGACCTCGGTTCCAACGCGCCGGCCCTGGGTGTGGAGCCCGACACCTCGTACGAATCGACGATGCTCGTCCTGGGCCAGAAGGACCAGATCGTCGCGCTCACCGACACGCACTCCGACGCGGTCGGAACCGTGGCCTCGGTGCTCGTGGACGGGCGGGTCTCGAACTCACGTGAGGCGCTGGCGAGCATCCTTGGCTCGCTCGAACCCGTGACGACGGCTGGGTCGGATCCGTCCGATGTGAGCGCTGCGATCATCACCCGGACCTCTCCGCCTCGCTAGGTTTACTGATCCGCCCCACGCGTCACCCGGAGGAACCGATGGCGGCAACGGAAAAAGACGTACGCAACGCACTGAAGACCGTGAAGGACCCTGAGCTCGGCCTCGATCTCGTGGTGCTCGGTCTGATCTACGATATCGAAATCACCGAAGCCGACGTCCACGCGACGATCTCGTTGACCTCACCGTTCTGCCCCGTAGCGGGGCAAATCGTCGAGGACGTGAAGACGGCGATCGAGGGTGTGGACGGGGTGGAGAGTGCCGAGGTCGAGTTGACCTTCGAGCCGCCGTGGACCCCCGAGCGGATCAGCCCGCTGGTGCGCGCTTCACTGGGGCTGTAGCAAGCCCTCTCGCGATCCCTCGGAATGCCGTACGATTCCCCCATCGCCGAACCATGGTATATTGCAATATGCCGTCGGTCGTGACGAGACTGTCATAAACCAGAGGAAACCATGAGCCCGTTCACCGAAGAAGAACTCATCGAGAAGGTTCAGTCCGGGTACATGGTGGAAGGCCCGGAGGACATGACCGAGGGGTACCGCAAGGCGCTCCGGGTTCAGTTGACCGTTCAGGCCGACACCGAGCTGATGAGTGCCCCGTCCTACTGGATGGCGGCGCGGTACGCCCCGTCGACCAACACCCAGGTGAGCGCGCACGCGATCATCCAGGACGAGCTCGCGCACGCGAACATCGCCTACCGACTGCTCGAGGACATCGGCGAGTCGAAGGAGAAGCTGGTTTACGGCCGGCAGCCCCACGAGTTCAAGCACCCCTACGGCTTCGACCAGCCGCTCGACAACTGGGCGGATCTCGTCGTGGCCAACGGCTTCTTCGACCGTGCGGGTATCACCCTGCTTTCCGACGTCTACCAGAACACGTCGTATGCCCCGCTCAAGCGAGCGCTGGTCAAGATCGACATGGAGGAGACGTTCCACCTCCGGCACGGCGAGGTCTGGATGCGCCGGCTGTCGAAGGCGGGTGGCGAGGCCAAGGAGATGGTGCAGCGCTCCGTGGACTGGATGTTCCCGATGACGATCGAGTGGTTCGGCCTTCCGGACGACCTGAAGCGGCACTCCGGTCAGCTCGACTACAAGTTGAAGGGGCTGACGAACGACCAGCTCCGCCAGGTGTGGATGGACTCGACGGTGCCGCTCTGCAAGGAGCTCGGGCTCGATGTCCCGGCGCACTGGGACGAGGAGAAGCAGGAGTACGTCCTCGACTACCCCTTCCCCTGTCAGTACGACGCGTCGGAGAAGCGGTGGGCGTTCGACGAGGGTGAGATCACCTGGGACGATGTCTTCGAGCGCTGGAAGGGGCGCGGCCCGATGAACGAGATCTACGTCGAGTCGGTACAGCGCTCGCGGATGGACGTGCGTCGCTGGCTCGACGGGAAAGCGGCGTAGTGAGCTCCCCGGGCCTACCTGTCGTCGGTCGGCTCGACGCCGGCCTGCCAACGCGGGTTTCCGTCCACAAGAGCGGCGGTCGGGACCAGTGGTCCGCCCCGCTCGCGGAGGAGCCCGAACGGCCGGTGGAAGCCGTGTGGGCGGCCCTGGACGAGGTCCTCGACCCGGAGATCCCGATCAGCCTCCCCGAACTCGGGTTGATCTACGGTGTGGACTTCGAGGAGGGCGCGGTCGTGGTGCGACTCACCTTCACCGCCACCGCGTGCCCGTGCATGGAGTTCATCAACGAAGACGTACGGGATCGCCTCGAGTCCGAGCCGTGGATCGAGTCGGTCGAGATCGAGGAGGTCTGGGATCCGCCGTGGAGTTCCGAGCGAATCACGGACCGAGGTCGAAAGAAGCTTCGCGAACTCGGCGTCGGCGTCTGACGCCACTGGCGCCCAGGTCAGGCATTCACCGCAAGGCAAACGCATGAACGAGATCGTCTACGACGTCTTCGCCCGGAAGGATCGCGGAGACACGCTGGTTCACATCGGCTACGTCGATGCCTTCGACGACGAGACCGCCAAGGTCTACGCGTGGAAGACGTACGACGAGGAGCGTTGGTTCGAGATGTGTGTGGTCGAGCGGACCGCGATCATCCCTGTGAACCGAAACGAGGGTGTGTTCGCCAACGCCCGGAGTGCGGCCCATGGCTGACCAACTCGATCTCGAAGCCCTCGACACCGCCGACAAGGCCGCGCTCGAGCGGCTGATCATCGCGCTGGCCGACACCAAGCGCCTGCTGGGGATTCGCTACTCGGACTGGCTGATCGGCGCGCCTTCGATCGAGACCGGCATCGCGGCGTCGTCGATGTGTCAGGACGAATGGGGCCACGCTCGGCTCCTCTACGCGATGCTCAAGCAACTCGACAAGGACCCGGGCCCGTTCGAGCGGGAGAGGCCCGCGTCCGAGTACGCGTCCACGACGGCGCTCGACGAAGAGGCACCGGACTGGGCCGCCGTCGTGGCCCTCATGGTGCTGGTCGACGGAGCGGCCACCGCCGTCCTGACTTCCTTCGCCGAAGGTTCGTTCGACCAGGCCAACAGCCGCGTGCCCAAGATGTTGGCCGAGGAGGAGTTCCACACCAGCCTCGGCGCCGCATGGTATCGCCGGCTGGCCGACGCGGACGGTGAAGCGCGGACACTCCTGACGGATGCGACGTCCCGTATACTCCCCTCGCTGCTGACCTGGGTCGGTACCGATGACGAGGCGAATGGCCGACTGGTCGCCCTCGGTGTGATCGAGGATGCCGAGGCGCGGCTCGATCGCTTCAGGGACGGTATTCGCGACCTCACGGCCCTCGTGGGCATCGACGTCGATGCGGTCGAGCCGGCGGGGGAGTGGGATTCGACCCGGGGCCGGACATCCGGACACCCCGCGGAGGAGGCGGTCGAGCGGGCTCGGGGAGACCGCAATCGGGCGCTGTTCGTCGAATGACGAAGCGCGAGCCTCCCTTCCGGACGGACGGCCCGGGCTCCGAACACCGCGGATCGTTCAACGGCGCGGACCGCCAGGCCGAGGCTCCGGCGTCCCTACCCGAGTCTCCTCCGTGCCCCTTCTGCGAGGGGGACGACACCGAGTTGATGAGCGCGTTCGGGGCGCACGCCTCCGTCAGCACCTATTGGTGCCTGGCGTGCCGCTCCCCGTTCGAACTCATGCGCTGGCGAGGCTGAGTCGCCTCGCCCCGGTCAGGCGTCGACCAGCTCGACCTCTTCGAGGAAGTCGCGAAGAGGGTTGGCCACGGCCACCGCGCGTTCGCTGAGTGCCTCCTGAACGGATTCGCGCGCCGAGTCACCCAGCAGTCGACGCGACACGACCTGACCGAGCTTCGCATCGGACTCCGAAGATGCCTGGTGGTATTCGGCGTAGCGCGCCACCACACGCTTCTCGAAGAAGGGAAGCTGTGATTTGGGCGTGCCGTTCTCGACCATGTCCTCGAAGACGGCGCTGTGCAGCGCGTCGAGACCCTGACGGATCCGTTCGTCGGGCGCTCGGCCCAGGAAGGCGAGCTGAGCGCCCCGGGTGTGCGCCCACATGAAGAAGATCAACGCCTCTTCAGCTGTGCGAGAGGAAGCGGCGTCGTCGTCATATAGTTTGTCGACACCCTCGAGTGACGAATCGACATCGTCGTTGGCGAGGAAGTCGGAGAAGCTCTCCCAAACGAGGCGGGCGAGACTGTCACCGAGCTCACCCGGCGTCATCGTCTGGGGGGCGTGAAACTCGCGGAGATCATCGGTAAGCGTGCTGTGCACGGTCGTATCCCTTCGTACCATATGTTTGCGGTAACCCCAATTCGGATGACGGACCCCACTGTGTCAAGGTTAAAGATCTCGGCCAACGTGCCGACAATCAGTGCAAAACGCATGTCCATCGTGCAATTCGCAACGAAACATCAAGTGCGCGTTGCACTTATGGCTGCGGTTCTCGTGCTGGGTGGTTGTGCCGCCGCTGTGGCCACGATCCCCGCCCCGCGACCGATCGTCATCCACTCCGGTGCCCGCATCCGCGCGGACCACGAGGAGATGAAGCTCGTGAACGAGTGGGTGACCGAGGAGCGGGACAACATCGAGCTCGATCCGAGCTTCTGGGTGATCACCAACGGCGTCATCGAGGAGACGTTCCCCTGGGAGGGAATGCACATCTCCAACGACTCCGTCACCGTCAACCTGCCGCTGGGTGGGCGCGATGCTTCGCTGATCTATCAGCTGTACGGCCACATGCACCTGATGTCGACGATGGGGCGCCAGGAGGAGTGGGTTCCGACGGCCCCGGATGCGGTCGGCTACGACCTCGAGCACGCCATCGTGTCGCGGATCGCCGACGCGTGGATCCTCGGTCGCACGGTCTTCGACCTCCAGCCGTTCGGACCGATGGACGAGCTGGCCTACGCCAAGGACGCTGGCTACCTCGACGCCTTCATCTTTACAGCCCGCCCCGACGAGTTCGCGGCCAGCCGAGCGGAGTGGGCTCGGGCGAACCCGGGTCGGACCGATGAATACCGGGACTGGTTCCTCGACACGTTCAACCAGGAACCACCCGGGCTGCGCACGAACTGACTCGGCCGGGCTTCGTGGACGAACCAGGAGACAACGAGGTCGGCTACGACGATGGGGCGTCGTCCACGGAGGTGGTCGACGCCGTCGGCGGACTTCTTCGCCTGCTTCTCTTTGCCGGTGCGGCGCTCTCGGCCGTGTGTTTCTGGTCCCTCTCGGGGCTCGCGGGGCTGCCCTGGGTCGATGGCGCGCTGGGGACGCTGCTCTTCGTGGTCGTGCCGACGCTTGCGTGCGCTCAACTCCCCCTGATCGGAGACACGCCGATCGAGCGTGTTCCTGCGTACGGGAGCAGCATCGTCACGTTATGGTCCCTCGGGGCCCTCTGCTGGATCGTCGGCACGTGGGGAGAGGGTCCCGGTGCGATCGGCCTGGGCTCGATCGGTGGCTCCGCCCTCGTGGGGTGGACCTCGGTCGGGACCGCGGTGGCGCTCGCGCTGATGGTCGCCTTCCGGGCCGTGAGCCTACGTATCGGCGTCGCCGACTCGAGACTCCTACGCGACCTCCTGCCGCAAACGGGCGGGGAGCGTAGGCTCTTTGCCTGGTTGTCCCTGGCTGCGGGTGTCGGCGAAGAGGTGGCGTACCGGGGCTACGGGCTGACGCTCCTGGCCGGCGTGATCGGCCCGTGGCCGGCCGCCGTCCTGACGAGTCTGGTCTTCGGTGCGATGCATACGTACCAGGGAGTCCTGGGCGTCCTGCGCACGACCCTTCTCGGTCTGTGGATGGCTGCGATATTCCTCTGGTCGGGGAGTCTGTGGCCCGCGGTCCTGACCCACACGTTGCTCGACCTCATCGCAGGTATCTGGTTGGGCGAGCGCCTCATCGTCACTCGAGAGGACCTGGCCCGGAGGAAGGGATAGCGTGGAAGTGGATCTGGCTCTCCTTGCCGACGCCGCCACCATCGACGGCACGGGCAAGCTCAACATCCTCGGCGTCTTCGATCGGTTGGGGACCGCGGCCTTTCCGGCACGCCATCCCCGGCTCGCCCTCGTCCTGAGGTTCACCGCGGGCGTTCACGAGGTCGGGCAGCATCAGGTCGCGATTGCGCTCAAGGACCCCGACGGCGGGCAGGTCGTTCGCATCGACGGCGAAATGAATCTGACGGCGGGCCCGATGGGGGTGCGGTCCGGGGTTCTGGTCCCCCACATCCTCAACATGGACGGCCTGGTCTTCCCGATCGAGGGCCGGTACGCCTTCGATGTCATCGTCGACGGCGAGCACCAGGTGAGTATTCCCCTCACGGTCGAGCGGGCCCTTCCGCACGCCCAGGCGTAGCGCGCCACCACGAGGGTCGATCAGGTCCCGCCCGAACGCGGCGGGTCTGCGATTCTCCTTGCAGAAACCTGGAGCCGGTTGGATTAGTAGTAAGAGTACGGCACGTAAGGAGTCCCCCCGGTGATCCTGCACTTCAACTACGAAGAACTGACCGCGCTGCGGTCCGGTGCACGGGTCTTCCTCGAACGAGAGGAGCCCGGACGCGGGGCTGTGCTCGCCCCCTCCGAGGAGCGAGCGAGTGTGGAGGCACTCCTGCCCCAGTTGGATGGGGACATTTCGCTCTCCACCCTGGCCGAGGTCCGCCACCTCGAGCGTGCCCTCGAGGCCATCGTCGCTTGTCTGCGGGTCGAGATGGAGTCGACGGTGGTCGCGACCCACGCGGCCGACGAAGGGGCTGTGGCCGCGTACTTCGATTTTGCACACGGGTTCACCGTGCAGCATCGCCTACGCGAAATGGCGGCCGAGATGGAAGCTCTGGTCGAGTTGGTGACCGGGACTCCGCCGACGGCAGAAACGGAACGGACGTTCCGATTCCCGGACTGAGCCCCGACCGGCGGCCGTGACGGCATCCGACCGTCTGGCGGCGCTCGAACGAATGGTCCGGAACCGTCCGGACGACCCGCGACTTAGGTTCGGGCTGGCGCTGGAGTACCTGAACGCCGGGAGACCGGAGGACGGTGTGCGCGAGCTTCGACTGTACCTAGACCGAGCCGACGACGAGGGAAACGCATGGGGACGACTGGGTGCTGCCCTCCTCGACCTGGGACGGGACGACGAGGCTCGCACCGCGTATCGGACCGGAATCGAGGCGGCGCTACGACACGGGCATCCGACCATGGCAGAGGAGTTGAGGGAGACCCTGGAGAACCTCGACGGATGACGGAGCCCCGGAAGGACCGTCGGCCGGGCTTCGAGGAGGAAGCACTCCCGCACCTCGACGCCGTATATCGGTTCGCCCTTCGTCTGACCGGGGCGCCGGACGCGGCCGAGGATCTCGTTCAGGAAACGTTCCTTCGTGCGTTCAAGTCGTGGGATCAGTACACACGCGGCACCGCTGCCAAGAGTTGGCTCTTCACGATCTGCCGCAACGTCTTCCTCCGACGTCGGGAGCGGTCACAGCGCCACGATCAAATCGTCTCCGAGAGCGTGCCGAGGGCCGGCGCCTGGTCGGACGCCCTCAACCCGCTCTGGTTCTCCCTGTCCGGGGTGGACCCCGAGGGGGACTTCTTCGATTCGATCGTCGACGACCGGATTCTCGAAGCCATCAACGAGCTGCCCGAGGAGTACCGAACCGCCGTCGTGTTGTCGGATATCGAGGGGCTCCCCTACGCGGAGATCGCCGAGATGATGGAGGTCCCCGTGGGGACCGTGAAGAGTCGACTCTTTCGAGGGCGACGACAGTTGCAGCGAGTTCTCTACGAGTATGCCGTCGAGATGGGGTACATCGAGGCGCGTGCGGGGGTGGACGAGTGATGGATGAGAAGAGGACGCTCCTCGATCGACTTCGGAGCCTGGTGGGCTCGGGGCCGGACGAAGAGCCACGAACCCGGCGTGCCGCCGAAGGAGCGGCGGACGAATCCGCCGCGGTACCGACGTGTCCGTCTTCCGACGGGGACGCGATGCTCTCGTGCGAGGAGGCGCTGGCCAAGGTGCACGAATACATCGACGGCGAGCTCGATGATGTGCCCGCCTCCCAGGTTCGTCAGCATTTCGAACAGTGCCAGGGGTGCTACCCCCACCTCCGTCTCGAACAGGTGTTTCGGGAAGCCCTTCGCCGCGCCACATCCGGCCAATGCGCCCCCGACAAACTCCGGACGAGGATCACGACGCTGATCGACGAGGCCCGTCGAGAGGAGGCGGCCGGCGACGAGGGATGACGCCGCGGCGGGCGGGCGGTACGGATCGGTAGGAGGGCCGTGGTTTCCGGGTGAAACCGCGGCCCTTCGTGCGTTCCGGGTCGGCTTGCGGCCCCTCACGCATTCATAGAAGCTACGGCCCGAGTCGCCCACCGATCACGCGGAGAGGGAATGGCCACGGCCTCCAAACGCGAAAGAATCGTCCCGCGCACGCTCGAAGAAGAGATGCGCGAATCGTTCCTCGACTATTCGATGAGCGTGATCGTTCAGCGGGCGTTGCCCGACGTACGAGACGGACTGAAGCCGGTGCACAGACGGATCCTCTACGCCATGCACGAACTCAGCCTCAACCCCGACCGGCCTTACAAGAAGTGCGCGACCGTGGTCGGGGACGTGCTGGGCAAATTCCATCCGCACGGTGACTCGGCGGTGTACGACGCCCTCGTCCGCATGGTCCAGGACTTCTCCCTGCGGAATCCGGTCATCGACGGTCAGGGCAACTTCGGCTCGATCGACGGAGACCCCGCCGCGGCCTACCGGTACACCGAATCGCGGCTGGCGCCGATCGCCATCGAACTCCTGGACGATATCGAGAAGGGGACCGTCGACTTCCAGGACAACTTCGACGGACAGCGCCAGGAGCCGATCGTCCTTCCGGCGCGCTTCCCCAACCTCCTGGTCAACGGATCCTCGGGGATCGCCGTCGGCATGAGCACCAACGTGCCGCCTCACAACCTGGCAGAGGTGGCGGCGGGCATCCGCCAGTTGGTCGTAGATCCGGATTGCACGGTCGACGACCTCATGCGTCACATCCCCGGGCCGGACTTCCCGACGGGCGGCTTCGTCGTCGGCCGCGAGGGGATCGAGAAGATGTACCGGAAGGGCCGCGGTCGCGTCGTCATGCGCGCCCGCGTGGTGAAGGAGGCCCTCCGCGGCGGAAAGGAACAGCTCGTCGTCACCGAGCTGCCGTACACGGTCAACAAGGCCAAGGTCATCCAGCAGATTGCGGGGCTGGCCAAGAAGGGGAAGGTCGACGACCTCTCCGACATTCGGGACGAGACGGACCGGGACGGCATCCGTCTCGTGATCGAGCTCAAGCGCGGGGCGAATGCCGGATCCGTGCTGAAGACGCTCTTCCGCGGCACCGGCCTCCAGACGACGTTCGGCGCCCACCTGCTCGCCCTGGACGACGGCCAGCCGAAGGAGTTCGACCTCAAGCAGCTCCTGGAGCGCTTCCGGGACCACCGCGTCGAGGTCATTCAGCGTCGCAGCCGCTTCGAGTTGGAGAAGGCGGAAGCCGAGCGCCACATCGTGCAGGGTCTCCTGGCCGCTCTCGATCATATCGACGAAGTGATCAAGATCATCCGGAGCTCCGAGGATCGGGCCGAGGCTTCGGAGCGGTTGCAGGACGCGCTGGGACTCTCGGAGATCCAGGCCGACGCCATCCTGAACATGCGTCTGGCCCGGCTCACGGCCCTCGAGCGCGTACAGCTCGAGAAGCGCCTGGGTGAACTGGAGGCGCGGATCGCCGAGCTCCGCGCCATCCTCGAGTCCGAGGAGCGGCAGCTCGAGATCATGCTCGAGGAACTCGGCGAGGTGGTGACCAAGTACGGTGACGCTCGTCGGACGGTCCTGCTCGACGACGCCGAGGAGGAGGTCGAACCCGAGGCCGTGGAGAAGCAGTTGGCCGACGAGGACGTCGTCGTGACCCTGTCCCACGAAGGGTTCGTCAAACGCATCCCTATGCATCTCTATCGGCGCCGGGTCGGGTCCGGAAAAGCGCTCGCGGGCATGGAGCGGTACGAAGACGATTACCTCGAACGGATCTTCGTGGCGCGAACGAGCGGTTGGATCCTCGCCTTCACCGAGGGCGGACACGCCCATTTCCTCCCCGTCATGGATGTGCCCGAGAGTGCGCGGGCATCCCGCGGTCAGTCGGTCTACGCGCTCATCGAGGGCGCCGACCGCAGCGACCGGATCGTTTCGATGATCGCGGTCGAGGACCTGGGGGCCGAGGATCGCTACCTCGTCTTCCTCTCCCGGAAGGGGGTCATGAAGCGGACCCCTCTGCCCGACTTCTCGAACCCACGTGCCGGCGGGGTGAAGGCCGCGGGTGTGAAGTCCGGTGACACCGTCATGGACGTGCAACTGTCGGACGGTAGCGCCGAAATCCTCCTGCTGGCGCGCGGCGGGAAGGCGATCCGGTTCGCCGAGGACCAGGTGAGTGTGGTCGGCCGGACCGCGCAGGGTGTGAAGGGCATGACGCTCAAGGGGGACGACGAGGTGGCCGGAATGCTCCTCATCCGTCGCGAGGCCACGGTTCTGACCGTCAGCGAAGACGGTCTCGGGAAGAGGACGCCGATCTCGGACTTCCCGCTCCAGAACCGGGGCGGTCAGGGGAACCTGGCGGTACCCAGTGACGCGGCGTCACCGATCGTGTGCGCGCTCGAGGTGGTCGAAGCGGACGAGGTCATGATCGTGACGGCCGGCGGCAAGGTCACTCGAGCCGCCGCGGACTCGGTGCCCGTTCAGGGGCGGAGAACGCAGGGCAAGCGGATGGTGACCGTCGAGAACGGGGATCGGGTCGTCGAGGTGACGCGAGCTCAGGGCCGAGGTGGTGCCCCGGCTCGTGACGAAGTCGATTCGGACGACGACGAAGGGCAGTTGGACCTGCTGAGTGACTGAGGCAGGATGCCGCGTACGGAAGGACTTCGCATCGGATCGGCCTGCGGACGGAGGGACCAGTGCGATTGTTGGTAGTCGAGGACGACCGCAAGGTCGCGAGCTTCCTGGCCAGGGGGCTCCGGGAGGAAGGCTACGCCGTCGATGTGGCGAACGACGGTTCGGAGGGGTCGCTCATGGCCAAGCTCCATGAGTACGACCTGCTCGTCCTCGACGTGATGTTACCCGGGGCTACGGGGCTGGAGGTCGTCCGGGATCTCCGCTCCCGGGAATCGCGCGTTCCGATCCTATTGCTCTCGGCGAGGGATAGCCGAGAGGACATCGTGATGGGTCTCGATGCCGGCGCGGACGACTACCTGACCAAGCCGTTCGGATTGGACGAACTCCTGGCGCGTGTGCGGGCCCTGCTCCGCCGCGGAGGCGCGGCCCGGCCTGACAGGTTGATCTTCGAAGACGTGCATCTGGACCGGGTCGCTCATCAGGCCGAGCGAGGTGGCGCTCGCCTGGTCCTTACGCCGAAAGAGTTCCAACTCCTGGAGTTCTTTCTCTTGCACGCCGAACGGGTCGTCCGGCGCACCGAGTTGCTCGAGAAGGTTTGGGACCTCCACTTCGACCCCATGAGCAACGTCGTGGACGTCCATGTCGGGAATCTTCGGAAGAAGCTGCGGGAAGCGGGCGGCCCCGAGATCCTCCACACCGTTCGCGGCGTCGGGTACGTCCTCCACCGCGACCCCCCGCACTGATGCGTTCGTTCCGCTTCCTTCTCGCGGCTCGAGCCGCCGCCGCCACCGCGGTGGGCCTCATCGTGTTGTCCGCCGCCACGCTGTTCACGTTGAAGCTGGTGCTGGACCGGGAGCTCGACTCCGGGATTCTCAGTGTGGCGTCGATCCAAGCCGCCTCGCTCGCCGATGGGCCGTCTGGCGACATGCACTTCCACGAGTGGGAACTGACACCCGAGGAAGCGGCCTCGGTCCGGGACCTGGTCCAGTACGCTCAGGTGTGGGACGCCGACGGGACCAGTCTGCTGCGCAGTCGATACATGACCGCGGACCTACCGGTAGACGAGGCTTCGCTCTTCCGGGCCTCGGCCGGGGAGGTCGTCTGGGCTCGGCAGGACTTCGAGGGGGCGGCGGTCCGGACGGTCTTCTACCCCCTCGAGCGCCTCGGGCTGGCACACCAGACCCATGTGCTCCAGGTGGCGGCCCCGCTGGCTCGCAGGGACGAGATGCTGCGCCGAGCGGGGGTCTTCCTCCTCCTGCTCACCGTGTCCCTGACGTCAGCCACGTTCGGTGGCGCCTGGTGGCTGGCCGACCGGGCGGTGCGGCCGATCCACGAGGTCATGGACCAGGCGGAGGAGATCGGAGCGCGGTCGCTCGACCGGCGGATCCACGCCTACGCCGACGCCACCGAGTACCGACGTCTCGTTCAGGTACTCAACACGATGTTGGGCAGGCTCCAGCTCGGCTTCGAGGCCCAGCGTCGGTTCACTGCGGATGCGAGCCACGAGTTGCGGTCGCCGCTGACCGCGATGCGAGGAGAGATCGAGGTCGCGCTACGGCGAGACCGAAGCCCCGCGGAGTACCGGGACGTCTTGAAGAGTACGCTCGAAGAGGTCGAGCGCCTGTCCGACACGTCGGACGAACTCCTCACCCTGGCCCGCTCGGACGCGCGCGTCCTCGTTGCAGCGCCCGAAGACATCGATGCGGCCGAGGTCGTCCGGAGTGTCCTCGACCGCCTCGGCGGCAGGGCGGCCGGCCGGAGCGTGGTCCTGGCCTTCCGGGCGGACGATCACGTCGCGGCCAAGGTCGATCCGGGTATGCTCGGACGCATCGCATGGAATCTGGTCGACAACGCCATCCGTCACGCTCGGACCCGTGTCGAGGTCGAGGTGGCCGCTCCCGAAGGTGTCTTGGAGGTCGTCGTCCGCGACGATGGACCCGGACTCGGGGATATGGACCCCGATGACCTCTTCGGGCGGTTCTTCCGGGCCGATCAGGCGCGCACGCCGGACGGGACCGCCGGAGGGACGGGTCTGGGGCTCGCGATCGTGCGGGCGCTCGCGGAGGCGCACGGGGGTTCGGCTTCCGCGGCCCCAGGTGACGGTGGCGGCAGTGTGTTCACCGTACGGATGTCGCAGGTGTTGTCCGAGCATCAGGAGGAATGAAGGAGTCTTCATGCCTCGCTCACGAGGTGTTCATGTGTCCTGGCCTACGTTCGGTCAGCGCGGACTCCAGGAGGACGACCCATGAGTCATGGACACGAGAGCACCGGACACGAGGACCACGAAGGGCATGGACACGGCGAGCACGAGGGACACAGCGTCGACATGTTCCGGAACCTCTTCTGGGGGTCCCTGCTTCTCGCCCTTCCCACCCTGATCTGGAGCGAGTCCCTTCAGGGTTGGCTTGGCTACTCGGCCCCCTCCGTGCCGTTCCGTAACGCTGTAGCCCCTGTGTTCGGCACGGCCGTATTCCTCTACGGGGGGCGAGTCTTCCTGTCGGGTGCTCGCAGAGAAGTGACTGCGGGTCAGCCCGGAATGATGACCCTCATATCGCTCGCGATCACGGTCGCGTTCGGGTACAGCGTCGCGGTCACGTCGGGGTGGGTCGGTGAAGCTCTGTGGTGGGAATTGGCCACTCTCGTTGTCATCATGCTCCTCGGCCACTGGATCGAGATGCGATCGATCCGGCAGGCCCGCGGGGCGCTGGACGAGCTGGCGCGACTCCTACCCGACACCGCCGAGCGGGTCACGGAAGAGGGGACCGAACGAATTCCGGCGGCGGACCTGGTGGCGGGAGACGTCGTGCTCGTCCGTCCCGGTGCGGCCATTCCCGGAGACGGTGTGGTCCTCGACGGACGGAGCGGCGTCGACGAGTCGCTGATCTCCGGTGAGTCGACCCCGGTCGAGAAGACCGAGGGTAGTGAGGTCGTGGCCGGGTCGGTCAACGGCTCGGGTGCGTTGCGGATCCGGATCGACCAGACGGGGGACCGAACCACACTCGCCGGGATCATGCGCCTCGTACAAGATGCGCAAGAGTCGAGGTCCCGGACCCAGGCGCTGGCTGATCGCGCCGCGCGCGGGCTCTTCTATCTCGCGGTGGGAGCCGGTGCATTGACCTTCGTGTCGTGGATCGTGACGACGGGTGATGCGTCGCTCGCCGTGCAGCGCACGGTCGCGGTCCTCGTGATCGCTTGCCCGCACGCCTTGGGTGTCGCGATCCCACTCGTCGTGGCGATCTCGACGCGGCTCGGAGCCTCCAACGGGATTCTGGTGCGCGATCGCCGCGGCCTAGAGGAAGCTCGGTCGCTCGACACGATCGCCTTCGACAAGACAGGAACGCTGACGATGGGCGACTTCGGCGTGGTCGACATCGTGGCCGCCGAGGGCTGGGCCGACGACGACGTCCTGGGACTGGCCGCTGCCATCGAACGGGACTCGGAGCATACGATTGCTCGGGGCATCGTCGACGCGGCCGGGGAGCGATCGACCGACGTCCCGGAGGCGACAGACTTCGAGGCAATTCCGGGCCACGGCGCCGAAGCCGTCGTGGAGGGGGTGGTGGTCCGTGTTGGTGGGCCGGCCCTCCTCGACAAGCTCGGCGCGTCACTCACACCCACCCTGGACGACGCAGCTCGGGAGAGTGAGAAGCGGGGCCGAACGACCGTCTACGTGGTGCGGGATCGAGAAGTGGTGGGACTCCTCGGCCTCGCCGATCGGGTGCGACCCGAGTCCGCCGACGCAGTCGCACGACTCCACGCGCTCGGCCTCGATGTCGTCATGCTCACTGGGGACGCTCATCCGGTCGCCGAGGCTGTAGCCGCGGATCTCGGGATCGAGACCGTCTTCGCTCAGGTTCTACCGGATCAGAAGGCCGACAGGATTCGCGCGCTCCGGTCCGAGGGACGACGTGTCGCCATGGTCGGCGACGGAGTCAACGACGCTCCGGCCCTGGCCACGGCCGATGTCGGTATCGCGATCGGAGCGGGGACCGACGTCGCGGTGGAGTCGGGTGACATCGTTCTCGTCGAGAGTGACCCCCGCGATGTGGCTCGGATGATCCGACTGAGTCGAGCGACCTACCGTAAGATGATCCAGAATCTTTGGTGGGCGGCGGGATACAACGTTGTCGCACTCCCGGTCGCAGCGGGCGTGCTCGCGCGGTGGGGCGTCCTCCTGCCTCCAGCTCTGGCCGCCGTCCTGATGTCCGCCAGTACCGTGGTCGTGGCCGTGAACGCACAGCTGCTACGAAGGGTCGATCTGGCGGGATGAAATCGCCGATAGGTGCGTGATCACCCACTCATCGGTCCGGTCCGTACGAGCAATGCAGTGATGATCAGGACGAACTGTGCGACGAGGAGTTCGACCAGGGAAGACCGGCGCAAGTTGGACTCGCCCTGACCGCGGTCCGGCCACGACGCGGCGGTGTGCGTTCGAAGGTTGTGAAACCCGAGTGCCAGAACTGCCGCGACGGCGACGACCTTGGCGGCCAGAAGCCGACTCCATGGGTCGAACGGTACTCGATCGATCGGCGGCAGGTGCACATAGCTGGATACAGTCCCGGTGGCGATCAGCACGAGCACCGCCGCGAAGGCTACAGGGGAGAAGGCCGCGACCAGGGGAGCGAGAGTTGAGGTATCCCCCGTCGAGCGACGAAATGATCTGTCGACCCACAACACAGCGGCCAATCCACCGATCCAGACCCCGGCGGATGCGACGTGCAGGATGTCGACCGCAATCAGCAGGCTCCGACGATCGACCGATCCGGCCGCGTGACCCGTCAGCGCGGGAAACGCAGAGAGTCCGACGACGAGAGGCTGCGCCAGCCACCAAAACGCCGGCCTGCGACGTGCGGCGGCGAACGCCGCAGCGAGGAGGATGGACGCCGCTGCAGCCACGCCCCACGTCCGTCCCCAGGCCGTGCCCATGAGGAGCCGCGCGTCCGCGAGCCAGGGCGACCACGGGTCACGAAACTCGATCAGCTGGCGCGCGAAGAACATGGCCAGCCCGGCGATGAGGAGAGCCGAACCGAGTCCACCCAGACGAGCGGCGTCCGAGCGGTGGATGTCACGCCGCACCGGGTCGGAGAGGGCCGTGTCGCCCCCGATCAAGAACCAACGCGCGGTGACTGCCCCGGTCACGACGACGAGGCCCGCAAACAGGGGCCAACCGGTCACGACGTCGAGGGTCACCGCGCGCCCGACTAGAGGGTCACTGGCCGCCGACCGTGAACTCGAACGTGTCCCGGACGACGTGGCCGTCCTGACCCATGCCCCGCCACGAGACTGTGTACGTGGCTGGAGCGAGAGATCCGTGCAAGACGATTCCGAAGCTACGCGGGTCGTCCCCTTTCTGGACGGCGTCCATGACGTGCACGCCGGCGTCTTCGGCCTCGAGAATACGGATCTGTACTGTGCCTTCCTGAGGTTCCTGGGTGAAGGTCAGGACGACCTCGTTCGGCGCCGGGACGACCGCGCCCGCCTCGGGAGCGGAGGTCTGCAGCCCGAAGTGGGCTAGCGCGCCCAGTGGGATGGCAGCGAGCAGGGTCAGCACGACCAGGGAGGTAGCGACCTTCGTTCGGATCGTCATGGTTCGTCCCGGGGGAGAGGGGGCGGGGTTTGGGGTGTTCAATAGATGAGACGGAGGCCAGCTCCGAGCTGAAGTCCCGACTCGGTGATCGATGGCATTCCTACGGGTACGGGGCCGCGCTCCCGGATCCACAGGAGGTCGACGTACGGGGCGAA
This sequence comes from Gemmatimonadota bacterium, assembly GCA_030430625.1. Taxonomy (GTDB): domain Bacteria; phylum Gemmatimonadota; class Gemmatimonadetes; order Longimicrobiales; family Gaopeijiaceae; genus UBA2589. The sequence goes on from JAUIKL010000012.1 coordinate 33,847, forward strand.
CTTTCGGCCGACCTCGTAGCGAGCTCGGATGCCGGCTTCGAAGTCCGCGACGCCGGACCCAAGCCCGCGCCGGTCGTCCGCAGTCACCAGCCAGTCGGCTTCGGCCAGGACCGACATGATGAGCCGCTGGGTCAGGAGCAGATCCGACTCCGCCTCAAGACGAAGGGACGGATCACCTCCCTGGCTGACGAAGGCGAGCGCTTCCACCTCGAACCAGTACGGGGCCAGCCCGGAGAAGCCGACGGCCAGGTATCCCTGGGCCGTGGGCTCGATGTCCTGGCGGTAGCCGACGACGAAGTCCCAGAACCGGCGGACGTAGCGTCCGTAGAGCGCGGTGACTTCGGCCGAGCCGACGCCATTCCGCGTCACGCCTCCATCCGTACTCCACCACAGACGGTCGAAGTCGGTGCCGACCCAGCCAGCCCCGTGCCACCGGCCGGCGGACGCCCCGTCGAAGCGCACGGCATCCAACTCGAGTTGGGACCAGTGGAAGACGTGGTTGTCCATCTCCTGAGCCGCGACGTCACAGGCTCCGATGGAGAGGATGGCTACGGTGAGCAGGCGGGGAACTACGGTCGAGCTGGAGAAGAGCCTCATGCGCCGTCCGCCGTCGGCTCGGGTGCCACCTCGAACCGAGCGAACATCCCGGTCATCATGTGGAACAGCAGGTGGCAGTGGAACGCCCACGGCCCGGGGTCGTGATAGGTAAGGTGTGCTTCGATCGTCTGGTTGGGGGGGACGATGACCGTGTGCTTCCGCGGAGCGAACGCCGGGTGCGCACCGTTCTGGATCTCCATGAACACGCCGTGGAGATGCATGGGGTGCTCCATCATCGTCTCGTTGGTCATGCGCAGGCGCACCCGCTCGCCAACGGTCAATCGAATCGGCTCCGACTGAGAGAGCTTCTTTCCGTTGAGGGTCCAGAAGTAGCGCTCCATGTCACCGGTCAGTCGGATCTCGACATCGCGGGTCGGTTCTCGGACGTCGGCGTTCGGCACGAGTGCCTGCAGGTCCTCGTATCGGAGCCGCCGGAGATCCATCGTGTCGGCGCTGTGACCCATTGCAGCGTGGTCCATCTCCATGTCGGGCATGTCCATGCCCGACATCTCCATCCCTTCGGCGCCCATATCGTGGCCCGCGTGGTCTTCCATGCCCGGCATGTCTGCCATCGTCCGCACGGGCCTGGGATCCATACCCGGAACCGGGGCCTCGGCGCCGGGCCGCTCCGCCAGCGTGCCCCGCGCGAACCCGGAGCGATCCATCGACTGGGCGAAGATCGTGTAGGCCGTATCTCCCTCCGGCTCGACGATGACGTCGTACGTCTCGGCCACCCCGATTCGGAACTCGTCGACGCGCACCGGCTCGACATCCTGGCCGTCGGCCTGCACCACGGTCATCCGTAGGCCCGGAATCTTCACGTCGAAGAACGACATGGCAGCCGCGTTGACGAACCGCAGCCGAACGCGCTCGCCTGCCTCGAACAATCCGGTCCAGTTGGACGCGGCCGATCGTCCGTTCAGCAGATAGCTGTAGGTCGCACCGGTCACGTCCGCGATGTCGGTCGGGTCCATGCGCATCCGTCCCCACATCGTGCGGTCCTGGATCGTCGCCCCGGCGTCATCGAAGAGCCCGGCCACGAACTCAGGCAGGGTTCGCTTGGCGTAGTTGTAGTAGGCACCGTTGCCCTTGAGGTTGCGGAGGACGGTCATCGGGTCCTCGTCCGTCCAGTCGGACAGAACGATGGAGTAGTCCCGGTCGTACTCCACGGGGTCCGCTTCAGCAGGCTCGATCACGAGCGGGGCGTACATCCCCTCCTGTTCCTGAGTGCCGGAGTGGCTGTGGTACCAGTAAGACCCGGCCTGACGGACAGGGAATCGGTACGTGAACGTCTCCCCCGGCGGGATGCCTTCGAAGCTGAAGCCCGGCACCCCGTCCTGGTCGAAAGGCAGCAACAGTCCGTGCCAGTGAATCGAGCTGATCTCATCCAGTTCGTTGGTGACGTGGATGATGGCGTCCTGGCCTTCCCGGAGCCGGAGGAGGGGGCCGGGGATCGTTCCACCGATCATGGGAGCGTTCGTGGATCGATCGTCCACGGTGAAGCCGTGACGCCCGATGGTCAGCGAGACCTCCACGACGTCCCGGCTCGCCGAGCCTCCGTCCGAAAGACTGGCAAAGAGGAGATGGGGACGAAGCCCGAGCCCTGCCCCGGCCGTAGCTGCGGTGGCCACGCGGATGAAGGCGCGCCGTCCGAAAGTGCCGGACTCGTTCATGGTCGAATTTGCGGGAGGTCGAGGTTCGCGACTGACCCGAGCGTCCTGGGTCGAGCATTAAGGTTCGATCGGACGGATGAACCCTTCGTGAAGGCTGGATGAGGAAGTCTTCATCTGACTTGATACACCCGGACCGATGCTCCCACTTGAAGTCCAATCGATCGATGGCGGACCTCGACGGGCCCGCCGATGTCTCGAAGAGAGGGCTTCATGACTGGCAACAGCAGGCCGACCGGCCGCGGTACACTCGTGTTACGAATCTGCGCGGTCACACTCGGGCTCGCGGCGACGGCCGACGGCGCGGTGTCTCAGGAGCACAGCCATAGCGAAGTCGTCGCGGTGGTCGACGCCTTTCACGCCTCCCTTGCCTCCGGAGACTCGACGACGGCGCTGTCCCTCCTGGCGGACGACGTGGTCGTTCTCGAGAGCGGAGGTGTGGAGGACAAGGACCACTACCGGAGCGGGCATTTGGCCGGCGACATGCGATTCGCGGCTGCGGTGCCCCGTGAGCGCGAAGCGGTTCGCGTCACCGTCACCGGAGATGTGGCGTGGGCCTGGTCCACCAACCGGGCTACGGGACGAATGGGCGACCGAGAGATCGACTCGAACGGCGCGGAGCTCGTCGTCCTGACGCGTGTGGACGACAAATGGCGAATCCGGGCTATCCACTGGTCGTCGAGGTCCGCTCGATGATCGGGGTGCGTGGTTTGGGGCGCTCGAGATGGGTCGTACTGGCGGCGTTGTTCGTTGTCTTCTCCAGTTGTGCGTCCGAAGCGGTCGTCGACGAGTCGGTCTCGGGACAGACGACCCCTTCCCACGACAGCGCTCTCCTCGAGTCGATTCTCGAGGACGTCCGGGTCGGGTGGGAGCAAGGGGACGGCGCACCGTTTTACGAGCACTTCCTGGACTGGGAGGGCGCACGGTACTTCGAGGGCGGCGGACAGAACGAGGGGCTCGAAGACCTCGTGGTGAATCACGTCGAGCCGGAGGCCGAACTCGGCCTTCAGTTGGCGTTCACCGATGTCCAGACGCACTTCGAGGGCGAGTTTGCGTGGGCACTGGTCGACACGGAGATCCGCTTGACCACGGCCGACGGGCGAGACATCCACAACCGGGGGCACGGGACGTATCTGTTTCGATGGACGGACGGAGCTTGGAGGATCGTCCACACGCAGTCCGCCAGTTCGCCCGTTCGCTAGCTGCGAGAGCTACAGCACCCCGAGCCGCCTCGCGGTCGCGACGGCCTGTGTGCGTGACCTCACCCCCAACCGCTCGTAGACGCCCCGCAGGTGCGTCTTGACCGTCGCTTCCGAGACGGACATGGCCTGTGCGACGTCGCGATTGCTCAACCCACGGGCCACGTGGCGGAGGGTTTCGAGCTGGCGGGGTGTCAGGGAGGTCTCGGTGCCGTCGATCGGTCGGCTGACTGCGCGCAGGGCCTCGACCATGGCGGAAAGTTCAGGCGCACCGGAGGCTCGCTCGAGCAGCTTGCGGCGCGGCCACGCACCGTAGAGATAGACGCGAACGTACCCCTCGCTTCGGCCACCCTGGAGAGCCTCCGCCCACACGCGGTCGGCCTCCTCCCGGCGGTGCAGCCCCTCCAGGCCCACCGCCCGGGCGACTTTGGCGCGGACTGCGTACCACCCTCTGGCCGACCCGGCCCCGAGGGCCATGGCGTCCGATACGTGCAGCATGGCCGGCCATTGGCTGGTCGATTCGAGCACGGTGAGGAGGTGATCGTACTCGTGGAGTCTCGACGCTGCTTCCGACTGGTCCGGCCGTGCATCGCCGTGCGTGGGGTATCCGTACCGGTGCGCCCAGCTATCGGCTGTGCGCACGTTCGGGGAAGCCCCACCGCGCTGTAGGGCTCGCACGGCGTCGAGCCACTCTCGGTTCCGCAGGGTCATCGGCTCGGAGACGATCTCGAGTAGGCGCTGTGTCCACAATGCGGCTCCGGCTTCGTCATCGCGGGCCCACTGGACCATCGCCATCATCCGCGCCGTCCCGCTGCGAATGCCACCGGCGTCAGCCGGGGCCAGTCGCCATGCCTCCTCGAGGGCGTCGGCGGCCTCTGGAATCCGGTCCCACTCGTAGAGGGCGTAGCCTCGAAACTGATGCGCCATGGCGGCGGCCGGGTCTTCGCCCAGCCCGGTCGCATGCGCGAGCTCGATCGCCGCGTCGCACGCACCCACCATGGCGTGGAGTTCGCCGGACAGAACGTAGAAGGTCGCCATGGTGGCACGTGCCAGCACGGCGGCGGACGGCTCCGTGACCCGATCGGCGAGCGGTCGACAGATCGCGAGACCTCGGTCGAAGTCGGTCCGGTCTCCTCCGAAGCGGAACGCGGCCTGGAGAAGGCTCGCCACCTTGAGTCGGTCGCGGGTCGACAACTCCGCTGTCTCTTCGGTGCCGTGGCTGAGCTCGACCATCTCGACGGCGGGTTCGAGTGACCTCCGCATCTCCTCGACCCGTCCCGCGACCAGGGCCTCACGCGCTTCCTCGATCGTGCGCTCGAATTCGTTCGGTGCCACGGCGTCACCGGCAGGCGTTCAGGCAGGGCTTCTCAAGCTACGACCGGGGACGAGACGCGCTTCATCCTTTTGGACGATACGCGTCGGAACGACCACGTCGTAGCGTCCTTCCGTACGGACGTTCAAGGGGAGGTGTGTCGGATGGGGACGAGAAGAGTGGCACTGCTGTTGGTGGGTCTCGCGACGGTGGCTTCGGCGGCGACGCCAGACGGTCTGGAGGCCCAGGCCCCGACCACAGCGGAGGAGCACGCGGTGTCCATGGTGGAGCACGCCGCCGACCTCATGGGCGGTGTCGATCGATTGAGATCGATCCATCGGGTCTCGATGGAGATGACGACGACGTGGCTTCGGACGGCCTTCCGAGACGTCCCGTTCACGGATCGACCGTCGTACGAGGAGCACACCGACACGCGGGACTACGAGATCGGTGCCTGGCGAAATACGAGGATCTTCCCCAACGGATCGATCACGAACATCGTGCGGGACTCGATCTCGGTCACCGACATGGGGCGCGGTTTTCAGCCTCTGTCCGATGCGTATGTCGACGAGCGCCTGGAACTCTTCACGTACACGCCGGATCGTTTGGTGGTGGCTCTGCTCGACGCACGCCGTCTCGTGATGGGTGCCGACACGACACTCGGCGGTGAGCCGCACCATCGAGTGGAGGCGACCCTCGCGTCGGAGCACGGTCACGTGTCCGACGTCGAAGTCTTCTTTCACGCCGGGACGCGACTGCCGACCATGCTTCGCTTCACGGCGCCCCACCCCTCCGACTTCGGCCTGGTTCAGTGGGGGGCGATGGCGGTCGAGGTATGGTACTCGGCATGGGGGTCATTCGGTGACGTCCACATCCCTCGCCAGTGGGACATCCGACGAGTAGGGGTTCCGTACAAACGTCTCACGGTGAGAAGGGCGGCGTTCGACCCTGTCTTCGAGGCCGACTCGTTCGCGGTGTCCGATTCGTTGCGGGTGGCCTACCACCGGTCCCCGGCGGCTCGACCGATGCATGAGGGGCGCCCCATCGACTCGGTGTCCGTGCCATCGACGGGGCTCGCGTTGTTCAGCCCTCCCTTCGGGTATCCGACCGGAGCGGTGTCGACGACGGCCGGGACGGTCCTCCTCGGCGCCGGGCGGGCGCCCTTCAACTTCGACGCCGCGCTCGACGAACTCGACAGAATCGGACTCGATCTTCCATCGATGGTCCTTGCCATCCAGGCGAGCCCGGGGAATGGCGGTATCGTCGGGGCGACGAGAATGGGAGTTCCGATTCTAGTCTCGCCCGCCTCGCTTCCGTTTGCGCGTGCGGTCCTGGACAATCACGGACTCGCCTCGGCTCGGCTGAGTGAGGTCCGGGAGCTTCGTGAGGTCGGATCGGGAGACGAGCGTATCGTGTTGGCTCCCGTCGACCTTCCCGATACGCCGGGGGCCCTCATGCTCCACCATCCGACCTCGGGGTGGCTCTGGGTCCCGGATGCTGCGACGCCGCTCGACCTGAGAATAGCGACCGAAGCGGCTGCGACTCTCGGCTGGAGCGTTCGTGCGCGCGGTTGGGCGCGGGCACCGTGGGATGTTGTCGAGGGGGGACCCGACTAGTGGTGTCCCTGCGCGTGCGTCCCGTGGTCGGCCAACTGGGCGTCGAACCAGAGGTGAAGGGCTTCGACGAGTGACGGGTCTTCCGACTCGTAGCGAATCCGGCCACCGCTCTCGACATCGACGTAGGTGATCCCGAGGCGATCGGCTCCCATGACCAGGGCGTGCAGCCCGGCCATGTCATCACCGTGGATCATGGCGGGGTCGTGGAAGTCACCTTCGGAGAAGCGCTCGGCCTCCATCGAGAGGTGTTCCCGGACGAGTCGAATCTGTTCGTCGTCCCGATCGTCCGAGACGACCGTCTGGACTCCCCCGAAGTCCGTCTTCTCGAAGACGTGGGTCGTGCGCTCCAGGTCGAATGGCATGACCATCGCGCCGGCCTCCGCCACCTCGCTTTGACGAGGAGTCGGGTCCACCACCTCGGACGCCGATTCGTCAGTTCGGGGCTGTCCGCCGCACGCGGTACCCAAAGCCACGATCATGAGGGCCGCGGCGCAGGCCCGCCCCATTCGCTCGCTGGTCATCGACATCACTTTACCGGCGGCCCAGGACGACGGACAGGGTCACGCGCTCTCCGTCACGCTCCACGATGATCTCGACTTCGTCTCCCGGAGCGTAGTCCTGGAGGGCGTAGGTGTACGAATAGATGTCGGTGATCTCGGCGCC
>JAUIKL010000147.1 GCA_030430625.1 Gemmatimonadota bacterium
ATCCGCAACGGCTCCTCGTCGATGCGGCGTTCCGTGCGGCCCGAGGTGACCACGAGCCCCTCGGTCTCGACAGCCATGGGCGTCAATTCGAGCACGATCGAGACGGGTCCTGTAGCGGATATCGTCACCTCGGTCGTGGCCCGCTCGAACCCGATTCGCTCCGCCTCGAGCGTGTGAGTACCGACCGACAGGTCGAGCGTGGCGGTCCCGTCCCTACCCGTCAGCGCGCCCGCGTCGGCCACGGTCACACGTACGCCCGGGACCGGCGCCCCGGCGCTGAGAACGCGCACCGAGACCGTCGCCGTCTGGGCCTGAATCGCGGGTGCCGCACAGGCCAGGAGGACGGCCACGATCACCCCGATGGGTCGCCGACGAAGGGATGTGGTGTTGGACGTAGGCATGAACCGCTCGGGTCAGGACGGGGTCGTTCGAGACGACCCCGGATCATGGATCGCGACAGGAACCTGATAGGTAAGGGCTGACAAACCCCCGCCCAAGGGGCGAACCGACACATCGGTCCATCCCCGTTCGTAGAGACCGCATGACCCGCCACCTCTTCTTCGCTCTCCCCTGCCTCCTGGCCTTCTTGGTCACCCCGCTGCACGGCCAAATCGAGGCATCCGCAGGGGTCATCATCGCCCCGAACCCGGTGTCGGGTTCCGCCATCGGCCCTTCGATCGGAGCCACCCTACCCCTCCCCGGCGTGGCGGAGTTCCTCGTGGTCGACGTGGGTGCGGCGCGGACGGACTTCACCGCTCTCGGCCGATCCTACCACGACGATCACCTCCTGGTGGCCCTGCAGGGTCAGTGGAGCCCGGTAGGGGGTAGCACCCAACTCACGGTTCGCGTCGGTGTGGGCGCCTACGGCGAGTTTCAGACCGTCGAGACCGACCCGCCCACGGGCGGCGGAGACAACGGGTACGAAACCGTGGCCGCGGGGCTATCACTCTCGCGTGCGCTCGCCTCCGGTACCCGCGTCGTGCTCACGGTTTCCGACATCCTGCTCGGCCCCGTGAACGCCCTGGCAGACCCTGAGGGGTACGACCTCGAGCACCGGCTACGCATCCACGTGGGCCTTCGCTTCTGATCCAAAGCGATGCCTCGCCGGCCGGGGAGCTACTCGAGGTGGCTGCGGAGCATCCAGGCCGCCTTGTCGTGCACGTCCACGCGGCGCACTCCGAGATCCGCCGTCGCGTCGTCGCCGGCATCTTCCGCAGCGCGGATCACCCGCCGCGCGGCGTCCGATACGGTCTCGGCGTCCGCGACCAGGTTCCGGATCATGTCCTTGGCGGGCGGTGACCCCGGGTCACTCCGAATCGTGGCCAACGCCTCGAACTGCTGGAAGCTGCCGGGCGCGTTCGCGCCGAGGGCCCGAATCCGTTCGGCGATCTCGTCCACCGCAGTGGCGAGCTCCGTGTACTGCGCCTCGAAGAGTGTGTGCAGGGTCGAGAACATCGGCCCCGTCACGTTCCAGTGGTAGTTGTGGCTCTTCAGATAGAGGGTGTAGCTATCGGCCAGTAGGACTTCGAGGGCCGCGACGACGTCTTTGCTCTCCGGTTTCATGCTGACTCCCGACGACCCCGACGGGTCGAGCGTAGTGGTCGGACACGTCCTCATACCCGTCACCGCCGGTCAGGAGCCCAGGTCAGAGTGCCCGGATCCCATCCATGGCACCCCAGCCTCATGCGCCGCGAGAAGGGGGAACCGAGCCGCTGGCTCACCTCCGCGACCCACCCAGGACGTCGAAACGGGCCCCGACGGAGAGGACCGCGACTCGACCGAAGGGGGTGTCGTCCGGCCTCCCGGAGAACCAGAAGCCCGATGCCTGCTCGGCGGCGTCCACACGGATCGCGGCCCCATCGGTGATTCGCACATCCACCCCCAAACCCCATCGTCGCGCCACCTCTCTCCTGTTCTCGAAGAGGGCGGCGGTCTCCGCGCTGTCGGGACCGTAGCTCACACCTCGGTACGCGACCCCGATGAAGGCGAGCGGTGCGACGCGCCCGGTCAGTGGAGACACGAGGATGTCGAAGGTTCCGTGTGAGATCGCGGCGTCTCCGATCGACGCATAGCTGGTGCTGTACTTCGTGCAGGACGGGCCACACGACTCGCGGACCATGCCATCGAGCACCCGGATGCTCCCTCCGAAGGTCCGTGACAGCCCGAGCCGAACCTCGAAGGGCGTACCGTCCCTTCCGAGGGCCGCCTCCAGGCCGATGACCCGGGTACCATCGAAACGGGCGTTGGTGAAACTTCCATCCTCGATCGGAACCGGCGTCCCATCCACGGGGAGGTTGGCGACCCCGACGAAGGGACGCAGCGTGACGTACTGCGTCGCCGCGGGCGAAGGGGCGACCAGGCAGGCCGGGACGAGCATCGTGGCCACGAGTCCAACAGTCGAGCGTGTCATCACTACCTCCGGCGTCTCGCGAGCGTAGGACTCTTACGCGCCCCCGCCCGGATCGTTCCTTATCCGCTGACCACGCAGCCGCCCCATCGCCGCGAGGTCCATCCGGACCTGAAGCGGAATCGCGTCATCGGAGTAGAGATCGCCGCGGAACGCACCGATGTGGAGGTGGGGATTGTACGAGTTGCCGTTGTTGCCGACCCGAGCGACGGGCTCGCCCGCGCGAACCGTGTCACCGACCTCCACGGTCACCTCTCGGACGTGCACGTAGGCGATCTGGATGGCGTCGGGATCGTCGTCCACACCCTCTCGGAAGAGGATCGCGCTCGACCGGCCCTGCCCGAATCGACCCGGTACGGTCGTCTCCGGGTTGATGTGGACGATCAGGACGACTCCGTCGAAAGGAGCCAGGACGGGCTCTCGCCACGTAAACCAGTCCTCGTTCCGAGTGCCGTCCCCCCGAAACGGAACGTTGAGATTCCCGTTCGGTCCGCCCTCCCGGCGGACGACGATGCAGTCGGCTCCGAGAGCATCGGCCACGTGATCGGCGTCACCGAGTGGGTGCTCCGAGCACTGGAACCGTGCTGCCATCGGAGGATGGATCACAGCGGCTTCGATCTCCGCCTGCGCATCGACGTGGGTCGGACCGAGCCATACGAAGCCCGCCACGATACCACAGCCGACCGCTCTTACCGAAGCGTGAGATCCCATTCTGCCCTCCCCTGGTCACACCCCGAGACGAAGGGCATGGGTAGGGCCGGGGCGGATCAGTCGCAAGCGGGAGGGCCAGGGGTTACCGTCTGCGCGTCCAGAAGCAAGCCGTTCCCTCCATCACCGAGATTCGACATGTCCGAGATCGAGCTGACCCACGAATCGCCCCGTCCGATGGTCGGGATCCGTCGGAAGGTCCACACGTCGGAATTGCCCGGGTTCTTTGCCGAAGTCCTGCCCGCCGTCATGGGGTGGCTTCAGGCGAAGGGTCTGCGACCGGCCTCGGCGCCCATGGCCATGTGGTGCGCCATGGACATGGACTCGGGCATCGCGGACGTGCACGCCGGGTGCTTCGTGGACGGCGATGTCGAGGTCGAAGCCGACGGAGAGATCACATCGGGCATCTCGTCGGGAGGTGATGTGATCAAGCTGGTCCACCGCGGCGGTTACGACTCGATGGGACAGTCGTGGGGTCGCGCCTTCGCGCACGCTCAGCAGCTCGGCCGCCGGCCCGGCGTCGGTTGGGAGATCTACGTCGACGACCCCGGCAAAGTCGAAGCCGCCGAACTGCGGACGGAGATCTACCTGCCTGTGGAGTGAGGCAGCTTCGGCAGCCCCCAATGCCGAGTCTGGCTGCTGTGCCAGTTCTAGTTCTAGAAGCGCTCTCCAGCCTGCTCTCGCTTGGCCGAGCCCAGGGGCCGGATCCGGTTCCACATCGAGTAGAAGTACACACCGAGCCCGACGATCTGTCCTACCCCCGCGACGACGACCAGGAGTCGCAACCCGAAGGCATCGGATCCAGCGCGTGCGACTTCACCCCCGATCCGGAGTGCCGTCGAAACCGTGAGGATCCAATAGCTGGCAAGAAGGCGCTCCGGCCTATACCGCACATCGTCTTTAGGTGGACGTGGGAATAGCCACTGTGCGACCCCGAGGATCACGAACATGACGAACCCCGCCCCGAGGGCGTGCGCGTGGGCCGAGGCCACCAGAGGGTGCGGAAACGTGCCCCTCAGCTCGCGTCCGATCAGCAACCAGGCTCCCAGGGCGAGGCCGACACCGAGGAACGCGATGCCGGTCTTGATGAAGAGGCGCGGAGTCGAGAACACGAGAGACCTCCGTTGAAGATCGTTCGTCGATCGAAGGGGAACGTGGAGTTGGCTGCCCCCCGCATCCACCGCCGAGTCGAGCGGCCCCGAATCACCAGGACGCTGGCCCGCCCGGGCCCAAGCTTGTGCACCCCTACGATATGAAACGCCCATGAAACCGACCACGACATACGACCACTTCGAAGCGCTCGACATTCGTGTCGGACGGGTCCTGGAGGTCTCCGAAGCCCGGACGAGAAAACCGACCTATCGCATGACGATCGACTTCGGTCAGGCGGTCGGCGTGAAGACGTCGTGCGCAGCCCTCCGGAACTACACCCCCGAAGAGTTGACCGGTCGGCAGGTGATCGCGGTGGTCAACCTTCCGCCGCTCCACATGGGCCCGGAGACATCGGAAGTTTTCGTCCTCGGTGTCCCCGGAGCCGACGGGGCTACGATCCGCCTGGCCCCCGAGACCGATGTCGACCTCGGCGTCAGCGTCTACTAATGGCGCGTTTCGGCTTCTTCGACTCACGAGATCGTACAGCAAACGACCGAACGTGACGCGCTCGGGATCGCGTGTGATGCCGACTCGTGGAGGGACGGCTCTTCGAAGCCCGGTCCGAGGTTCCAGGTCAGGCTCCACGTGGCCGCCGCGACGTCCACCACCGAGGGCACCCGGGCGGTCGGTCCGAGCCCACCCAGGTACTGGTACGTGAGGTCCCCGTCAGCGCGTCCGGCCGAAGAAGTCGAGCGCTTCGTCGACGACTTCACCCGGCCGTTCCTCCGCCAGATAGTGCCCTCCGGGGAGCGCGCGTCCGTCGACGACCTCGGCCCGCTCTCGCCACAGCTCCAAGCAGTCGAAGTGCGATTCGATCACCCCCTGCGCCCCCCAGAGAACCCGCACCGGACACGTGACCTTTCGACCTCCGTCGAGGTCGTCGTGCTCGATGTCGACCGTCGCGGCGGCTCGGTAGTCCTCACAGCTCGCGGCGATCGCCTCCGGGGCATCGAACGCCGTCAGGTAGGCGTCGAGGGCTGCGGGTGTGAACGGGGTGAGCCCCGCCGAGCCCGAGCCACACTTCCGTAGCCAGTACCCCCGCGGGTCGGCTTCGATTAGGCGTTCGGGCAGGGGCGCCGGCTGGATGAGGAAGAACCAGTGCCAGTACGCGCGAGCAAACGACTGATTCGTCTGTGCGTACATCTCACGGGTCGGCGCGATGTCGAGCAGCATCATGCGCTCCACGGAGTGCGGCGCATCCATGGCCATCCGGTGTGCGACCCTGGCACCCCTGTCGTGAGCCATGACGGAGAATCCATCGAAGCCGAACTGTCGCATAACCTCGATCATATCGGCCGCCATCACCCGCTTCGAATAGTTCAAATGACCAGTCACAGGTGCCGGCTTGGAGGACCTGCCGTATCCCCTGAGGTCGGCCGCCACCACGGTGAAATGCTCGGCGAGCGCCGGGGCGACCTTGTGCCACATGACGTGCGTCTGAGGATACCCGTGGAGCAGAAGGAGCGGGCGGCCCGTCCCTCCCCGGAGCCCGAAGATCTCCACGTCGTCAACGCGGACCGTGAATTCCCGGAAGTCGTCGAACACCGTGTCCCTAGCCCGCAGTCACTCGACCGTAACTCATCCCACGACCTCGACACCGCTTTGGTACAGTCGGTACGCCGCCATCAGGGCACGGCGCGCAGCCGACGCATCCGTGAAACCGGATTCGAAGCCGGCCCAGCCGGCCAGATAGAAGTCCGCGTAGTGGGTGCCGAGTTCATCGTGACCGCGCTCCGCGAGCTCGCCGACGATCGCCGTCCGGTTGAGTGACCAGGCTCGATACGGGGTCATGCCGAGTTGAGTCAGGAGCCGTGGGCCCGCCGGGGCCACCCTGAAGGTCAGACGCGACACGAGCGGCCACATCAGTCGCCCTGGACGGTCGACGATCTTTCCCGCCAACTCCTCGAGCACGAAACTCGCGTCCGCCCGGAACCGCTCCGCATCCGAGGCCGCCGCCTGCGCGTACTCGACCTCGGTCCCCACCTCGTACTCTTCACCCACGAGCGTGCGCACGGATCCAGCGGTCGAGGGGAGGTACCCGATCGCGCTCTCCAGGTGTTGCAGAAAGGTGACCTGCGGACGTGGGGTGTGCCGGGGGGACGGGAATCGGTCGACATACTCGGCCAGTGCGGCCTCGCCGACGTCGAGAGCGAAGTCGATCGAGTCCGCGAGTCCCTCGTAGCCTCGCGCGAGTCGAACGTGGATATCGACGTCACTCAGTTCGGGCACGTAGTCGATCAGGGAGTTCCACAAACGACAGGTGGAGCCTTTGACGTAGACTCCGGCGATCGCGCCGTCGGGTGCCGCGCTGGAGAAGGCGGACACGTAGGCGTGCGCCATCCCCTCGGCCTCGACTCTCAGAGCCTCGGCGACCGGTGCATCCAACGATGGCAGTCTCACCTGGCGGGCCGTCCTCGAGTAGCCGTCGACGTTTAGAGGTCACCGGTGTCGACGACGTACCGCGCGATGATCTGCGTCCCTCGCACACTCGATGCGAAGAAGCGGCGCTTCACCTGGAGGTACGTATCGTCAGAAAAGAACGCGTCCATGGCGGCTGCGTCCGGAAAGCGGATCGTGAAGACGCGGTTCAGCTCGACAGCGGATTCCGACTTCAGGACCTCGGCGATGCGGAAGTCGTAGCCG
>JAUIKL010000148.1 GCA_030430625.1 Gemmatimonadota bacterium
ACGCCACCCAGGGGGGAACCGGTTTGATCTCGATGCGGTGGGACGGCACGGACCGGCGCGAGCACGTTCAGGTGCGCGGTGGAGCCGCGAACGGCGCGACGGGGCAGGGGCCGACGGCCAGCACGATCCTGATGGCCCCGCGCGGGGACCAGGCGCTGGCCCAGGTCGGGAATCAGATCTACACGGTGACAGTGCCGCGAGGACTCGGCCCCGAAGCGCCGACGGTCTCGGTCGCCAACCCCGACAACGCCTCTTTCCCGGCGGCCCGCCTCACGGACATCGGCGGGCAGTTCCCGGCATGGGGCCCCGACGGGCGGACCGTGCACTTCGCGCTCGGTAACGCGCACTTCGCCTACGACCTGGACGCGGCTCAGGCCTTCGCGGACAGCGTCGAGGCCGCGTCGGACGACGAGGACGAAGCGGACGAGGACGACGAGGGGGACGATGGCGCCGACGAGTACCGCCCCGACGAGCGTCGGATCGAAATCGAGTTCGATCGGGACATTCCGTCGGGTGTGATCGCACTCACCGGTGCGCGCATCATCACGATGAATGGTGACGAGGTCTTCGAGCGCGGGGACATCGTGATCCGCAACAACCGCATCGAGGCCGTCGGCCCGAGCGGGAGCGTGTCGATCCCCGGTGGCGCCGACCGGCGCGACATGAGTGGACACACGATCATCCCAGGGTACGTCGACACCCACGCGCACCTGCGGGCGTCGTACAACGTCCACCGAGCCCAGCCGTGGTCGTACGCGGCCAACCTCGCGTACGGCGTCACGACCGCGCGAGATCCGCAGACGGGTTCGAGCGACGTGATTACGTACGAGGACTTCGTGCGGGCCGGCACGATGCTCGGGCCGAGGATCTACAGCACGGGTCAGGGCGTCTTCTCCGGCGAGCGGATCCGGAGCCTCGACGATGCGCGCGACGTCTTGAAGCGGTACTCCGACTACTTCGACACGAAGACGATCAAGATGTACGGGGCCGGGAACCGGGAGGTCCGCCAGTGGATCATCCAGGCCGCGCGCGAACTCGAGCTGATGCCGACCACGGAGGGCAGCCTCGACCTTCGCCTCAACCTGACCATGGCCCAGGACGGCTACTCGGGTACGGAGCACAACCTGCCGGGCGTACCGCTGTACGACGATGTCGTACAGCTCGTGGCACAGTCCAACATGGCCACGACGCCGACGATCGTGGTGACGTACGGCGGGCCTTGGGGTGAGAACCTCTTCTACACGACCACGGATGTTCTGCGGGACGAGAAGCTCCTCACCTTCACGCCCTTCGAGGAGGTGTACGGAAAGGCCGCGCGTCGGGCGGGAGGCCCCGGGTGGTTCGACGAGACCCAGTACATCCACGAAGAGATCTCCGACTTCCTCGACGACGTCGTCGAGGCCGGTGGGCGCGCAGGCGTCGGTAGCCACGGTCAGCTCCAGGGCCTCGGCTTTCACTGGGAGCTCTGGCTCGTCGGTTCGTCCGAGCGGATGACGAATCACGAGGCGCTGCAGATCGCGACGATTCAGGGCGCGGACGCGCTCGGTCTCGATACGGATCTCGGCTCTCTCGAGCCGGGCAAGCTGGCCGACCTCGTCGTCCTGTCCGGGAACCCGCTGGAGAACCTGGAGAACTCGAACACGGTCCGCTGGGTGATGATGAACGGACGCCTCTACTCTGGCGACACGCTGGCCGAGGAGTGGCCGCGCCAGCGGGCTCCGCAGGGATTCTATTGGCAGAACGACGGTTCGGTGCCCACACCCAACACCAGCGGAGGGTCGTGACCAGTCCACTCGCGGGTGTGCGGGTCTGCGACGTCACGCAGAACCTGGCGGGCCCGTTCTGCGGTCAGATTCTGGCCGATCTCGGGGCCACCGTCATCAAGGTGGAGCCCCCGGGTGCCGACCTCGGTCGCGCCTGGGGGCCGCCCTTCTGGGGCGGTGACAGCACCCTGTTCCTCTCAGCCAACCGCGGCAAACGCTCGATCGTCGTCGATCTGAAGGAGTCGTCGGGGATGGCGGTTCTCGAGCGCCTGGTCGATACGTCTGACGTCTTCGTACAGGCGTCCCGCCCCGGCGCGGCCAAGCGGCTCGGAATCGACGCCGAGTCGCTTCGCGCCAGAAAGCCGGAGTTGATCCACTTGTCGGTCAGCGCGTACGGGTCCGAGGGCCCGATGGCCGAGCAGCCGGGCTACGACCCGCTGATGCAGGCGTACGCGGGGATCATCTCGGTGACGGGGCAGCCCGAGGGTGCCCCCGCCAGAGTGGGCGGATCGGTCGTCGACTTCGGCACCGGGATGTGGGGGGCGATCGCCGTCCTGGCCGCCCTCCGCACACGCGATGCCACGGGGGAGGGGGCGTCCCTCGACGCGAGCCTCCTCGACACGTCCCTGGCGTGGGTGTCGTACCACCTTATGGGGTACATGGCCACGGGCAACGTGCCCGGGCCGATGGGGACGAGCCTCGGCTCGATCGCCCCGTACCGGGCCTTCGCGACCCGGGACGGGCACGTGATGATCGCGGCCGGGAACGACGCGATCTTCCAACGATTGTGTGCGGCGATCGATCGCCCGGACGTCGCATCGGACGAACGTTTTGCCAGCAACCCGCTCCGGGTCCGGCATCGGGACATCCTCGATCCACTCATCGAGTCGGCCACTCGGGACTTCACGGCGACCGACCTTCTGGAGCGTCTTCAGGCGAAGGCCGTACCGGCGTCGGCCATCCGATCGATGGACCAGGTGGTCGCGGATCCGCAGATCGCGGCCGTGGGCATGCTGGGCGGCGGGCACCACCCGGACGTGCCCGACTACCGGGACGTGGCCCTCCCTCTGCGGATCGACGGGGAGCGACCGACGGCCGACCGGACGCCACCGGCACCCGGTGCCCACACGCGTGAGGTGCTGGAGGAGATCGGGTATTCGGCCGACGATGTCGAACGACTGTTCAACGAAGGGGCGGTGCGCGAAGGAGCGTAGGACTCCGACCGACTCAGTCGTGTACCAGTGCGACCCGGAAGCCGATGAACGGACGACGGGCACCCGGGTCCGCGCCTCCGCGGTTCGCGGCCCGGACCTGCTGGATGTCGTCCTGGTACGAGCCCCCGCGCATCACCCAGAGGGCATCGGCGGCGGCCGTGCGCCCGTCGTCCGACGGGTCGTGCGGGTAGGGCTGGTAGGGACTGGCCGTCCACTCCCAGACGTTGCCCGCCATGTCGGAAAGACCGTAGGCGCACGCGCACTCGCGGCTTCCGACGGGCTCGACACGCCCCGAGGCGTAGTTGGCCGAGCCGCCCTCGGGGTCGTCCCCCCAGGGGAAGAGGGCGCCGTCGGCGCCTCGGGCGGCCTTCTCCCACTGTGCCTCGTCGGGCAGACCCACCCGCCATCCGTCGTCCAGGAGCGCGCGTAGGGGCGCGGGTGTCCGGGCCGAGGCCCGCAGTTCCTCGTCCAGCCATCGCGCGTAGCGCAGCGCGTCGACCCACGAGACGCTGGCGACCGGGTGGAGTGGCTCCGTCCCGAGAACTACATCGTCCGGGAGCCTGTGGCCGGATCGACGCACGAAGTCGACGAACTGCGCGACGGTCACCTCGTAGCGCCCCATGTAGAAGTCATCGAGGTCGAGGCGACCCTGGAGGGCCGTCCGGCTCCATCTCTCGACCGCGAAGGCCATCCTGTCGACGGAGGGATCACTTCCCATGATGAAGGACCCCGCCGGGATGGGCACGAAGCCGGCGAGGTCGTCCTCCGGTAGAGCGAACAGGTTCGCTCGGAAGCCGGGGATGTCGTCGTCCCCCCACGTCGGGTGGCCGGCGAGGTTCGCGCTCCGAGCCGGCTCGACGTCGGGCGCCAGGGTCAGGGCCGCGCCGGTGGCAGCGACGAGGCCGGCCGCAGCCAGAGCCACGAGCCGACGGCTCCCGGGGGCCGTCGGCGTCATCGGGCGGCTCCTGGCGAGGCCTCGAGGGCGCGCGTCATCCCGACGCCCCGAGGCACGCGAAGTCCCACCCGTGCCGACACGCCCGGGCGTAGAGCTCGGCCTCGGGTGTATCGAGGAGGTTCAGTCCGCCCTCGCGTAGAAGGAGGCGGAGGTCGAGCATCTTCGGCCGGCCTGTCATCGAGCCGTCCGTGTCGGTCAGGTTCAGGCACGCGGGCTGAAATCGCAGCTCGCACGCCTTGCCGAGGAAGTCGGCGGACAGGGCGGGGTCGGGCTCGACGATTCGACCGGCGCGGTAGTGCAGGCCGAGTTCGTTGCACGCCCACGCCGAGTTGTCCCCGCAGTAGCTCGCCTCGATCTGGAGAAGGCGGTCACAGGCTCCCGGCCGCTCCTCGCTGCACGCTTCCTCCCAGAAGGGAATGCGGTCACCCACGTGGGTGCGGTCCGTTCGACCGGTGGCGGACATGAGGGCGAAGAAGCCGATCCAGACGGCCATGTGCGCCAGATTCGCCCGGCGGGCCACGACCTGGTCGACGCCCTGGCCCAGCGCCCGGGCGAGCCCGGGCAAGGTGGTCTCCACCGAGCCCACGAGGGCGTCGATGGCGCGGACGCTCAGATTCAGCAACGGCACGCAGAGGAGCTTGTCGTAGAAGGTCGGGGCTCCGGATGCGGAGAGGACCGTGTACAACGTGAAGACTCCGACCCCGTAGAGTGCGCCGAAGACGACCTTCCCGGCGGGCGTTCTCGGTGAGGTCGACGGGTCGGTCACGAGGAGGTGGAGGCCCAGAAAGACGGCCGCCGGGATCTCGGAGTCGACGAAGTAGGGGACACCGGTGAACGCGAATGCGACCGCGCTGGCTCCGAAGAGGACGGCCGCCGCCGTGCCGGCCACCAGGGTGATCGAGAAGGCGTACATCACCACGAGTCCGACGGCGAACAGGTACGTGTAGATGTGCGGGGCCAGCGTCAGCGTCGACGCGATCTCACGACCCCAGGTCAGGTCGGTCGTACCGGTCGCTATGAGCGCCAACGAAAACAGGCCGAGCGCGAACGCGGACGGGTTGAAGACGTGGGTGGAGCGGCCGTTCCGCTGCCACTGTACGAACTCCTTCCCGAGAAAGCCGACCGCGATCATCAGGAATTGCAGATAGAACCAGTCGTCGCGGAACCAGAGGAAGAGGTTGATGCTGAAAATGATCGGGACCGGGCCGAAGCCGAGGGTCCACGGTCGACCGCGCGCCCACGAGATCAGAGCGCTCACGGCGTAGGCGAACGCGAGCTGACCCACGAAGAGAACGGCCATGTCGTAGACCGGTCTCCAGTACCAACCCCAGTAGAGCAGGACCGCCAACTGGCACAGCGCCTGAACCCAGTGCTGGGGCCGGAGCAGGACGCTCGTCGAGAGGGCGGCGTGCCCCCGGCGGCTCTGTACCAACACCCAGGCCGCCCCCGCGAGCGCGACGGCCATCGCTCCCCAGAAGGACGCCTGCAGCGCGGCGTTCGCCTGGACTCGCGGAGTGAGCGAACAGGCGGCCAGGACGAGGGCAGCCGAGGCCGGTACGGCGATCGGCGACGGGCCATCTCGGTGCTGAGTCTCGCTCAAGTCGTCTGCTGCTCCACGGTCTGCGAGGCCGACGTTCCGGGGGTCGAGCCGCGCCAAGCTACGGGTGAGGGGGAGGGGTGGCCATGTCCGACCGGCTCTGTGCGGCGTACGTTGCCGCGTTCCGTTTCGTCTTCAGGGAGCCGCACATGTCGAGCCGACCGCCCCGCATCCTCCTCAGCACCGTCGCCGCCGTTGCGGTCGCCCTTCTCGGCTGCTCGGACGGCGAATCTGTCGACAGCGCCGGGATGACGTCGACCGCTTCGGGCGGGGTCCCGATGTTCGAGGTCGACCCGACGTGGCCGGCCGAGATGCCGAACGACTGGATCATGGGGTCGATCACGGCGGTCTTCGTCGACGCTCAGGACCACGTGTGGGTCACACACCTCCCCGAGACCCTCACCCCCGAGGAGTTGTCCGCGGTTCAGGACCCGCCGATCGGACTCTGCTGCCGGCCGGCGCCGGTCGTCGTCGAGTTCGACCCCGACGGCAATGTCGTGCAGGGCTGGGGTGACCCTCAGACGCAGGACGTCGCGGAGTTCCCGCGCAACGCACATGGACTCTTCGTCGACCACAACGACAACGTCTGGATCGGGACGTACCGCCACCACCGCGTGATGAAGTTCACGCGCTCGGGTGAGTTGCTGATGCAGATCGGTCGGTACGACGAGACGGGTGGCAACGCGGACACGGAGTTGCTCGGTGGCCCCGCGGGCATCTGGGTCGATGCGAGCACGAACGAGGTCTTCATTGCCGACGGGTACCGGAACCGGCGCGTCATCGTCTTCGATGGCGACACGGGCGAGTACCTGCGCCACTGGGGCGCGTACGGCGAGGTGCCGGAGGACACGTACGACTACGGCTTCGGTGGCCCCGAACACGCCTCCAACCCGCCGACGCAGTTCTCGACCGTGCACGGCCTCGTCGGTTCGAACGACGGGCTGATCTACGTCGCGGATCGACGCGGGAACCGCATCCAGGTCTTTCAGCAGGACGGAACGTTCGTCTTCGAGAAGATCATCGAGCCCGAGACCCTGGCGTCGGGATCGTCCTTCGTCATCGCGCTCTCACCGGACGCGGATCAGGAGTGGCTGTACCTGGCCGACGGCACGAACCACAAGGTCTGGATCATGAACCGGTCTGACCTCGAGGTCGTCGGCAGCTTCGGCCGGGGCGGTCGGCAGGTGGGTCAATTCCTGCGCCCACACGGTATGGGCGTTGACTCGCAGGGGAACATCTACGTCGGAGAAGCGTCTACCGGACGTCGCGTACAGAAGTTCTCGATCACCGGAGGGTGATGATGGGAGTGAAGCTCCGGGCCTTCGGCCTTCTCGTTGCAGGGGCGGCCGTGGCGGTCCCG
>JAUIKL010000149.1 GCA_030430625.1 Gemmatimonadota bacterium
ACTTCCTGCATCGCGTACCCGACCAGCTCGACGCGGAGCGTCTGGGCACCAGCCGGAACGTTCAGGATGAGGAATTGGCCGCCGGAGTTGGCGAGGGCGCCTCGGCCCGTGCCGGGAATGGAGATCTGGGCGTTGACCAGCGGGCGCTGCGTCACGGCATCCGTGACCTGCCCGCGGACCGTGCCGGTGGCTGTCTGGGCGTCTGCCGGAGCGGCCACGAGCATCATGCTCAGGGCAGCCAGCCCCGCCAAACGCCAAACGGCCGTTCGGACAATCTTTGAATTCATCTTCGCCTCTCGATGTGCGAGATGTAGTGAATCGCGGTCTCGAATAGACACGCGACGGGTCCTACCCGGGGGGGCGGCCTGCCCTCGCTGGTGCGAGAGTCCGTATATAATGCGTTCCCCCCCGTGTCCCCGCTATGAAATACGACCGACCGGCAGATTCGTGACCGGGGTCCAGACAACCCTGTGGAGGGTGTTCGCTCGGGGTACGACGGTAGTGCGACCACGTAGGACATGACCCGCTTCGTGCAGGGTTTGTTGACGCGTCGTGCGAATTGTGGGCCGCGTGTCCGTCCGCGAGGCTCGCGACGGGCGGGGTTTAGAGTGCGGGAGGCTCGTAACTCCTATCTGCACAACACGTTCACTTCGTCGCTTCCGCTGCCTATCTTGCGGCTCGAACCTCGGTCGCTGCCGCCAGTCGCGACCGACCGATGACGGACGGACACCCAACGACTCGAGCACGATCGATGCCAGACGCCCCATCCGCTCCGTTCTTTCGAAGGCGCGCGGTCGGCACGACGGCGCTTTGGGCGCTCGCATGGACCGCCGCCGCGGCGGCGGTGGGCGCTCAAGAGCCGATGGCGCACGGCTCCATGTCGTCGCGGTTCGGCCCCTTTACGGGTGCGGGAATGGGCACGGCTCGAGTCCCGGTTGCCGAGGCGATGCCCGGTCGGATGTACGATCTCGGTCCCTGGTCGGTGATGGCGCACGGCGTCGTGAACGGGGTGGCTCGTCGGGATACCGGCCCCCGGGGCGGCGACGATCTTTTTCAGACCAGCATGTTGATGGCGCACGCGCGTCGACCGTGGGGGGGCGCGTGGGTCGAAGTGCAGGCCATGCTGAGTGCCGAGCCGGGGCTGGGTCCGTCGGGCTATCGGCTGCTGCTCCAGACCGGAGAGACGGCCGACGGGGTGAACTCTCTCGTCGATCGACAGCATCCGCACGACGTGCTCATGGGTCTCTCGGCCTCGGTCCGATGGGAGGTCGAGCCCGGGGCGTGGGCGTTCGTGTACGCGGCGCCGGTGGGCAACCCGGCGCTCGGGCCCGTGCCCTTCATGCATCGTCCTTCGGGGATGGCGAACCCGGTCGCGCCGATCACACATCACTTCATGGATGCCGCGCACATCTCCTACGGCGTGCTGACCGGCGGCATCGCCACCGAGCTCCTCCAGTTCGAGGTCTCCTGGTTCAACGGTCACGAGCCGGACGAGGATCGCTGGACACCCGAACCACTGGGTCTCAACTCCTTCTCCGGCCGAGTCAGCCTGACTCCCGGCCCGTCGTGGGCCCTGCAGGCCAGCTTCGCTTCGATGGACGAGCCGGAGCAGCTACACCCGGCCGTCGATCTGTACCGGGTGACGCTGTCGGCGACGCACCATCGCGCCTGGCCGGGTGGGTGGTGGGCCACCACCGCCGCGTTCGGACGCAACACGAAGAGGGAGACGACGATGACGCTGGGAGAGGCCCGTGCTCGATTGCCGGGGCCTCTCTTCGACCACTATGTCGGGTCGGCCACGCTTCCACCGGACGCCGACGACAGCCTCCTCCTCCTCTTCGAGCGCCGTGTCCAGGCGGCGTGGCTCGTCGAGAGCGCGTGGAACGCCGGGCGGGCCACGACCTTCGTCCGATGGGAACGGGCGAAGAAGGACGAGCTCTTCCCTCCCGCCGACGCGCGTCACAGCACCTTCTTCACCGTGTCGAAGCTGGCCGCGGGGCTCTCGGTCGACGTGGCGGATCTGGGGGGGATCGGATGGGGACTCGGGGTCGCCGGGGCTCTGTACGGTCTGGATGGAGAACTCGACCCGCTGTACGGCTCGAAGCCCCGGTCCGGGATGGTCTACCTTCGGCTTCGGCACTGAAACGACGAGCGCCGGTGGGGCAGGGGCCCCACCGGCGCTCGATCCATACCGTCCCGGACACCGGGGCGGTCCAGTGTTGCGGTCAGTGGCCGGAGCCCGCTCCGGCCTGGGGACCGTTCTCGATCGCGTTGCGGACGTGCGCGACGATCAGGTCGACCTCCTCGGAGGTGACCATGAAGTGGGGTGTGAAGCGCAGCGAGTTCTCGCCGCCGTGGATCACCCCGATCCCCTGTGTCCGCATGTACTCTTCCGCGCTGTCGGTGCCGTACGCCTTGAAGCGTGGGTCGAGCTCGCACGAGAAGAGGAGGCCGGTCCCTTCGACCTTGGTGATCGGGCCGTCGAGTTCCGCGGCCAGCGCGTTGAGCTTGTCGACGAACTCGTGCCCGCGGTCGACGATGTTCTGCCGCACCTCGTCGGTCACCATACCGAGAACGGCCGCGCCGATGTCCATGGCGCGCGGGTTGGCGGTCATCGTGTTCCCGTAGATCCCTTTCCTGTAGAGGGCCGCGGCCTCGGCCGTCAGCGCCAGGATCGACAAGGGGTACTGACCGGCGTTCAGGGCCTTGGAGTACGTCTCCATGTCCGGCGGGTCGAGGTCCCGGAAGCCCGGGTAGTCGACGAACGACAGGTAGCCGGTGGCGCGCAGGCCCGCCTGAATCGAGTCGATGAGCAGAACCGTTCCGTGCTCGCGGGTCAGGCGGCGCGCGGTGGCATAGAAGTCCGGCGTGATCGAGGCCCCGGGGTTCCCTTCACCCATGACCGGCTCCATGAAGAAGGCTTCGATGAAGAAGCCCTCGGCGTCGGCCCGTTCGTAGATGGCTTCCAGACCCGCCACGTCGTTCGGGGCGACCGTGATCAGATCCTGGGTCCGGAAGGTGGCCAGGTGCTTGGCGTAGCTACCCACGCACGAGTCGGAGAACTGGGCGGGCCGGCCCGTCCGGCCGTGGAAGCCTCCCGCAAGCGACAGCTTCTTGACCGGTTTGCCCGCGTGACGTCCTCCCTCGTCGGTGAGCAGCTTCGCGTTCACGTCGGCGATCCGGGTGGCGACGGAAACCGACTCCGAGCCGGAGTTCATGGCAATGAAGTGCGTGAACGGGCAGCCGTCGGAGCGGGTCTGTCCGATCTCCTTCTCGAGGGCGTGGGACAGCCGGTACTGGGAAGGACTGGGTGTCATGACGTTGGCCATGACCTGCGGCTTCGTCATCGCGTCGATGATCGGCTCCGGGACGTGCCCGAAACCGAGCATGCCGTACCCGCCGTTGTCGTGCACCACCGCGCCCTTCGTCGTCACGATCCATGGGCCGCGAGCCGCCATGGACACGTACGGATTGACCGTGTCGTCGGCGTAGAAGTTGACGAGGTTCTCTTCGATCGCGGCAACCTGCTCGACTTCGCCCATCGCCATCAGTTCCGGAAACTCGCGCTTCAGCGAGGCGAACTCCTCTGTGGCGGCGTTCACGGCCTCGGCCAGCGTCGGGTCCTTCGACACGAACTGACAGACGGTGTTGTCGTCCAGGCCGACGGTTCGGTGTTCACCCGCTTCCGCTCGAATCGCTTTGAGTTGGTCGAGAATGCCCGCCACGGTAGTACCTCGGTCGGCTGAAGGGACGAATCGTTCGAAGGACGCGAAATGTCGCGCCGACCGGCGCATGTTGGAAAGTCGTCGCCGTTCGATTCGTGAGGGGCGCCGGGGCGACCGACTCGCTGACCGCCCCATCAGAACCGTGCCCGCGCCGATGGCCATGGACCGACAGCTTGGAATTCCTGTCGGCTGGGCGACGAAGATCCTCGACGACACCGGTCGTGTGGGGTCGCGGTAGCCCCTGCGTGGGGGACGACAGGTTGTGTGTAAGAGCCTGGACGCTACTATAGGTTGCGTCGATACAGTGAATCCGGGGCTCATGTCTCGTTCGTATCATCTCGGTACGCTTGACCTCCCCCCTCTCCCGGACACGCGCGGGAGTGGGGCGGGATCTTCAGCCCCCTACGCCGACTCTTCACCGTGGCCCGCCGTCGGCGTCGACGAGCAACGGGATGACGCGTGCGCCGTCTTCTGGCTGGATCTCGCGGGGCGGATCACGCGGTGGGCGGCGTCGTGCTCGGCAACGTTCGGCTTCCCGTCCGGCGCCGGCCCGACCCGCTTCGAGGAACTCTTCCTGGTGGAGGATCGGCGCCACGGGATTCCCGCGCTGATCCTGCGACACGCCCGCGACCTCGGGTCGTGGGAGGGAACGGGCTGGCGGGTCCGTGAGGGTGACGACCCGTTCTGGGCTGCGAGTAGCGTGAGCCTCGTACGCACGCCGAACGGCCTCGAGATCGGCTTCATGATCGTCACACGGGATCTGAGCCAGCTGCGCGGCTACGACCACAGCTCGCCCGAGGACGATCGGGCGAGGCTGGTTTCGTTGGGGCGGGTCGCATCCGAGGTCTCGCACGACGTTCGGAACATCCTCGCCGCGATCCGTGGCTTCGCGAGTGCGCTGGAGAGGCTCGACCCGTCCAACAGCGCCAGCGGCGTGGTGCGGGAAGAACTCCTCAAAGCGTGTGACCGCGGCACGCTGCTCACCCAGCGGCTCCTCGGTGTCGGAGCGGGTGGAGAGGCGTCGTCCGAGCCGACCGACCTGGGAGCCCTCGTTCGGGGAGCCGAACCGCTCCTTCGACAGGTCCTACCTTCGCGTATCGAGTTGAAGATTCGCGTCGAACCCGGCTTGCCGACGGTGCGCGCACGGAGTGACGACGCCGAACTGGCGCTCCTCAACCTCGTGCTCAACGCGCGGGACGCCATTCCCGCCGCGGGCCTGATCGAGGTTTCGGTGACGGGGGACGCGTCCGGCGGCGGCGTTCTGACGGTGCGGGACTCAGGTGTGGGGATGTCCGGTGAGGTGCTGGCGCGCTGTAGGGAGCGCGCCTTCACCACCAAGGGGAGCGCCGACGGCTCCGGTCTCGGCCTGGTCATCGTTCAGGAGGCGGCCCGCGAGTTCGGTGGCTCGTTCCGGATCGAGTCCGAGCCCGGTGTGGGCACCTCGGCGCAGCTGGGCTTCCGTGGCGTCGGTGCGGCGGCCGACGAGAAGGGCGCTTCGAGCACCGTCGCCTCCGGGCCGTCCGCGGTCGTGCTCCTCTGGGGCTCGTCGAGTCTGGCCACCGAGTTGCTGACCGGTATCCTCAAGCGAAACGGCTGGCCGGTCGCGGTCGTCGACAGCTCCGACGGAGGAGCGGAGGCGCTGGATCGATTCGGCCACCGCACCGCTGTGCTCGTCGCCGACGGGATCGAAGCCGGCCGTGCCTGTGCGCCCCTCCTCGATTCCTCGGGCCGCACGACAAAGTCGATCCTTCTCGTGGCCGAACCCGCAGAGAACGAAGTGGCCGGTCTCTTCGACCAGCAGCTCGTCGGGCCGATCGACCCCGATGCACTCCTGGCCTGTGTGGCAGAGGTCTGCCGGGAGGACGAGCGCCTACTGCGCTCGATCCACTGAGTCCGGTCAGACGGCCATCCGCTGCGGTCCGGCGGTCGGCACGAAAGGCTCGCGGACACCCGGGCCCGATCCGGCCAGAACGAGTTGGGCCCCGACACCCTTCCGAGCGTTGATCACCAGCGGACCCTGAAGGTTCGCGGTCCACGGAGCGTCTCGGTGTGGGATCGTGATCGCCAGCACCGCGATGTCGCTCGGGATGTCCGCGTCGACCCTTGCTGCCTGCTCGGGCGTCAGGTCGAGGGAATACTCGGCGAAGAAACGGAACGGGTCGCTCAGCAGGAAACGCGCCGGACCCTCGGCGGGAAGGAGCCAGTACAGGCCCGCCGCTGGACCCTGCGTGAGTCGGTAGTCGAGTTCGTCGGGAAAACCGAGGAGCCCGTCGGGGAAGTGAACGACGGTGTCGAGCTCCACTTTGGGAGCGGAGGTCGCGGCGGCGGAAGGGTCGGTCATCGGGATCAGATGAAGTTGACGAGGGATGTTTCGAGGAGGCGACCCGTGGTGAGCAGGGTCGCCTGATAAGTGGCTTGGAGCGTGGCCAGTTCAGTGATGGCGGCCTCGATCGGCGCTTCGATCAACGTCGAACGGCGTTCGAGG
This sequence comes from Gemmatimonadota bacterium, assembly GCA_030430625.1. Lineage (GTDB taxonomy): Bacteria > Gemmatimonadota > Gemmatimonadetes > Longimicrobiales > Gaopeijiaceae > UBA2589. The sequence continues at coordinate 6,211 of JAUIKL010000149.1, forward strand.
CGGCTCTGGTCGACGAGGCTCTGAGCGGTCTGGGCCACGTCGAGACGGGTCTGGCGAGCTCCCGTCTCGGCGACCAGCTCCTGCACCGAAGCGATGGCCGTCGTCAGGGTGTCGGCCGCGGCCTGGATCTGCGCGGGGTCGTCGAGGACCAGGGCGATCTCGAGAAGGTCGAGTCCGTTGACCGCACCGCTGTCGATGAACATCTCACCGGCGTCGTGAGCGCCATCCGCCAGGACTCCCGATCCGATCTCGTACTGCTGGGAGCCGCGAGCAGGGAAGGTGGGGTCCAGGCTGCCCGACGAGCTCAGGGGCGCCCTGTCGGCGTACGCGCCGCCGAAGACGTACGCGCCGTTGAGCGTCTGATTGGCCAGCTGGACCATGGAGCCTCGCAGCTCCTGCACCTCCGCCTGCGCCGCCAGTCGAGTCTCGGGGGTCCCGATGCCGGATCCCTGCTGGATCGCGACTTCGCGGGCCCGGGAGAGGATTCGGGTCATCTCCTGAAGCGTGGCATCGGAGACGGCGAGGCGACTCCGTGCGGATTCGATCGACCGGGAGTACTGCTCGGACGCCCTGAGGTCACCGTCGAGGTCGAGGACCGACCGGGCGGCGACGGGATCCTCAGAGATCGCCTGGATGCGCTGCCCTGTGACGATCTGTCGTTCGATCCGAGCTTGCTG
>JAUIKL010000150.1 GCA_030430625.1 Gemmatimonadota bacterium
GGAGCCCACGTCAGGCCGAGGTTGAGCACGTACGGTGACTGACCCTGCAGGGCCCGCTCCTTGGACACGACGCCGATCTGCGTCAGCCCGGTGCCCGGGAGGTAGACGTCGACCTCGTCGCCGATCGTCACCTCGGACTGGACGTACGTGACGTTGCCGTTGAAGGAGAGCGCGTCGAGCGCCGAAGCGACTCCGCCCAGCGAGGAGCGGAACTCGACCTCGACACCGTAGTTCGTTGCGCCGTCCGCGTTGACCCAGGTCTTGAGGAGCTCGGAGCTGGGCAGCACCGAGACCTCGATCGGGTCCTTGAAATCCTTGTAGAAGACGCTCGTGGCGAAGACCGTCTGCGGTCCGCCGAACCACTCGTAGCGCAGGTCGTAGTTCTGGATCCGCGTCCGATCGAGTGCCGGGTTCCCGATGACGAGGAAGCCGCCGGCGTAGTCGGCGAAGGAGAACGGAGCCAGCTCGCGGAGCTGGGCCCGCGCCAAAGTCTGCGACGCGCTGGCACGGAGGTTCATGCTCTCGGTCAGCGCGAGGGTCGCGTTCAGAGCGGGGAGGATGTCCGTCGTCTCGAGCGAAGCGCCCTCGACCGCCGGGAGTCCGCCGACGTCCCACAGGTCCTTCGGCGACACTTCCTGGAGTGAGCGCTCGATCCGAGCACCACCCGAGATCCGGAGACCGTCGACGACCTCGAAGTCGAGCATCGCAAAGGCGGCGTCGACGTTCTGTGTGGCGTCGTAGTTGTCGGTCCGGAAAGTGGCCTCTTCGATCTCGAAGCCGTCCTGCGTGATGTACGTGTCGCCACCGAACAGGTCGTTCGGGTGCATCGTCCGCACGTCACTGTCGATGATCCCACCGCCCTGCGGGCGGAAGCGGAAGCGGCGCGTGTACGCGTCGCGGTCCTTCCGATCCGTGCTGGCCCCGACCGAGAAGGACGCCGGCGCGTCACTCACGGAGAACGGCATCTTGATCGTGGCTCCACCGTTCCAGCCGTTGTCGCTCATGTCCTGGTGGAAGACCGAGCCGCTCTGGATGAAGTCGTCCCAGATGAACTCGCCACCGGCCTCCTGATAGAGGGACTCACGGGTGCTCGGCTCGTACCGCGCCGCCATCGTGAGCGCGCTGCGCCAGTTGAACGTCATGCCACCCAGGGACTCGAAGCCGTGCTCACCCTCGAGCTGCGTGTTCAGGAGGGTCTGCTCGAGGAACTGGATCCGGGTGTTCCACTGGTCCGTGTTGGAATCCAGGTTGAAGCCCGTCAGCTCCCGGGAGACGTTGTTCGAGAGGTGGTTGTAGACCGTGGCCAGCTTGAACTGGTTCGACCCGTTCGGCTGGTAGGTGATGTTCGCGAGACCGCCGATCGAGACCGAGTGGTCCGCCACGGTGCCGCGGTAGTCGACCTCGGGGTCCGAGACGCCGGTCGCGGCGAAGACCCGCTCGATCATGTTCGTGCGGAGGCTCTGGTCGGTCGAGTAGTTGGCCGACGCGATGAAGCCGAGTCGCTGCGAATCACCGATGTCGTAGTCGTCTCCGAACGAGACGCCGAAGCCACCGTTGAGAGGCAACTCCTTGGCCGTCGGAGCCCAGTCGCCCTGGAAGGCGCGACCGATGTTCCGGAGCGCCTCTCCCGAGAAGTTGGCATTCGAAACCTGCTGATCCGCCGGGATGAGCGCGGGCAGGTTCCGCATGCCGTCGTCGAAGCCGAAGAAGTCCATCCCGCCTCCGGCGTAGCCGATGCCGGTCTGGAGGGACGCCTCGGAGTTCCACCCGCTCGAAGCCGAGATCGTCAGGATCCGGTTCGACGGGAAGTCACGCGTCTGGAGCTGCACCAGACCGCCGGCGTAGTCGCCGGGCTGGTCGGGGGAGTAGCTCTTCGACGTCACGATGCTCTGCAGCAGCCCGCTCGGAATCACGTCGAGCGGAATCACCTTCTTGTCGGGCTCCGGCGAAGCCAGCGGTGCGCCGTTGAGCGTCGTGGCGCTGTAGCGCTCACCGAGACCGCGGACGTACGCGTACTTCCCGTCCACGACGGACAGACCGGGCACGCGCTTCAGCGCGGCCGCGGCGTCACCGTCGGGGGAGCGGGAGATCTGCTCGGCTCCGATCGCGTCCTGCACGACCGTCGCGAGCTTCCGCTCCGTGAGGAGGGCCGTCGTCGAACCGCGTTGTGCGGCGGAGGTGACGACGATCTCCTCGAGCTCGACGGCGGACGACTCGACGGTGATGTCGAGGGTGGCCGTCTCGTCGGCGGTGATCACGACATCGGTGATCGTCTTGGTGGCATATCCGATGATGGCGGCCGTGATCTCGACCGTGCCGACCGGAACGTTACGAAGGACGTACCGACCGTCGAGCGAGGTCAGCGCCCCGATCGACCCGTCGGCAAGGAACACCTGCGCGCTACCGAGCGGCTGCCCGGTGCTGCCGTCGAGAACACGACCGACCAATCGGCCGGTCTGCGCCTCGACTCCGAAAGGCACCGCCACGAGACTTCCGAGCAGTGCGACGGTGCGAAGACACCGCGTGAATTGACTTTTCATTGCTCCTTCTCGTCGATTTGACGTGATCGGATACATGAAGGAGCCCCGCGCTCCCAGGATCATGTGCCGGAACGTTAGAGGGCTCACGTAACGGCCCACGGCATGGTTTGTAACGGAGCCGTAAATGGTGTCACGGACCGTTTTCGGCCCTTTTCACCCTGTCCACGGCACGGGAGCGCGCTTCCCGCGCCGCCAGGTGCTTTCCAGCAAGGGAGTTGCACATTTCCGACGCCTTGAGTCGGCCCGAGATCCGGGCTGCGGACCGCTGGATCCGAGAGCACGACGAGGAAACGCTCGAGTCACAAATCGAGCTATCCGAGATCCCTGCGCCGCCGTTCGGGGAGGCCGCCCGGGGGGCCCGAATGCTCGAGTTGTTCGTGTCCGCCGGTCTCGTGAACACACGCGTGGACGGCATCGGCAACGTCATCGCAGAGCGCCCCGGAACGAGCGGTGACGGCCACCTCGTCGTGTCGGCGCACCTGGACACCGTCTTTCCTCCCGGAACCGACGTGTCGGTCACCCGCTCGGGCGACCTCCTGAAAGGCCCCGGCATCACCGACGATGCTCGCGGGCTGACCGCCCTGCTCACACTGGCTCGCGCCCTCGACGCTGCGGGCATCACCCCCCGCACGTCCATCCTCTTCGTGGCCACCGTCGGGGAGGAGGGCCTCGGTGACCTCCGCGGCGTCAAACACCTATTCGGCCCGGCGGGAGACGCTCGGGGCGCCGCGGGGTTCATCTCCCTGGACGGTGCGGGACTCGACCGCATCGTCAGCCGTGCCCTCGGGTCGCGCCGGTACCGGATCGTGGTACGGGGTGCAGGCGGACACTCGTGGACGGACTGGGGGGCGCCGAACCCTCTTCACGAACTCTCCGGCATCTCCGCGGAGCTGACCCGGCTCCCCCTGCCGAGCCGACCTCTGACGACGCTCACGCTGGCGCGGACCGGAGGGGGCAAGAGCATCAACGCCATCCCCCAGCAGGCCTGGGTCGAGGTCGATACCCGGTCCGCCGACGCCGCCCACCTGGACACCCTGGAGGCGAAGCTTCGACGCACGGTGGAGCGTCGTGAGAAGGCGGTCCCGGCGCTCGACTTCGAGGTCGAGATCATCGGCGACCGCCCGGGCGGCGCGACCCCCGACGGGAGCCCGCTCGTCCGCGCCGCTGTCGAAGCGACGCGGCGCCGGGGCAAGGAGCCCCTGCTATCGCTCTCGTCGACCGACGCGAACGTTCCGATGAGCCTCGGCATCCCCGCCGTCACACTCGGGTGCGGCGGGGATGCCGGATCGGCTCATACGACGGAGGAGTGGTTCCGCAACACGGATGGCTCCGACGGGATCGTGCGAGCGCTCGACACCGTCATCCTCGCCGCGGGTCTCCCTTAGCTCGAGGGCGCTCCGGCCACGAACGAGTGGTCGGTCACCCTCATGCTGCCCGAGACATCGGCGATGTCCGCATGCGCGCCGACGAGCGAGTCGTTCAGCGAGCACCCACGCACGGACGCGTGGGCCCCGATGATCGTGTCGCGCACGGTGCAGCCGTCGAGTTCGGCACCCTCTTCGATCGTCACGTTCGGACCGATCGTCCCGCCGCGGACCTTCGCGCCGGCCTCGACCCTCACCGGCTCGATCAGCTCCACGCCGTCGACCGTGGCGAGCGGGTCGATCCCCCGCCGCCCCACCTCGAGGAGGTGGTGGTTCGTCTCGATGAGCGTCTCCGGCTTTCCGCAGTCCCACCATCCGGCCACCGGGGCGGTCAGGAGGCGACCACCGTTGTCCACCATGTACTGAAAGGCGTCGGTCAAATAGAACTCACCGGACGGCCCCGGGGGCGAGGTCACGGTCTTGCGGATGCCCTCGAAGAGGAGTTCGTGGTTCTTGATGTAATAGAGGCCGATGTTGGCGAGCTTCGAGACCGGCTCGGTCGGCTTCTCGACGATCTTCTTCATCGAACCGTCGTCGTTCGTCACGATGACACCGTACCGCTGGTAGTCCTCGACCTCCTTGGCCCAGAGGAGGGCATCGGATTCGGCGCCGAGAGTCCGAATGAGTCCGTAGTCGACCTCGAAGACGGCGTCGGCGAAGATGATGAACAGCTCTTCGTCGATGTACGGTTCGGCCAGCGCCACGGCCCCGGCCGTGCCGTCCTGAACCTCCTGAAGGACGTAGTGCGCCTTCAGCGACGGATACTCCTCCCGGATCCAGGCCTCCATCGTGTCCCTGAGGTGCCCGACGATGAAGACGATTTCGTCGACGCCGACCTCGATCAACTCGTCGAGCAGGTAGGACAGAACGGGCTTGCCCGCGACCTTCACGACGGGCTTCGGGGTATGGTGGGTGTGTGGGCGGAGCCTCGTGCCCTTCCCCGCGACCGGGATGACGGCTTTCATGGCGTCTCACGTAGAGTTGGCGACTTGGAACACAGTATCCACACTATAACCGGAAGCGGAACGAACCCTACGCCGCCCCGTGTCGCACAAAGGACACGAAATGACGATGAAATCCCGACGATCCCTCGTGCTTCTGGTCGCGGTGGGTGCGTGCGCCAGCCCCGGTGCCCGCGGCCAATCGACCCCCGACTCCGGCCAGCTCGGCCGCATGCACACCTATGAGGTGCCGATGACGACGACGACCGGCCGAGCCGCGACGCTTCAGGAAGCGGGCCCGGGATGGATCCAGGTGATGGGACGCGGTGCCGTGTCGGTCGCACCGGACCGGGCTTCCGTACGCGTGGCACTCGAGAGCCGCGCCGCCACCGCAGCGGACGCCGCCGACCAGAACGCCGAGACGATGACGCGCGTCCTCTCGGCGCTTCGGGGCGCCGGCCTCCCGGGGCTGGAGATCGAGACCACCGGCTATTCGATCTCCCCCGAGTACGAGACGTCGAACGACGGTCGCCGCACTCGTGAGATCGTCGCGTACACCGCCGTCAACAACGTCGAGGCGACGATCTCGGACGTGGACGAGGTCGGGCGTCTGATCGACGCCGCGACGTCGTCCGGAGCCAACCGCGTCCACTCGATCAGCTTCTTTGCCGCCGACACCGAGGCCGCTCGAAGACAGGCTCTCGACATGGCCGTGCGCTCCGCCCGGGCCGAAGCGGAAGTCATCGCGAACGCGTTGGGGTACGAACTCGGCGCGCCGCTCGAAGTCTCGGGGAACGCGCAGCGCCCCATCCCTCGGCAGGCTGCGGCGGAGATGCAGTTGGCGTCACGCGCGGCCACCCCGATCGAGGTCGGGGACCAGACGGTCGATGCCGAGGTCTCGATCCGTTTCGCGCTCGGACCGGAGTCGGATGATTGAAGGCGATCCTTGACGGACTCAAGGAGAACCGGGTCGTCACGTACCCCCAATCGCCCGACCCGCGGCTGAGAGGACGGACCTACGCCATCCCGTTCGAGACGGTCTGGCAGGGGCTCCTCGGCCTCGGTGGCGGTGGATTGAGGGGTTGGGGGATCGAATCCGCCGACGACCAACACGGTCTCATACGAGCCGCCGTGAAGGGGGGATTCCTGCGACCGGAGATCGCGATCCGGATCGACGTGGGCCTGGACGAGAACGCCCAGACACGGGTCGATCTCATCGCGGCCACGCGGACCGAGGGTGCCGCGCTCGGTCGCAGTCGCCGACTCATCGCGTCGTTCACCCGCCACCTGGACCAGAAGTTGGGGGCCGAGTCCCACCAGATCCTCGACCCCACGAGGCTCGCGATCTACGAGCCCGACGCATGACACCCCACACCCGTCCGCCCGGCGTTCGCGCTCCTCGGAAGCGGGCGCATGTGTTCGGCTGTCTCATGAGTCTGGTCCTGCTCGCGGCATGCTCACCCGACGAGGAGCAGCCGGCCCGCTCGACGAACTCCGGTGCGTCGGAGGCCGAGGTCGGAAACTTCACGGCGCGGATCTACGAACGGAACGTGGTCTTCGCGTCGGCAGTGGGGGATAGTGCCTTCTTCGTTCCGTGGATGATCCAGACGGTGGAGCGGCCCGACACGATGGAGCGTCAGGCAGAGGGATGGCTCGCCCGTGGCGGCGTTTGGGACGGCTTCTTCTCCGAGCGCTGGGGTGGTCCGGTCCTCCGGTCCCCGGCGCGAATCCTCCCCTACGGCGGACTCCAACTCCTGATCGGTGACGGGGACGTCATCGACGGAGTCGTCTTCGAGGATTCGGGGCGATCGCTCGAAGTCTTTCTCGACGAGGTCGCCTCGTCGTGGGCCGGGCCGCGGGGCGAGCGCTTCGAGGTTCTGACGGGCTCCGCCTACCTGGCCGACCAGCGGATCGACGGCATGGTTCTCGACATGGCGCGCACGTCGATCGACGTGCCGCAGGGCGGCGACT
>JAUIKL010000151.1 GCA_030430625.1 Gemmatimonadota bacterium
GTGGCTTCGTAGCCGAGCTCCTCGACGAGCCACCGATTGACCTGCGCGATGTCTGCGGTCGCAGTCGACGGGTAGGGATGATTCTCTTCGAGGTTCGAGCCGATCCTGCTGTTGCCGAGATTCCCGAGGTCGACCCGGAGGGTCGACACCCCCGCCTCGGCAAGAGCACGAGCGAGCTCGACGTACAACCGGTTCGGTCCGGCGTGGTGGACGGAGCCTGCGTTGGGGAGTACGACGACGAGTTCTTTGGATGGCCCCGCCGATGTGAGCACCCCGGCCAGTGGGGGATCGGAAGGCACGATGACGAGGGTGTCGGGCCCGGCCGTTCGCTCTGACGTCAGTTCGCTGACGGCGGCGTCGCTCAAAGCGATGGGATCAGATTCCCGGAGTGCTTGAAACCACATCACCAGGTTCCCGATCGTCTGGTCGGGAATGTGTGTGAACTGCGGCTCTGCCATGACATCCGCGAAGTCGCTCTGTTTCAGGCGCGCCAGCTCCACGGGAAGCGATTCCAGGTGCGTCAGCAGTGACTTCGGCGTCCGGGTGGTGTTGGGCTCGACCAGCATGATGTGCTCGGCCGATGGTCGGCACAGTGTCAGGTCGATGTCCCCGAGGGCCGCGAGGGTCTCCTCCGAGTATCGGAATCCGCCGGCTTCGATGAACCCGGACGAGTCATCGTCTCCGTCGCTCGCGACGGCATGCAAAGCCCTGAGCTCGCGCTCGAAGCGCCGACCCTTGGCCACGGGAGCCCACAAGGCCAGGCCGAGGACCGGTTCGGTTTCGGCTACCCAGGCCGCGAGTGTGCCGCCGAGCCGTAGGCCTGCCAGTGAGGGCTTCGCGCCGGTCAGGCGGGTGAGCGCGGAGCACGCTTCCGATATGGACGCCAACCATTGCTCGACCAGGCGTGGCGACTCCTCGTCTCCATGTGAGTCTCCGGTCCCGGGGTAGTCGATTCGGAGGGTCGGAATCCCCGAAGCCGCCAAGGCGTCGGCGAAGTGGATCCCGGTACGATGGGCGTGCGAGTACTCGAAACCGACGGGTGGGCAGTAGACCACCCCGTTCGGAAGACACAGTCGGTCCGCGGGGAGATGGAGCCAGGCCGGAGCCGGCAACTCCCCGGCGGTCAGCCACAGCGGGTGGCGGGTGACTCGGTCGCCGGAAAGCGCGGCGAGCCCCTCTCCGCTTCGATGATCCATGTCGGTTAGCGGTCCGAGGGCTTCGCCGGAGTGCCGTCCGGTTCGTTCTCGGCTTCGACGTAGAGCCCCTTCGGGTTGGCTACAGCGACGACCACATCACCGGGTACCATATCGAAGTAGTTGTCGCCGGCATCGACCCGTGGTGCGTCGAGACGGACGTCGCGGGCGAGCCCTGCTGCGGACACGGTTACCGACGCACCTTCCGGGTCGACGCTTGCGGTGAGCGCCGCCTCCGGGAGGCCTGCGCCGATGTCGAGCCAGTAGATTGTGCGAGAGCCATGGGCATCATCCCAAGCGAACTCCGCGGAAATCGCCGCGACGCTTCGGGGGCCGAACCTGTAGCTGTACGTAGGGTCGAGGAAACGACCGAAGCGGTTCTCGACCAGATCTGAGACGACGCTTCGAGGCCCGACGGTGATGTCCGTTCCGTCTTGTATGATCAAGGCCGAACTCGAGGCGTAGGCGGAGAGCGTGAGGCGTCCGGTCACCGGCTCCGCCGACTCGTTGTGGACTTCGACCTTGACGCCCGAGAGACCGCGCGGAAGAAGGGCCACTCGGATCGGCGCCCAGCTGCGCTTGAGATAGTAGTAGACGGGTTTGGGTCGGTTGTCGTGGTCCAGTATCCCCCAACCAGCCCCGGGGCGAAGGTCTCGGAGGAACCACACCAGGCCGCCTCCGCAGGGGTTGTCGGGGCTGCGCCACTCGTCGAAGACTCGCGACATGACTCGCCCCGTCGTGGTTCGCGAGAGGCGGTGGTAGGTATCGAGGTCGTGGCTCCGCAACTCGATGGCGTCGCGCCCGTACACCACGCCGAGGTAGTGGTCTCGAATGTCCTCGAAGTCCCAACCGGACCCGCCGTCTCGCGGAATCCCCGACTTCCAGATGGGATCCGTCGGGGTGGGGATCGACTGCTTGGGTCCGAACTTCAGGCCCTCTGGCTCCCCGACGTTGGAGAAGCCGAGGCACTCGGGAGTGAAACGAACCCCCGCCAGCCGACAATCGTCGAGCGGACGCTTGTACGCGCCGACACCGTAGTAGTGGGTGATCCCCGAGTCGGTGTGAAAGGGCATGGCGCCTCCGGTGGGTGTCGAGGGCCAGTAGATGGCGCCCGACCCGGCCGCTTCGACCGCGTCCGGAAGAGTGACGCGGAAGAGGTCGTTCGACCAAACCTCACGGTCCGCCCCGAACATGGCAGCTTGCTGCTCCACTTCGCTCCCGCCGCAGAAGACGACGACCGATGGATGGACGCTCAAGCGTGCCGTCTGCTGCCGAGCTTCTTGCTCCGCCGATGAACGGAATGCTTCATCGTCGGCGGGGTAGTCCATGTTGGCGAACATGAAGTCCTGCCAGACCATGATGCCCAGTTCGTCACACGTCGAGTAGAAGTCGTCGGACTCATACACCATGGTCCCGCCGACGCGGACCATATTGCCGTGCGCCGCGGCGAGCAGCTCGAGGGTCGTCCGCATCTCGGATCGATCCCCGGTGAGAGAGAGAAGATCGTTCGTGGTCCAGCAAGCACCGCGACCGAAGACTCGACTCCCGTTGATCTCGAGGTGTACCTCGTCTCCCGAGCCCGAATCCAGACGAACCCGTCGGAATCCGATATTCCCGAGGTCGATCGCGGTCGCGTGACCTGCGGCCTCGATCTCGACCGAGCAAGAGTAGGTCTGCGGGGAGCCGTGCGTGTGCGGCCACCACGGCTCCGCATCGACCTCGACCGTGCCCGAGACATTCGCGCCCGCCACATCGAGGGGGAACGACTGCCCCGCCACCTCGATGCGCGCTCGCTCCACGGGAGCGTCGAAGTCGAGGCTGATCGACAAGCTGGCTCCCCGATCGGACCAGTCCGTGGTGACGCTCCGCGCCATGAGGGCGGGGCTGCGCCTGGTCTGGAGCCAGATGGACCTCCACGGTCCCACCGGGGCGATCGACGGGGTCCACGTGGGGACGCGGCCCAGGATCGTCGTCCGGAACCACCGGAGTCGTTGCTCCGCCACGAGCTTGGTCTTCCAGCGGGGGCGCGGACGACGAGTCTTCAAAGCAGCTCCGAGGCTGCGGAAGACGATCGAGAGGTGGTTGTCCGGGGTCAGCAGGTGTGTGACGTCGACGGTATGGGTGACGAACATGTTCTCACTGGTGAGGACGTGTTCACCGTTCAGCCATACCTCGGCCAGGGTCGCAAGACCATCGAACCTGAGTTCGACCCGATGCTCGTCACCGAGACCCTCGGGGCGCGTGAAGCTCGTTTCGTACCACCAGTCCGATGCGTCGTAGTCCGAGTGCCGATCCGGGTGTGCGTCGGGATCCACCGCCATGGCGACCGTGCCAGGAACGATGGCCGGGATCCAACTCGCGTCGGACCGATCGTTAGGAGACTCGCGAAGGCCCGGCGCGGTGCCGAGGAGTCTCCACCCCTCGGCCAGCTCGGTGCTTTCGGTCGACGAGACGGCCTCGGCGGGTAGCCCGGAGAACCGTACGCTCGTCGGATCGGTCATGTGGTGTACTTCAGCAGGGCATCCATCCCGTCGGTCCATAGCCCGGCCATGCGATCCACCGGGTCCATGGGCAACTCACGTCCCCGCGCCATCGCTCTCGCCAACTGGAACTGGTAGGTCTTGGCGACGTCGGAGATCTCGCCGAAGGCCTTCATCGGCACGTCGAGTGTGGAGTCGTCGGAGCCCCCGAGCCACGCAAGATACGTCTCGACCAGCTCGAAGCAGGCCCCGTATTGGCGCAGCGTGGCGAACGAGTACTGATGAAAGGTCTCGATAGGCTCGCTCATGAGCCATTCGAGATCCGCTTCGAAGCGTTTGCGGAAGGCGTCGAAGGGGTTGTCGTTCGGAACGAATCCCATGTGGTGGCGGAGGAGCGCCCGAGAAGCGTCCCGGAGGTCGTGCTCCGAGCGGGGGCGATCCGTATCGAGAATCTTCACGTACTCGATGTACGGGGGCAGCATCCGTTCGTGAACCAACCCATCGGTCTGAAAAACGTGGGTGAAATCGTCCCCGTTCAGGTGGTAGTACCCCTGCCCATGGAAATAGCCGAGGTGTCGACGCTCGATATCGATCTCGTTCACGGCGACCGTGGACTTCACATGCTCGAGTTGGTACGCCGTCCCCTGGGTGTCCGGGAGGAAGAACGAGTCGAGTTCGACAAGGACCGGGCGCCCCAGCTCGACCTGCTGGTCGACGTGGTGTACGAGGCTTCGCCAGGGGTTGAGCTCGTTGATGTCCAGAGCGAAGAGCTCGAGGAGATCAGCGTGCGGGAACTTGAAGAAGGTCCACTGGTCACCCTCGAAGTCGATCCGGAGGGTGAACGGTAGCGCGGCAATCGGTTCGAAGCCGAGTCCGTGCAACAGTTCGACCAGGACGTCGACATAGCAGTTCGTCTCGGCCCACCGACGCCCCTCTCCGTGGATCAGATGACGTTCGTAGGTCGACGGATCCAAGTCGCGTACAGGGCCGCTCACGGCTCGATCGCGCAGCCCGGCTCCAACGGCCGCGCCGCCAGGCCTCGGTCGTGTCTACCGGTACGAGCCGCTGGGACACTCACCCACCATGCGGCGTAACGCGGACAGGCCGTCATCAGCTGTGCCGATAGACGGCCTGCATGGCCGCATTGTGTCCACGAATGCGGTCGTTGTTCACCATCAGGGCAGCGCCGTAGGCGTCCCGGAGGGGCCGCGCCAAGCTGCTCTTGGAGTCGTTCTTGTAGCCCGAGATACCGACGATCCGAAGTGCACCGCCGACGATGTCCACGACGAGTTCGGACGACGTGATCTTCACGTTGTTGACCCGGATGTTGAATCCGAAGCCGGAGAAGGCGTCCGCAGCCGAGCCGGCGTCGAGAAGCTCCTGGTACTCGCGTATCGTCGAGTAGAGACCGCTTCGCATTTCGAACAACAGCTCATCGATCTCGGACAGACGAAGCGCGGACACGGGCGGGGTGTCCGGGTCTTCGACGATCTTCTTCCGCACTGCACCTCGTGCGGTCCCGACCGCACTCGTGGCCATCCCCAACCAGAGCGAGCTCCAGGTGAGGTGGGCGAACGGGTGCTGACTCTGATCCAGGACCTCGGTGAACGGAGCCGGGATGACCTGGTCGATGCTTCCCGAACTCTTCAGAACGAAGCCGAGGCTACAGGTGCCCCGGAACCCGAGCGTGTCCCACCCCGCGATCTCGGTCAACTCGGTGTCTTTCGTCTCGATGACCACCAGGACCTGATCGTTGGACTCGGCCTCCGGCGAGCGCCGTGCCGTGGCCAGAATGGCGTCGGAGTGCAGCGCATACGAGATGACCGGGGCCTTCTTCTCCAACGTGAACGAGTCCCCGTCCCGCTCGATGGAGCAACGGCTCTGGGTCAGATCCCCGCCCGTACCGATCTCGGTCGTGGCCGACGCCAGCAGCAGCTGCTCGTCCACGATCCTTCGCAGGTACGACTGGAAGAAGGGTGAGTTCGTGCCATGATGGACGATGCTCGCGACCTGGATCTGATGCATCGCGAACACCATCGCCGTAGATGCGCAGTAGTGCCCGAGAATTTCGCACAGTCGGCAGACCTGGGTCATCGACAACCCCATCCCGCCGAAGTCGGTCGGGACGTACGCGCTGAGCAGCCCCTGGGCCTTGAAGGCATCGAAGGCCTCGGTCGGGAAGCGGGCGTCCGCGTCCACCGAGGAGGCAGCAGGGAGAACGACTTCTTTGCCTATCGCCCGGACACGCTCCACGAGCTGGTCGAAGTCGGTCGGGGGCGCTGCGGTCGGAACTGGGGGCATTCCTTCAGTCTCGGTTGTGGGTCAGTCGACCAGGCCGGTGACGGCATCCGCCAGCGCATCGATGCTCTGGAACGTCCGTCGGCTGAGCAGGTCGTCCGGAAACTCGACGTCGAAGTGGTCCTCGATCGCAAGCAGGAGGTTGACCGTGATCAGTGAGGTCAGCCCCGCTTGATAGAGGTCACTGTCGTTGTCGAGTTCGGACACGTCGCTCGCGAGGCGACCGTGCGTCGCCAGGATCTCTCGAATTTGATCGTGAACCATGTATGAATCTGACCGTTCGGTCGAACGTTGATAGGTCTGGTATATCTAGGGTAAGAGTCCGGCGAGGCGGAGCGCCAGACCTTCCAAGCTCATACCGCGCGGGACGTTGAGTCGTGGCGTCAGTGCAGACTCGGCCTGTCGTTTCCCCCGCCGGACGGCCGGGCCGCCGGAGATGAGGACCGAGCCGTCGAACAGACGGTCGGCACATGCCTTCGACCCTGCATTCAGAAGGCCGTATGGGTAGGCGAACCAATCGACCCAGGGGTGCTTCTGGCCGAGCAGCCAATCGCGGCTGCGCCGCATCTCGTCCAAGGCCTCTTCGTCGGAAAGTGTGGCAAGATTCGGATGGGACCAAGTGTGCGCGCCGAGGACGACCTCGGTCGGCAGCTCGCGGAAGAGGGCGGCCGGGGCCGGTCGGGCGTGAGGGGGCATGACTTGCGCTCGGATACCTTTTTCTCGGCTCCACGCCATGACCCGGTCGTCCGCTCCGCCCAGCCGTTCGAGTGCGTGGTCACGGATCCGGGGATCGAGCCCCGCGTGCTCCGGCGCCAACCGGTCCCACCAGAAGCCCTCGGATCCGATCCGACCAGGCGGTACAAAGACGGTCGCGGGCACGCCCCTGGAGACCAACTCCT
>JAUIKL010000152.1 GCA_030430625.1 Gemmatimonadota bacterium
CTCAGCCGTTGGCGCGGGGCAACCGGATCTCCGGCTCGTCCGGGTCGGGGCGGTACAGGACGATCGTTCGACCGATCGTCTGTGCCACGTGGGCGTTCTCGATCCGCTCCGTGAGCTCGGTCGCGGCATCCCGCACGGGAATCGGAGCCGATTCCTGGAGCTTCACCTTGAGAAGCTCGCGCGTGTTCAGGGCGTCGAGGACCGAAGCGATCACGGCGTCCGTGACACCCTCCGATCCCACGAGGACGACGGGCTTGAGTCGGTGCGCCTCCCTACGAAGGAAAGCGCGCTGTTTCGAAGTCAGTTGAAGCATGCGCTGAAACTCGTGGCACATCGCTTGCAAATCCACTCGGGTGGCTGTGCAGCATCTTCGAATCGGAGCGTCTGACGGGGATACGGAGCAGGAAGCTTTACCGGAAGGGAGGAAAAAGTGAGAGCGAAACCCGAGACGATTCTGATCGGCGTCATGGCTTTGTTCACCGCCGTGGGCGTCACCGCAGCCCTCCTCCACAACGCGCAGCTCGGCACCCACGACCCGGTCCTCCACGAGCCCGGGCCTCTCACAGGACCCGAGTGGCTGGCCGAGGTCCGCCCGTACTGCAACCCCGTAGACGTCGAGACTCGGCTGCGTTGGCAGCCGGCCCCCTCCACGGACGAAGGCCGGATGCACGAGGCGGCGTGCTACGCCCTCGCGGGCAGGACCGATGCGGCACGGGCATCGATCGAGTCGCTCCCGTCGGAGCGCCGATACGAGGCCGCTGGTGTCGTCTTCGCTACGGGCCACCCGGCAGCCGATGCAGGTGACGAACTGGCGGCTGGTCCTCTGATGGAGTTGGTCGTCGAGTACTGGCCGAATCATTACATGGCGCTCTACCACGCCGGGGCGGCGGCCTACGAACGGGGAGACGCCGCGGCGACCCAGGAGTACCTGACCCGCTTCCTCGAGCAGTACCAGGTGGAGGACGGGTGGAAGAGCAACGCGGTCGCGATGCTGGCGGCGACCGACGGCGGCTGAGCGAGCGCACGAATTCGGGGGGGTCCATTCAACACCGCATCCAGGGTCCCCCGAGCCCCGTCGCCCGCAGGGTGGCGGGGCTCGTTCTTGTCTCCCGGGTTGTGGGGGCGACGCCCCACATCGGCGATGGAGTGACGCAACAACGCAACACAAAGCGGTGTTGCGTCGCCCCATCAAGCGGAGGCCCGGAGTCGTGCTCTGTCTTGTAAGATGTTGGAGCGTATGGACATATGGGGTGGGAGTCAGGCGCCTGTCGGCTCTGGGCACGGACGTTGCGACTCGTCCATGCGTACGAACACATATCCCACCCCCCAGGGATCATCCCATGAAACGAGTTCTTCTCTTTGCCCTCGGCGCCGCACTGGCGCTCCAGCCCGCCCCGGCGAGTGCTCAGATCTTCAACGGGACACCGCTCCCCTTGGAGTATCTGAACTTCGTCGACGGGTCCGGAGTCGCGGGTACGTACGGAGTCGAAGTCGGCCCGTACTCCGCACGCTTCGCGGCATCGCCGGTCACCGGACGCTCGACAGCCACGCCGCAGTTCTCGGTGTACTGTGTGGACTACCTCCACTTCGCGAACAACGCGAACGGGTTGGTGAACGTGGCTGCGGTCGGCGGCGATCTGTCGACGACCCGGCTGGGCGACTTCGGCCGCTACCAGCGGTCGGCGTACCTCTCGTCCCTCTTCGACTCGTGGCAGGATCACGAGGTGGTCCTCGAGGCCGCGACGGGGATGAGCTTCAACCGGCGCCATGTGTGGAGCGGTCTGCACTCCGTGATCTGGAGTACCGCTACCGGCCCCGACAATCTAGGTGCCGGCAACCTCCGGGTGGCCGCTGCGCGGGAGTACTTCTCCGCGCTCGCGAACTCGAACGCCAACTCGTTCGACACATCCGGCTGGTTCGTGCTGAGTGAGGCCGACGTTGCACTCGGTTCCGCTCACAGCGGACAGGAGTTCCTGGTCCGCACGGCTGATGTTCCGGAGCCCTCCACGGTGCTCCTGCTTCTGACAGGGCTCGGTCTGTTGGGACTCGTGAGCCGTGGGCGTCTCGCAGAGATCGTCTGACGGTTCGAAAGGGATGAGATGCGGGGCGCGGGCCGTGAGGCTCGCGCCCCGTTTCCTTTTGGACCCATCTTGATGACGACACGACCTCTTCGGGCGAATCCATGCGCACTTCCGAGCTCTCCCCGTGGTTCCTGTGGGGCCTCTACCTTTTCGGCCTCGCCCTGATGGCCACTGCGGCTGTCGACCTCCTGACCACTGTTTGGCCCTTCCGCTTCGGGGAGGTGGCGTGGCGGTACGGGTTCCTCGGCCTCGCGGCTGGTTACCTCCAGACACCCACACTCGGGCTGGTCTTGATCGCACTCGCCGCCCACGCGGACGAGCGCCCCGGGCTGATCCAGGCCGTGGCCCTCGTGTGCCTGGCCACGAGCGTCGCCCTGGTGTTGGTCATGGGCGTGTTCGCGATGGACGTCCTGCAGATGCGTGCGATTCGGGGGGCCGATACCCAGGGGGCCGTCCTCACGGGCGCCGTCTTCCAGGAACTCAAGTACCTGATGGCGACGGTGGTCTTCCTCCTCCTCGGCATCGGCGGCCGTCGGACGGCCAAGAAGCTCGCTCGAAGGCTGGGCGGCTGACCGACGGGAGGCACCCCGTCGGCCCAGCCGCCACCGATGCCGAACCGGCATCGCGCCGCGGTTCCTCCTCGGTCCCGCCGGCCGTTCGGTCCTACGGGCCGTTCGGTCCCCTCTAGAAGATCGGGGACCTCAGGTACACGTCCGAGCGCGCCCACGCCTCGCGGAACTCCGCCTGGACTTCGTCCGCCTCGGCCGTCTTGCCCTGGGCCCTGAGGGCGCGCTCGAGCCCGAAGAGCGACCACCCGTTGTGCGGGTGCTTGTACAGCTCGTGACGGAAGGCGTCCTCGGCCTCGGCGTACCGGCCGGCTTCGTGCAGGGCATCCCCAACCCACGTCCAGATCGAGAAGTTGAGCGGCTCGGGCTCGTCGTAGCGTAGCCCGTCCTCGATCTCGCCACCGGCCCGCATCACCTCGATGGCCCGGTCGAGTTCTCCGTTCGCCCGCAGGATCTCTCCTTCGAGCAGAGCGCTGGCGACGCCGAGCAGCTGGGTGGCGGTGTGGCCCCGGAAGTTGTCGTCCGGGTTCTCCTCCATCGCCTTCTGCACGCGGTGGAGATACCAGCGCGCCGTACCCTCGTCCTCGAGGCGGAGGTGGGCGTACCCCTTCGCGAACTCCCACAGGCCCAGGAAGATGGTACCGTCCGGCTCGTCACGCAGTTCGAGGATGTCCTCGAAGTGGCCGAAGCGGAACATCGTGAGGGCCGTGTAAAAGGTGGCTCCGCCCATGAGGTCGGCGTAGTTGCGGCCGGCCTGGACCGCGACCGCGCCCTGCCCGTCGTTCGACGCCGCGAAGAGGAGCATGTGCAGGTTGTGCGACGGATAGATCGCGAAGCCTTCACCGTGCTCGGCCTTCAGGTCCGAGTGCCAGGCATCGGTGTTCGCGCGCACGGCGTCACCCCACCGACCGATCCGGTTGTAGGTGTGGGACGGCATGTGCTGGATGTGGCTCGCCCCCGGGATCGACTGCCCGAGGTGGTCGGCGCACCCCTCGGCCAACCCCGGCTTCTCCGTCGGCTCGGTCGCGTGGATGTACAGGTGGCAGGCACCCGGGTGGGTGATATCCTGGTCGAGTACGGACTCGAGGACCCGGTGGATCCGCTTCACCTCGGTGGTCTCCGCGTCCCAGCGCCCGCGGCGGGGCTGTAGGAGCATCAGGGACTCACCGGCCAGGAAGCCGGCGTCCAGGTCGTGCGGGTACTGTTCGAACACTTCGTTGATCGCCTCGGCCCAGCGTTCGTCCAGGGCGCGGCGGGTGTCGGGATCGTGCTCGGGCTCGTAGCGAGCAGCCATCGCCTCGATCAGCGCGCGCTCGACGTCCGTCGTGTTGTCCCTCAGCTCCATGGCACGCGTGATGGCCGCGTGGGCTCGCGGAGCGTCGGCCGCGGTCATCGGACCGTTGAGATACGAGCCCCAGGCCCACGCTTCCCCGAAGTAGCACATGGCGCAGTTCGGGTCGGCCTTCCACGCCTCACGGAAGGAGCGCGCTGCGTTGCTCGGCGTGAAGGCGTAGAGGAGCTGAATACCCTGGTCGAAGTAGAGCTGGGCGGTCTCGGATGTCGTGGTGATCGAGCGGGAGAAGGGCCCGAGACCCCTCCCGTCGTGGTGGAGCGGGATCGGCTCGTCGAATTCGGGCGGGTACTCGACGTCCTGGGCCACGGTCGGCGTGGTGACAACGAGGAGGGCGAGGGCCACAACGGCGAGTCTACATCGCATGGGTCGTATCTCCGACAGGTTGTACGAGCGTAGTCGCAATGTCGGACGCGCCCCGGTGCTCGTCCAGCAGGGGCGGGCTGGCAGGGTCGGCCGCGGAGCGTCAGGTTGCACGCTCGAACCCACGGAGGAGGATGGAGATGTCCGGTTCCGACCGGCCCAAGCTGTCTCGCAGGGCGTGGATCACGACGACGTCGGGCGCTGTCGCCGCAGGACTGGTGCACACGCAGGCCGATGCCCTGAGGCTCGTCGCCGAAGAGTTGCCCCAGCAGGTCGCGGATCCGACGCGTGTTCCCGGCCGCTTCGTTTCCGAGATCGGATCGCGCGCCCCGGCGGAACAGCCGCGCCGCCTTCTCCGTGCCCAGGCCCTCTCCTCGTCTTCCCGCACCCCGCTCGCCGATCTCATGGGTGTCATCACCCCTTCGGATCTCCACTTCGAGCGGCACCATGGCGGCATTCCGAACATCGCCTTCGAAAACCACGAGCTCCTCGTCCACGGCATGGTCGACCGCCCCACGGTCTTTCGGATGAGCGACCTCATGCGCTACCCGCAGGTGTCGCGCATTCGCTTCCTGGAGTGCTCCGGAAACGGCGGCGGGGTCTATAGCCGGACCCGGATGCCGACGGACGTCACGGTGCAGCAGATGGACGGGCTGCTCTCCACCAGCGAGTGGACCGGTGTCCCCGTCTCGACGATTCTCCGCGAGGTCGGCGTGCGACCCGGCGCCTCGTGGATCCTGGCCGAGGGCGGTGACTCCGCGGTGCTGGCCCGCTCCGTCCCGCTCGACAAGGTGATGGACGACTCGATCCTGGCGTACGGACAGAACGGGGAGCGGCTCCGGCCAGAACAGGGCTACCCGCTCCGGCTCTTCAACCCGGGATACGAGGGCAACACGAGCGTGAAGTGGCTCCGCCGCATCGAGGTCACGGACCAGCCCACGCACACCCGGGAGGAGACGTCGAAGTACACCGATCCCCTCGGGGACGGGACCGTGCGTCAGTTCAGCCTGACGATGGACGCCAAGTCGGTCATCACCTTTCCCTCCTTCCCGTACGCGCTACCCGAGCAGGGGTGGTGGGAGCTGCGCGGTCTGGCCTGGTCGGGCCGCGGACGGATCACCCGGGTCGAGGTCAGCACGAACGGGGGGCGGAGCTGGGTCGACGCCGATCTCCAGGGTCCGATCCTCCCGAAGTCCACCGTTCGCTTCCGTCACCTCTTCGACTGGCGCGGCGAAGACACGATCATCATGAGCCGGGCCACGGACGAGACCGGGTACGTGCAGCCGACCGTCCAGCAGCTCTGGGAGGCGCGCGGCGAGAGGACGTCGTACCACCAGAACCATCAACGGGCGTGGAAGATCGCGCGTACGGGTGAGGTGACCTTCGGCCTCGGAGAGCTGGTATGACGCGCCGCCTGCGCTGGCTTGCGCCCGCCCTGGTCGCGGCCGTCGTCGGTTGTGGGGGAGGCGACACGGCACGGACCACGGAGGCGCCCCCGGCCAATGCGGCCGATTTCCTCTACGACGGCAACGAGATCCCGGAGCACGCGCCGGCCCGCTTCGGCTTCGGGTCGGAGGCATCGGAGGCCCGGGTCGCCCTGTGGGACATCGACGTGCGCCCGGACGGGGTCGGCCTCCCGCCGGGCCAGGGGTCGGTCTCCGAAGGACGCGATGTCTACAACATCCACTGTGTGGCCTGCCACGGTCCCACGGGCACCGAGGGGCCGAACGATCGACTCGTCGACTCCGAGCAGTGGGACGACGTGCCCACGACGCGGACCGTCGGCAACTATTGGCCCTACGCCACGACGCTGTACAGCTACATCCGCAAGGCGATGCCGCAGCTGACACCGGGCATTCTCACAGAGGACCAGGTCTACGCGGTCATCGCCTACATCCTCTACATGAACGAGATCGTGCCCGAGGATGCGGTCATGAACGCCGAGACACTCCCGGCCGTCGTCATGCCCGCGCGCGACAAGTTCGTGATGGACGATCGAACCGGAGGGACCGGCGTCGTACGCTGACCGGTCAGCCGGCCGGAGGGATCAGCTCGTTCAGGTCGGCGCTGAGTTGGGCCGACATGTAGGAGACCAGCGCCTGGGTCGCGGACACCTGACCCGTCGTATCGAGGACAATCGTGTACTGGGGCGTGTCCCCACGGACGGCGGTCAGGGAGAGTGCGTCCCCACTCTGGAGACGGATGACGTGCCCGGCCTCGAGCGGTATCGTGGCCTCGAGCGCCAGCCCCGTTCCAGCCGGCCCCTCCCACACCACATCCGGCGTGGCGGGATCACCGAAGTGCACGATGTACGCGTCCTCGGCGGCCAGCGCCTCCGGGAGTGCGGCGCGCAGCCCGAGGCCGGGCGCGAAGCTGATCGTCGAATGGGAGAAGATCAGACCCAGCGCCTGG
>JAUIKL010000153.1 GCA_030430625.1 Gemmatimonadota bacterium
AGTCCGACTCGATCATCGGAATGTAGAGGAGCTCGTCCGGCATGCCGCGCTGCTCGAGCTTGGCGCGAATCATCGGCGCGTAGACCTCACGCTGACGGAGGAGAAACTCGAACTCCTCCCGCCGGGTAGTCTCGAAGGCCGTCATCCACCGCTCGACCTGGTCGTTGACCTCGAGTCGGAGTGCCGGTCGAGCCGTGGGCTCACCGACGACGATGGGGGCCAGGGCCATGTCCTGGAATACGGGGTCGGGGCGCGCCCCGACGAAAAGAATCGCCAGAAGTGGCGTGACCATGAGGGGGCCAAACCAACGGGGTCGCGAAACCCCGGCCCTCCGGTCCTTCAAGGATTCAACCATCGAATCCGTTGCGTCGACACGGGCGGTGAGCCCGCGAAGGTTCGTGGCAGACATCGTCCACCTCCTTCTTTATGTCGCCCTTGGCTCTTCCCTACGCAGTACCGGGAAGCCGGGATTCGAACTTCATGAACCCTGGAAAGCGGTGGGCGTTCCATCCGCGCATGAGTTGCGCGGACATGAGAAAGAGGCCCACCGGGTGACGTGCGTCACCCGGCAGGGCCTCTGAAAAGCTGGGGAACTATTCGGCGGCGTAGACCGAAACGACGTTGCGAGCCTTCATGCGCTCGAACTTGACCACGCCATCGATCAGCGAAAACAGGGTGTCGTCCTTACCGCGGCCGACGTTGCGACCGGGGTGGACGCGCGTTCCACGCTGGCGAACGATGATGCCGCCTGCACGCACCGGCTGACCACCGGAGCGCTTCACACCGAGGAAGTTCGGGTTGCTGTCCCGACCGTTTCGGCTGGAGCCAACACCTTTTTTGTGTGCCATGACGTCCCCTCTATGAGAAGGACCGACGGCGCGCTAACCGAGCGCGACTTCGTCGATCCGAATCTCCGTAAAGTTCTGACGATGTCCCTGCTTGCGCCGGTAACCCTTACGACGCTTGCGCTTGAACACGATGACCTTGTCGCCGCGCCCGTGGCGGAGGACTTCGGCCTTCACCGAAGCGCCGTCCACGCGGGGCGTGCCGACCTGAACCGTGTCCTCACCGTCGCCGGCGACGAGCACCTCGTCGAAGGTGACCGTGTCCCCGGGCTCGACCTCGAGCGAAGGGATTCGGATGCGCGCACCGGGCTCGGCCCGGAATTGCTTGCCACCTGTTTGGAAGACCGCGTACGTCATCGGTATCTCGAATGCTGCCGGCTTGAATGTAGAGCCTGTAAATCTCGGCCAGGTCCACGGGAGGGTCAACCTCCCGCCTCGAATCTCTACGCCTCCGCAGGGTCTCAGACGACCCAAACGTCAGCGTTGCAACGGCTTAGGCCGCGTACTTGTCGGTCACGTCCGTCTCCGCCGGGCCTGAAAGCAGGCGGAACTCGTCGAGACGCATGAGCGGGTCGTCCATGAGGCGGAGTTTGATCTGCGTGCGGTCCCGCAAGCGGTTCATCAGCCCCGGCTCCTCCTCGATGACGCGGAGCGCCACCTCGGGGTGCACACGCACCACCAGACTCTTCTCCTCCTTCGACGCCGCGGCCCTGCGCAGGGTCCGCTCGATCTGCCGGACCACCGTGGCCGGTGTGTAGACACGCCCGATCCCGCCGCACGACTGACACACCGACGTCAGGGCGTTGAAGACGGACGGCCGCACGCGCTGCCGGGTCATCTCGACCAATCCGAGGTTGGAGATCTCGAAGGCCTTCGTCCGCGCCCGATCCCGCCCGAGGTGGGACCGGAGTTCCCGGATCACCTTGTCCCGGTTCTCCTGCGACTCCATGTCGATGAAGTCGACGACGATGATTCCGCCGACGTCCCGAAGGCGAAGCTGTTTGGCGACCTCCCGCGCGGCCTCGAGGTTCGTCCTGAGGATCGTCTGCTCGGGGTCCTTCTTTCCCTTACCCGTGAATCGACCGGTGTTCACGTCGATCGAGACCAGCGCTTCGGTCGGTTCGATGACCAGACTCCCACCGGATTTCAGCGGCACGGTGCGACGGAACGCCTTTTGGATGTCCTCGTTGACGTCGTACTCGTCGAAGAGCGACGTCTCACCCGAGTACAGGTGCACCCGGTCCAGGAGGTCCGGGTCGACACTTTCGACGTACTTCACGATCTCGTCGTACGTCGGCTTCGTGTCGACGCGGAGCGCCTCGAACTTGTCGCTGAACAGGTCCCGGATGACACCACTGATCAGCGTCGCCTCCCGGTGCACCGGCGCCGGAGCCTCGAGCGTCTTCACGGCCGTGTCGATCTTCTTCCACCGATCGTGGAGTCGCTTGAACTCGCGCTCGAGCTTCTCCGCCGTGACCTCTTCACCCACGGTCCTGACGATCAGACCACCCGAGTTCTTCGGGAGGATCTTCTGCGCCATCTTCCGCAGCTTCGTGCGCTGGTCCCGCCCCTCGATCTTGCGGCTCACGCCGACCCGACTGGCCTGGGGCATGTAGACGAGGAAGCGACCGGGCAGGCTGATCTGAGCGGTGAGACGGGGCCCCTTCGTACTGATGGCCTCCTTCGTCACCTGCACGAGGATCGTCTGGCCCTTCTTGATGTGGTCCTGAATGGGCGGCAGGGTGCGGCTGCGTCTCGGCCCCCGGCCCCGTCCGCGGCCACCGCCGCCGTTTCCGTTCCCCTCTTCGGGGAGGTTGAGGTCGCTGACATGGAGGAAGCCGGCCTTACCGGTCCCGATGTCGACGAACGCCGCCTGAATGCCGGGCAGCACGGCATCGACGCGTCCGAGGAAGATGTCGCCCAGCACCCGATTCTGATCGGGGCGGTCGAACATGATCTCCACCAGACGGCCGTCTTCACGGAGTGCGACCCACGACTCTTGTGAGGTCGAACTCACGAGGATTTCTCTCCTCAAGTTCCTTGATCCTTTGTCGTGTCGATGCCACTGACCCCAGCCGGCTTCGCGCGTCTCCTGACTGCCCCTCGCGTCGAATGCGAAGTCGAGCAGCCCTGACCACCGCGTGGCCTTCGGCTGATACGGGCGCGGTGAAGCGGCGTCGTCCCGTTGAGATTCGGACGCCCCTTCCCCCGCCGTGGACCGACGTTGTGTTGTGTGTTTTGCCTACGACCCCGCCACCGCCGGCTCTCTCTGCCGGGCGCCGGTGTCGTCATTCATCTCGGCCATCAGTTCGGACAGCATCGTCCGGGCGATGACCAGCTTCTGGATTTCACTCGTTCCTTCACCGATCTCGCAGATCTTGGCGTCACGCATCATCCGCTCGACCGGGTACTCGTTCGTGTAGCCGGCTCCGCCCATCACCTGGATCGCGCCCATCGTGGCCCGCATCGAGAGTTCCGAGCAGAACAGCTTGGCCATCGCCGCTTCCTTGCCGTACGGCTGACCGTTGTCCTTCAGCCAGGCGGCGTGGTAGGTGAGATGGCGACCGGCTTCGATGTCGGTCGCGATCTCGGCCAGCTTGAACTGGACCTGCTGGAAGTCCCAGATGCGCTGACCGAACTGCTGGCGCTCGGCCGTGTAGCGAACCGCCGACTGGAGCGCTCCCTCGGCCAGGCCGAGCGAGAGCGCCGCGACGCCGATCCGACCTGCATCGAGGGTCTTCATGAAGTTCGTGAAGCCCTGCCCCTCTTCGCCGAGCCGCTGTTCTGCGGGAACCCAGGCGTCCTCGAAGTGGAGTTCGCGGGTATCGGACGCCCGCCACCCCATCTTGTCCTCCTTCTCACCGGCGCGGACGCCATCGGTGAAGGGGAGATCGGGAACGTGGCCCATGCCCAGGCGCTCGGCACCTTCGACGTCGACCGTCGGCTTGCAGACGATGAAGGAGCTGATGCCCTTCGCACCGACGCCCGGCTGCGTTACCGCCGTGGCCACGAAGATCTCGCCGACGCCCGCGTTCGTGATGAAGATCTTCGAGCCGTTGATGCGGTACCCATCCCCATCGCGTTCCGCACGGGTCCTCGTACCACCTGCATCCGAACCGGCCCCCGGCTCCGTCAGACCGAAGCCTCCGAGCACACGGCCGCTGGCCAGAGGCGGGATGAACCGCTCCTTCTGGGCGTCGGTCCCGAAGCTCAGGATCGGGGACAACCCCAGCGTCGTGTGCGCGGATACCGTGATCGAGTGGCTCGCGTCGAACTTGGCCAACTCCTCCACGACGAGGATGTAGCTCAGGTAGTCGAGCCCCATCCCACCGAGCTCCTTCGGTACCGGAACGCCGAAGAGGCCCATTTCGGCCATCGTCTTGATGTTCTCCCAGGGGAACACACCCGACTCGTCGAGTTCTCGGGACACGGGGTCGATCGCTTCCTTCCCGAAACGATGGACGCGGTCACGCAGGGCGAGATGCTCGGCGGTCAGGTATCGATTCATATCCTCAAGGCAATCCGGTCAGGTAGTTCCATCCACAGCGATCACACCGGCCACACGGGTGTGAAGCCATCTCACCAAAATAGCGCAATACGGCGTTGCGGCGGCAGTTTCGGCTTCGGCGATAGGCGTCGACCGCGCGAAGACGGGCCAACGCTCGCTTCCGGAGGCGGTGCGCCGTCGAGAGGTCGACACGCGTCCGTACTCCGATCCGAAGCTGTTCCAAACCCCCGGAATCTCTCCTGGTTCCGCCCGCGATGCCGATTCTGCGAACCCCACCGCACCGTTCGAGAGCGCCGAGTGCCCCGGCCGGATCGCCCTGGGCCCACCCCTCGAGGGCGCGGTGGGGGATCGGTCCGTCCGACAGCCGCGCTAGGTCGACCGTGTCTCGTTCGCCCACATGCCGCCGGAGGTGCCTCCACACCTCCCTCAACCGCGGCGCGGGAGGGTGCGTCTCGTCGATGAACCGATCGAGGACTCGCCGGTCACCTGGCGTGGCGTAGGCGAGGCAACGAGAGGGCTCTCCATCCCGCCCTGCCCGCCCCGCCTCCTGGTAGTACGCCTCGAGGGACGACGGCAGGGAGAGGTGGACCACCGTGCGAACGTCGGCCTTGTCGATCCCCATTCCGAAGGCGTTCGTGGCGACGACGACCCGGGTCTCTCCTGCCATGAACCGTTCCTGTACCTCGGTCCGTTCGGGTCCAGGGAGGCCGGCATGGTAGGCGTCCGCCACGATCCCGAGGGAGGCCAGGTAGTCCCTCGTCGACGCCACCCGCCGACGGGTCGGTCCGTAGACCAGCGATACGCCCGGGCCTCGCACCAGCGCGGCCGTGCCCCGCAAAGCGGCCCGCTCGTCCGGGGCCCGAATTACGGCCCAGTGGAGGTTCGGCCGATCGAAGGACCGGATCTCCACGTGCGGATCTGTGAGACCCAGGCTGCCGACGATGTCGTCCCGCACGGCGGGGGTGGCCGAAGCTGTGAGGGCCAATGTCGGGGCGCTCACCACCGTCGACACCCGCCCCAGTCCCCGATACGCGGGCCGGAAGTCGTGCCCCCACTCCGAAATGCAGTGCGCCTCGTCCACCACGAAGAGCCCGATCCGGACGTCCGACAGCCACGTGCGGGTCTCCTGTTGCGCCAACCGCTCGGGGGACACGAAGAGCACGTCGAGGGCGCCGGCCGTCACGTCGGCCCGGGTCTTCGCCCGCTCGGCGCTCGACTGCGTGGCCGACAGGTGTGCGGCGCGAAGTCCCGCCCCCCGCGCGCGCCCGACCTGATCCTCCATCAGGGAGACGAGCGGCGTCACGACGAGCGTCAGCCCGTCCACGATGTGGGCCGGTACCTGGTAACACGCGCTCTTTCCGCCGCCTGTGGGCAGAATCCCGAGCGCGTCACGACCGCCGAGCACCGCACGGACCAGGGGTTCCTGGCCCGGTCGGAACGCGTCGAAGCCGAGGGTTCGACGGAGAACGGCCCGGGGGTCCTCGTGCATCGAGGATGATCGCTTCGAGAGCGGGACCTACAGATGGTGGGACGGGCCCCGGTCAGTCCGTCGGCGGCTCCCCGTCCTCGTCGGGTGCGTCCTCCTCCGCCTCCTCCCCACCCCCCAGGAACCGCAACCCCATCGCGCCCGCGAGAAGCACGATGGCCAGCCCGGTCATCCACCGCTCGTCGAAGAACATCCCGACGAGTGCCACGACCGCCGCCACGGAGAAGATCCGCACCTTCCACTCGAGGTGAGGGTCGTGACCTCCGGTCCGCCGGGCGAACACGGGACTACGTCGAGCGTTCGAGGAAGCGGCGCACGCCCGCCTGGCACTCCTCGGTCATCCGAGCTTCGACGTTCACCTCGGCGGCGCGGGAAATGCCGGCGCCGAAGGTCAGCCCGTCCAACTCGTAGAGAAGCTGTTTCGTCAGGGCGAGCGCCGAGACGGGTTTCTTGGCCAGCGACTCCAGGTAGGCGACGACCTCGGTCTCGAAGTCGTCCTCGGCGAAGACGCGGTTCACGAGACCGAGTTCTTCACCGCGCGCGGCGTCGAAGCGGTCACCCTGCGCCACGAGTTCGAACGCGCGCCCCTCACCCATCCGGCGGCGGAGGATCGTCATCACGAGGGCCGGCACGAAGCCGAGGTACACCTCGGGGTATCCGAACGCCGACCCGGCCCGTGCCAGCACGAGATCACACGCCGTGGCCAGCCCACAACCACCGGCCAGGGCACGTCCGTGCACGACCGCCACGATCGGCTTCGGGCAGGAGCGCATCTGCGTGAAGAGGGCACCGAGGGACCGGGCGTCCTCGAGATTCTCCTCGTGGCTCATCGTGGAGATCTTCTCCAGTTCGGCCAGATCGGCACCGGAGCAGAAGTCCTTTCCGGCGCCCCGGAGCGCCACGACACGCACGGTGTCGTCGCCCTCTG
>JAUIKL010000154.1 GCA_030430625.1 Gemmatimonadota bacterium
GACTGCCGAACGGCCTGCTGCATGAGTCGACGCTCCGGGCTGCCGGCCTCACCCATGGCGAGCCCCATCCCGAGGACCCGGATCGTCGAGGCGCCGACGAAGGACCCGAAGTTCACGGACGCGCCGTGGTCGATCATCGCGTCCATCCACTGACCGAACGTCTCGAACTGCGTCGTTCCGGCGCTCGGCCCGGCCTGTTGCATCATGGCCGGACTGGAAGGCCCGTTCGTCGTCGACTCGCCCATGATTTCCGTGGTCACGCCCATCGTGACCTTGGACACCACACGGCCGTCCCCTCCCCCGAGGAAGTTGAAGCGGGAGTGGCTCTGGATGTCGATGAAGCCGGGTGCCACGATCTGCCCACCGACGTCGATCCGCTCGGTGGTCGGTGCGTCGGAGAGCGCTCCGGGGAGCGTGATGGCGGCAATCCGCTGACCGCGGACTCCGATGTCTCCGGGATACCACCCGTTGCCCGTCCCGTCGACGATCCGACCGCCTTCGATCACGAGGTCGTACCCTCCCTCGGGTGTGGGAGGGGCCACGGGAGCCGGAGGCTCGGAGACCGGTGCGGCGCACGCGGCGACCGAAAGCGCGAGGAGTAGGGGTGCCAGAGAGCGCATCGGATCGATCCTGCTGCGGGTGACCGTCAGCGACGAATTACCGAAGCGTCGTCGCTCGCGTCAACGATAACCGCGCCCGGGAGCCGTTCCCGACGAGTCCCTCCAGGACCTCAATCCGAGGCGTCGGCTGCCTCGGCGCGCACCCGGTCCAGCAAGTTGATCAGTGTCCGCACCTCGTCGTCCGACAACGCGCGCCCGATGAACGCATCGACGCGGCGCACCGGCTCGTCGAGGTCCGAAAGGAGTGAGAGTCCGTCGTCGGTGATCCGACACCAGACCCTTCGACGATCCTCCGTGCACCGCTCACGAACCACCCATCCGCGTTCGGCCATCCGGTCGATCAGCCGTGTGACACCGGGCGTCCGCTCGATCATGCGATCGCCGATCGAGAGCGTCGGCAAACCCTCCGATCCCGCTCCTCTCAGGATGCGCAGAACGTTGTACTGCTGCAGGGTGATCCCCGAGTCCTCGAGTACGGCGGCCGCGCGCCGGCGCGCTTCGTCCGCCGTGCGGAGGAGCGATACGTAGGCCTCCTGGCCCGGACTCGAGAATGGCCGGGTCTGCTTCAGATCTTCGACGATCGACTTCGGTGGAGAAACCATCATGCCATCCTCTCACGGAGCAACCAACATCCCCGCTTCTTTTCAACCTAAAAATATTTACCGACGCGCTACCAGTCCGATGACCATACACCTCGAAGTGGTCTCAGCGCACGGAGCGCTCGAAGACCTCCGGTTCGGTCAGCCCGTACAGAGGCGGCGTCTTCACTCCGACCTGCCCGAGGAGTTCGTAGAGTTGACCTCGGTGATGGATCTCGTGTTCGACCATCAGCCGCAGCCACTTCCAGACGCGCATTTCCACCCCGCCCACTGTCACGCACCGTCGCTGGAGGTCGTCGGGCGTCAACGCCGCGAAGATCTCCAGCGACTCGTCGTGGAGGCGGTCGACGTAGGCCAGAACGCTCTCGCGCCCTTCCGCCAGCTCCGATCCGTGCCCCGGGTATAGGGACGGACGCAAACGAGCGTTTTCAGCCCACATCCACCGCTCGGCCCCCGCCACGTGCCGGAGAAGGTCACCGGGAGAGAAGCGGCCGACGGCAGGACGCCATTCCAGATGCTCGTCCGTGACACACTCCGCCAACGCTCGAGTCCTTCGGCGCACACTCGTGTGGTAGGAGAGAAACGGCTCGACCGATCGAAACTCCATCTCCACCTCCGGTGGGTCCCGTGCTACCTCCGAAACAATAACGAGAGGGCCACGACCGCGATCACCGAGACCGCAGTTCCGAGCTTCAGCGCCACCGCGACCGTCCGCGCCAGCAGAACACCCCACCCGACCCGCGCCGACCGCTCGACCGAGAGCGTTTCCGCGAAGGTCACGATACCGGCGCCGAGGAAGGTTCCGAGGAATGCCGTGATCACCGACCCGACGATCGGCACCGGCACACCGAAGAACAGCCCGAGCATCCCCCCGAAGAGCGCGCCCCAGAACGCCCGTCTCGAGCCACCGAAGGCCGAGCCGAATCGCTTGAGGACCAGGAGTTCCGAGATCTCGGCCACCAGCGCTACTCCGGCCACGCCGAGTCCCACCGTCCACGACACCAGACCGCCGAGCACCAGACCGAGCGTCACGACCACGACGAGCCAGAGCCCCGGCAACCCGAGCGGGATCAGAACGGTCGCGCCGACCATCACCACGAGCGCCGCCAGAGCGATCAGTCCGGACATGTCACCTCCTCGTATGGGGGTCATGGATTCTACGAGCACGACGGTGGCCGAGGTTCCCCGTAGCGATCCCGCGCCTTCGGCGCGTACTATGGGCGGCCTCGATTTACCCCCCCTTCGCCTCCCATGCTCGCTCGCCTTCCCCACGCAGCTCGAACGATCCTGGCCTGCTGGCTGGCCCTCGGAGCGTCCGCGTGCTCGCCGACGACGGATGCGCGCGGTTGGGAGTGCCTGGCCCCGGCGAACGCGGGGGGTGGCTGGGACCTGACGTGCCGCTCGGTCGGTCGGGTGCTGGCGGAGTTGGAGATGGCGCCCGGGCGGGTGCGGACGACCAACCTCCCGGGCGCGGGTGGCGGCGTGGCGTATGCGCGCACCGTGGCCCAGCGCTCGACCGACCCGAACCTCCTGGTGGCGGCGTCACCGTCGACGATCCTCCGGTTGGCTCAGGGTCAGTATGGAAGCTTGCAGGCCGACGACGTCCGGTGGGTCGGCGCCGTCGGTGCCGAGTACGGTGTCCTGGCCGTGGCGGCCGACGCACCCTGGCAGTCGGTCGACGATCTGATCGCCGCGTGGCGACAAGACGCGTCCTCGATCGTCGTCAGCGGCGGATCGGCCGTGGCCGGCCAGGATCACATGAAGGTTCTCCTCCTGGCTCACGAAGCCGGTCTCGACCCCCGGCAGATCCGCTACGTCCCCTTCGACGGCGGTGGTGAGGCGATGACCGCGCTGCTCGGCGGCTTCGTCCAGCTCTTCTCGGGCGAGGCCTCGGAGGTCGAGGGACAGGTCGAGGCCGGTCGTCTTCGGGTCCTCGTGACCCTCGCGCCCGAGCGCATGGAAGGGCCGCTTCGCGACGTTCCGACTGCGCGCGAATCCGGCTTCGACGTCACCTGGACGACGTGGCGCGGCTTCTACGTCCCCGGTGGGATCGACGATGTGCGGTACGGCGAGTGGGTGCGCACCCTCGAGACGCTCGGACGATCGGAGGAGTGGGCCGAGGCCCGTGTAGAGAACCGGCTCGAGCCGTTCTACATGGTCGGAGCGGAGTTCGAAGCGTTCGTAGCGGAGCAGGTCGAGGACTTCCGGACCATGTCCCGCGAGATCGGGCTTCTGAGGTGAAGATCGCAGATCGCTCCATCGGGGCGGCGCTCGTCGTGACGGGCATCGCGATCGCCGCAGCGGCTACGACGTACCGAGTCGGGTTCATGACCGACCCTGTCGGCCCCCGGGCGCTCCCCTACCTGACCGCCCTGATGATGGGGTGTGCCGGCGCCCTGATCTTCGCTCGACCCGAGGCCTCGTCCTCCGACCTCGACCGCGCCGCCGCACGACGCACCGGGGGCGCCGTCCTGACCTTTGCCGGCTACGCCCTCGTCCTCCCCCTGTTGGGCTTCTTCCTCTCCACGGCCCTCGTCATCCTCGGACTCGCCCGCCTCTTCGGGGGACCGTGGCGTCCCTCGATCGCCTCGGCCCTCTCGACGGCCGGTGCCCTCTGGCTGCTGTTCGTCGCCCTGCTCCAACTCCCCCTACCGGTCGGCTCGCTGTGGATGCGCTGAGCCATCTGATCTCGGGCTTCGGGATCGCGCTGCAGCCCCTCAACCTCGGCCTGGCCGTCTTCGGCGTCGCCACCGGGACCTTCGTCGGGATGTTGCCCGGGATCGGTCCGATCAACGCCATCGCCATCCTCATCCCGATCACCTTCGCATCGGGCATGCCACCCGAGTCCGCGCTGATCCTCCTCGTCGGGATCTACTACGGCTCCCAGTACGGAAACTCGATCAGCACGATTCTCCTGAACGTGCCGGGGACGGCGTCGGCGGTCGTCACGGCGATCGACGGCCACGCGATGACCAAGGACGGGCGGGCCGGCCAGGCTCTGGCCGTGAGCGCGGTGGCGTCGTTCGTGGGCGGGACCCTGTCGATCTTCGCGCTGGTCCTCCTGGCGCCCGTCCTGTCGAACTGGGCGATACGCTTCGGCCCGGCCGAGTACTTCGCCCTGATGGTCTTCGCCTTCTCCGCCCTCTCGAGCTTCTCGGGCGGGAGTGTGGTGCGCGCCCTCGCCTCCACCGGCTTCGGCCTCTGGCTGGCGACGATCGGCCTCGACCCCAACAGCGCGATTCCCCGCTACACCTTCGGGTCGATCCAGCTGCTCGACGGAATGGACTTCGTCGTCGTCACGATCGGCCTCTTCGCGGTCAGCGAGGTCTTCGTCCTCTTGTCCGACACGCGGATGGGCGAGGCCGCGGCGGACGTGACCGGGAAGGCCGCAATCGCGTGGAAGGAGTTGCTCGCCACCACATGGACGATGCTGCGCTCGGCCGCACTCGGCTTCGGCGTCGGCGTCCTGCCCGGAGCCGGCGGCACCATCGCCTCCTTCTTGGCCTACAGCACCGAAGAGAGACTCGCGGGTGAGTCCGGGGACTTCGGCAATGGCGATATCCGGGGGGTCGCGGCGCCCGAGGCCGCGAACAACGCCGCCGCGAACGGCGCCCTGATTCCGCTTCTGACGTTGGGCGTTCCCGGGAGCGGAACGACTGCCGTCCTCCTCGGTGCGCTCCTCGGGCTCGGCATCACACCCGGGCCCCTCCTCCTGACCGAGGAGCCCGATCTCTTCTGGGGGCTGGCCGCGTCGATGTACGTCGGCAACGCCTTTCTCCTCCTGCTGAATCTGCCCCTGGTGGGCGTGTTCGTCCGCGCCCTGACGCTGCCGCGCTGGGTGCTCATCCCGGGGGTGTCGGCGCTGGCCTTCGTGGCGGTATACGCCGTGAACGCCAGCTCCTTCGACCTCCTCCTGATGACCGGCTTCGGGGTCGTCGGCTTCGGCATGAGGCGATTCGGCTTCCCGTTGGCTCCGGTCGTCCTGGGCCTCGTCCTCGGGCCGTTGATGGAGAAGAATCTCCGCCGGGCCATGGCGCTGTCCGGAGGCGAAGTCGGCGTGCTCTTCGACTCGCCGATCGCCGTGACCTTGTGGATTCTGGCGTTTGTGAGTTTCATCGCGCCCATCGGGTTCCGCTGGGCCCGCTTCCGATCGACACGGGGGTAGACATGGATGACTGGTTGATTCGCCTCGCTCGGCGTTCGATGACCCGCCGCGACTTCGGTCGGGTGACGGGCCTCGGACTCGGTGCGCTCGCGGTGGGAAGCTGCTCTCCGGGCCGCTCCCCCGCCGTGGACGCGGACGGTCTCCCGCTCGACGGTCCGTACGAAGCCGCCCTCGAGGACGGGATCATGGTGGCCATGCGGGACGGTGTCCGCCTGGCGACCGACGTGTACGTCCCCGCCCGGGACGGGACGCCGATCGACGGCCCGTGGCCGGTCATCCTCGAACGGACCCCGTACGGACGAAACCGGCCGAGCCGATCCGAGCGCTCGTTGGCCGAGCCCGACGCGGCGAAGTCCCGCGCCGAGGTCGCGGAGATCTTCGTGCGGCGTGGCTACGTCGTCGTCTACCAGGACGTGCGGGGCCGATACGACTCCGAAGGTGCGTACCAGAAGTACCTCGACGACGCGGCGGACGGCTACGACACCTGCGCGTGGATCCTCGAGCAGCCGTGGTGTGACGGCCGCATCGGGACGAAGGGACTTTCGTACGCCGCGCACACCCAAGGGGCCCTCGCGTCGGCGGGTGCGCCCGGTGTGGCGGCGATGTTCCTCGACTCGGGCGGCTTCTCGAACTCGTACCAGGGCGGCGTTCGTCAGGGTGGAGCCTTCGAGCTGAAGCAGGCCACGTGGGCGTACCGAAACGCGCTCGTCAGCCCGGAGATCACCGACGACCCCGAGACGCTCGCCGCCATGGAGGCCGTCGACATCCACGCGTGGTTCCGCGACATGCCGTGGGCGCCCGGCCGGTCACCGGTGAGCCTGGCCCCCTCGTACGAGGCGTACCTCTTCGAACAGTGGACGAAGGGGACCTTCGACGACTACTGGAAGCAGCCGGGCATCTGGGCGGAGGGCTTCCACGACGTGTGGCCCGATGCGCCGATGGTCCACATGTCGTCCTGGTTCGACCCCTATCCCCGTACGGCCACCGACAACTACATCGGCCTCAAGGCGAAGAAGCGCGGACCCGTCCGGCTCATCCTGGGTCCATGGACGCACGGGGACCGGTCGCTGACATGGGCGGGAGACGTCGACTTCGGACCCGAAGCGACGCTGGACGGTCAGCTGGCCACCGACTTCTGGGAACTCCGGGTCCGGTGGTTCGACCACTGGCTGCGCGGTGTCGAGAACGGCGTCGATACCGAACCCGCCGTACACTATTTCCTCATGGGTGGCGGGTCGGGCCGACGGAACGGCGCCGGCCGGCTGGACCATGGTGGACGCTGGATGACGTCGACCGACTGGCCCCTTCCCGAGGCCGAGGACACCCCGTACTACCTGCGCGCCGACGG
>JAUIKL010000155.1 GCA_030430625.1 Gemmatimonadota bacterium
GTGAGCGGGCACGTTTCCTGCTCGTGCCCCTACAGACGATCGTGATTCATGGGTCGCCCACGGCCACGCGCCCGGAGTGCTCCTCGGAGCCCCGGAGGTCGTGGGCGAGCCCCCCACGACCTCTCATGAGAGCGCGTGCGCCGGACCGAGTCCGTGTCGCGCCGTCTGCAACCGTGGGGTCAGTTCGGCCCGTACAGATTCAGGGTCGTCCGATCGATCGAACGGATGAGCCGAAGCGCCTCCCGCAGGGAGGCCCCCGTCGCGCGCCGGTAGCACCACACCGCTTCGATCTCGTTGCCCGAAGACAGCGCACGCAGCGCGTCCGCCGGCAGGACGGCTTTGGGGTCGAACGCCACGTGCAGGGCTTCGAGCGTCGCGTCGAGGCGCGCCTCGAGCCGCTCCAACTCGGCGTCCGAATACGCGCTGTTCGGCGCCGGCAACTGGCGCAGCAACAGCGCGTGTTTGGCCCGCAACCTCGCCATCCGATCGGTCTGCCGGACCTCGGCTTCGTCGTCCGGATGGCCCAGGAGTGCGTCGAACGGATCGAGCCCTTGCAACGGCATCGGTACCCCCTGCTCTGGTGTGTCCGCGAAAAGGGCCCTCCGCCCCCCTTCGGATCAACCCGCGCTACCGAATCGTTACACGCTTGTAACGATCATCGGGTCCGGACTCGGCGCGGGGAGGCGGGCGCCCGCCTGCCTCCCCGCACGACATCACCCGACGAACGCCCAGAGCAGCTTGCGGCTCTTCGCGTCCAGGGCCTCCGGTTCGGGGACGTGATACAGATCACCGGCCACGTCACGGATCACGACACCACCTCCCGGTACCCCCGTCGGCCAGTCGTCGAGCTTCGTCTGAAAGGACCGCTCACCCTGTCGGGTCTCGACCTTCCAGCGCCGGATCTCCACCTCGTCGTCGACCTCGACGATCCCCGTCACCTCCAGCACGAAACCGGCTTCGGCCGCGGCCGATGTCAGAACGGTCCGCGTCTCACCCTCGAGGTCGTCGAGGGAGTCGACCAGTGCGAATTCCACGTCGTCCTCGTCCCGAAGAGAAAGGAATCGCCCGGGCTCCGACCAGGGGAAGCACCGGTGCACGCGCACCGCGCACTCCTCGCCCCCGCGCCGAGCCCAGATCTGTCCGTCCTGCCTTCGCTCGAGCCTCAGCTCACCATCGTTCACCTTCACCATCGTTCCCCTCCTCACGTCGAATACTCGCTTCACCCGGGGGCGCCCGCCTCAACGGCGGGTGCCCCCGGTCTGCAACTCCAGCTGGAGGCCGTGGAGGTTCCGGTAGATCCCGTCCTCTCGCCCCAGCAACTCCTCGTGGGTGCCGGCCTCCGCCAGGCGCCCGTCCTTCATGACGAACAGGCGCGACGCTTTGTGAAGCGTCGAAAGCCTGTGCGCGATCGCGAACACCGTCCGTCCGGCAACGAGGCGGTCCATCGCCTCCTGGATGTTGCGCTCCGTCTCCGTGTCCACCGCCGATGTCGCCTCGTCCAGGATCAGGATCCGCGGGTCGTGCAGGATGGCCCGCGCGATCGAAATTCTCTGGCGCTCCCCGCCGGACAAATTCTGCCCTCGCTCTCCAACGACCGTGTCGTAGCCCTGAGGCAGCTTCACGATGAAGTCGTGGGCGTTCGCCGCACGCGCCGCCTCGATCACCGCCTCGGGCCGAGCCTCGGCGCGGCCGTATCGGATGTTGTCCGAGACGGACCCGTGGAAGAGGTACGGCTCCTGCAGCACGATCCCGATCTGCCGGCGGTAGTGGCCCGTATCGAGGTCGCGTACGTCCACACCGTCCACCAGGATGCGCCCGGCCGTGACGTCGTAGAACCGTGCGATCAGGTTGGTGACTGTCGTCTTTCCACCACCCGACGGCCCCACGAGCCCGATCATTTCTCCGGGCTCGACGGTAAACGACACCCCGCGCAGCACCTGGCGCACGCCGTCGTACCCGAAGCTCACGTCCTCGAAGACGATCCGCCCCTCCACCGGCTCCAACCGAACCGGCTCGGGCACGTCGACGATCTCCGGCTCCGTATCCAGAACCTCGAAGACACGGTGGGCCGACGTCGTGGCTCGCTGCACCGTGCGGGCCATCTGACCGATGATCTCGATCGGTCCCATGAACATCGTGGCGTACAGCAGGAACTGGACGAACGTACCCGCGCTCAGTGCGGCCGCCTCGGTCCCCGGCATCAGAAGCCTCGGCACCGCGAACGCCCACAGCGCGACCGTCGTTCCGTGTACCGCCAGCATCAGCGCCGGCCAGAACGATGTCCACGAGTCGTGAATCCGATTGAACTCCTCGGTCACGTCGACGTTTCTCTCGACGAACCGCCCCGTCTCTCTCTCCTCCTGGTTGAACGCCTTCACCACGCGCATGCCCGGAATCGTGTCCGACAACACGTCCGTCATCCCCGACCACTTCCGCCACGCGCGGATGAAGTACTGGTTCATGTGTTCGCCGTGCTTCCAGATCGCCCAGCAGAAGGCCGGCACCGGCACGACCATCACCAGCCCCAACCTCCAATCGAGGTAAAGCAGCACCCCGCTGAGCCCGACGAGCATCACCGCCGACAGCGACACGTCCACCACACCGAACGCCAGGAAGTCCCAGAGCCGGTCGGTGTCCGAGCTGACCCGCGTAATCAGACTCCCCGTCTTCTTCCTCGAATAGAAGCCGAGCGAAAGCCTCTGGAGGTGCTCGTACAGCTGGTTCCGGAGATCCCGGGCCACCCACTCACCGAGGATGGCCATGTAGCGTAGGCGCACGAGGGCCGACGCCTGACGTACGAGGTACACCACGGCCATCGCGGCCACGGCCATCCAGGCCACGCGCGCACCCTCGCTCACGGAGCGTGTGCCGCCCTGCACCGGCCCGACGACGTCGTCGATGATGATCCCGGCCAGGAAGGGCGGCACCAGGGACACGGCGGTGATCAGCGTCGCGGCCAGAAAGCCCACGACCACCTGCCACCGGTACGGGCCGAGGTACCCGAGCAGCCGCCAGAGCACGGCCGACGAGTTCCCGGACACGAGAGCCTGCGCTTCACGGATCGGCCCCGCGATGCTGGCCGCATACTCCCGGTCCGCGTCCGTTTCCGGCACCGTCCGTCCCTCGAGTTCCTGCTCGAG
Source organism: Gemmatimonadota bacterium (assembly GCA_030430625.1). GTDB lineage: Bacteria > Gemmatimonadota > Gemmatimonadetes > Longimicrobiales > Gaopeijiaceae > UBA2589. The sequence continues at coordinate 3,141 of JAUIKL010000155.1, forward strand.
CACGAAACGTACGTTCTCCACGGCCCGCCGCTGCCGGTGCGTGTACCGCACGATGGCGAGCGCGGGATCGTCGGGTGAGCCCAGGAAGGTCAGCGTGTTCCCCGACAGACCCGGAGCTTCCAGGACACCCTCGAGTCGGGCCCGCTCGAAGGACCGAACCGCCCAGGCGCCGTCTCGCTCCTCGGCCACCGCCACGGCGTCGGGGCCGAGCGCCAGCCAGGCCTCGGACAGCCTCAGGCCGGCGTCGAGGTCGAGGAGTGCGTACAGCTGAACCGGGCGGCCGCCCCAGGCGCCCTCGATCGCGGCGCGGACGGCGGGCGGCATGGCCGCCGGTTGGTCCGTATACCGCTCGACGATCTCCGCATCGATCGTCCGTGATTCGTTCTGACTCATGATCGTTCTCGGTGTCGGGTCGACAGACCCGATGTGGGGGTACAAAAAAATCCGGGCTTCCCTGACCGCTTGGGGCGGCGGAAGACCGGAGTACCAACAGCGACTGCGATGTCGGTTAGGTCAGGTATCCGCCTCCCACCGATCGATGATCGGCTTCGGGACACGCCGGAACGCGAGGGGGTCGACACCCGCGCGCACGCGTGCCCGCACCGTCATGACGACGGTCGAGCCGCTTCCGGCGACGCTGTAGTGGGTGTCTGACATCTCGCTCTCTTGCCGAGAAGGAAGGTCCGGGGCGGGCGCCGAGCTTCGCGCGCGTAGGCTCCGGTGGGGATGGTAGATAGGTACGGAGCCGACGTGGGTCAAGTTTCGGCTTCGCTGTCGCCCTCCCCCGCCCCCGGATCGATCCCGCGGCTTGCCCCGAACCCGACAGTGTCATACATATCAACCTGACAGTGTCGGGTTACTGAGGGGACGGGAGACATCACATGGGTGCGGGAGAGACACTGGGCGGCTTCGAGAAGCTCCTCCTACTGGCGATCCTTCGGTTGAGGGACCAGGCGTACGGAGCGGCCATCTTCGACGAGCTGGCCGAGCGAACGGACCGGGAGACGTCACCCGGAGCGGTGTACGTCACCCTGCGGCGTCTCGAGGCCAAGGGGATGATCCGCGGCGCGAAGGGGGCATCGACTCCCGAGCGCGGCGGTCGGGCCAAGAAGGTCTACTCGATCGAACCGGCGGGGCTTCAGGCTCTGCAGCTGGCCCGTCGGGAGTGGGATGCGATGGCCGACGGACTCGACTCGGTCCTGGCGGGTGAGTCGTGAGGGCGCCACCGAAGTGGGCCGAGCGGCTCCTCGGCGCCCTTCTTCCGCGAGGCGATCGGGACGAAATCCTCGGGGACCTTTCCGAATCGTACGACCGCAGGGCACGCGAGGGGCGGGGCACGGCGTGGCTCTGGTACGTTGCCCAGGTCGTGGTCGTGCCGGCGTGGCTGGCGGGTGGGGCAGTCCGATCGATGCGCTTCGACGGTGGGGAGTTCCGCCGCACGCTCCGGGGGCTCGTGAAAACACCCGGCTTCACGGTTGTCGCCGTCCTATCGCTCGGCCTCGGCATCGGCGCGACCACCGCGATCTACGGCGCGATGCGATCGATCCTCTTCCTCACCCTCCCCGTCGAAGAGCCCGAGCAACTCTCGCTGGTCTACCACACCTGGCCCGAGCGGTGGAACGGAAGCCAGAACGGCTCGGACTCGAGTGTGGACCCGGTCGACGGACGGCGTGTGGCCAGCAACGTCTCGTGGCCGGCCTTCGCCGAACTCCGTGACGCGAGTCCCGAGGGTGTCGAGTTGTCCGCCTACGCCTACATCCGTGAGATGTCGGTCGTCCGCGGAGACGAGCCGGCACTGGCCGCCAGCGGGATGATGGTGTCGGGATCGTACTTCCAGACACTCCGACTGTCGGCACACACCGGGCGCCTCCTTCATCCGAACGACGACCAGGAGGGCGCGGCGCCGGCGGCCGTGATCACCCACTCCTTCTGGCAACGCGCCTTCGGAGCCGACCCGGATGTCGTCGGGAGCACCGTCCGACTCAACGGACTTCCCTTCCAGATCGTCGGCGTGACGAAGAAGTCGTACGTCGGGCTGTCTCCGGGAGGGTTCTTCGGGGCCACCGACATCACGATCCCGCGCGCGCACGCGTCCGGATTCTTCGCCTTCAACATGCCGGAGGGCGAGAGCATCCACACCACCAGGATGAACCACTGGATCCGCGCGATCGCCCGGGTGGACCCCGCCCTCGAGTGGAACGCCGTCGCCTCCGGGTGGAGCGCGCTCCTGTCGGCGCACATGGTCGAGGCCGGCGTCGTGGCCGAAGGCGATGGCGGGGATGTCGAGGTCCGCATGTTGGAGGGGAGCCGTGGCATCGACGAATTGCGCACGGAAACGGAGGGTCCGCTCCGGATCCTCGGTGTAACCGTGGCCCTCGTGCTGCTCATCGCGTGCGCGAATCTGACCACGCTCCTCCTGGCCCGCGGGGTGGCCCGATCCGAAGAGTTGGCCCTCCGTCGAGCGCTCGGCGCCAGCCGATGGGAACTCGCTCGCCCACAGCTTCTCGAGAGTCTCGTGCTCGGGATGCTCGGGGGCGCGCTCGGATTCTGGGTGGCACTGAAAGGCGGCCCACTTCTCGTCTCCTCGCTGACCGGAGGCGACGGTGCGGCGGACGTGAGCTACCAGGTCAGTTGGCCCCTGATCGCGTCGGCAACGCTCGCGGCCCTCCTGGCCGCCGGCCTCACCGGATGGGCTCCTGCGGCGAGGATGATGCGGACCGAGCCCAACGACCACCTCGGGGTGCGTAGCCAGGGTGGCTCGGCCAAAAGCTTCCGGCTCGGTCGGGCGCTGATCGCGGCGCAGATCGCGATCTCCGTTCCGCTCGTCGTGGGCGCTGGCCTCTTCCTCCAGACGCTCGGCAACATCGTCTCCGTGGACCCGGGCTTCCGCCCGGAGGGCATCGTCGCCTTCCGGGTCGACGCGAGCCTCGTCACAAAGGACGACGAGGAGCAGACGCAGATCTACCAGCGCGTGCTCGATGAGCTCGACGCGCTGTCCGGGGTCGAGTCCGCCGCCATCGTCGAGAACGTCCTCGTGAGCGGATGGCGATCCAACGGGTGGGTCCAGATCGACGGTGAGACGCCGATGATGGACTACAACGCCGTGAGCGCGGACTTCCTGGAGACGATGGGCATTCCGCTCAGAGAGGGTCGGTTCGTCGAGGAGGTGGACGACGCCGGCGCTCCGCACGTGGTGGTCGTGAACGAAACCGCCGAGCGCCTCCTCTTCGGCGGTGCGGCTCTCGGGCGCACGTTCACCGTCGGTCGGGACCGGCAGGTGGAGATCGTCGGGGTCGTCCCCGACGTGAAGTACTCGGGCCTGAAAGAAGAGGTGGAACCCGGCTTCTTCGACTCGTGGGAGCAGCGACCCGGGGGCCTCTACTCGACCCACTTCGTGATGCGCTCGACACGGCCTGTCGGCGAACTCCAGCGCGATGTCCGAACGCTCGTCTCCGGGATCGACCCGGGCCTTCCCGTGAGCGCCTTCCGCACGCAGAGCGACGACATGATGGCTCAGGCGCTGCGTGAACGGGTCTTCGCACGCCTGCTGAC
>JAUIKL010000156.1 GCA_030430625.1 Gemmatimonadota bacterium
CCACCCCCTTTGTGACCGCTACGCATCCCGAGAGATGCAGGGCGTCTTCTCCCCGAGTCGCCGCTACGGCACATGGCGCCGCCTCTGGATCGCCCTGGCCGAGTCGGAGGCCGAACTCGGGCTCGAGATCTCGGAGGAGGCTCTGACCGAGATGCGAGCCGCGGTCGACGACCTCGATCTGGAGCGGGCAGCGGAGTACGAGAAGCGCTTCCGTCACGACGTGATGGCCCACGTGCACCTCTTCGGTGACGACGCCCCGGCCGCACGAGGGATCATCCACCTCGGCGCCACCAGTGCCTTCATCGGAGACAACACGGACCTCATCCTCCACCGGGACGGGCTCGAACTGATCCGGGCGCGTGTGGTTCGCTGCATCGAGGCCCTCGCCCGCTTCGCTCGGGAACACGCGGAGCTCCCGACCCTCGGGTATACCCACTTCCAGCCGGCACAGCCGACCACCGTCGGTAAGCGGGCCACCCTGTGGATCCAGGACCTGCTCCTCGACCTGGAGGAGCTCGACCACCGCATCGCATCGCTCCGATTTCGCGGCGTGCGCGGCACCACGGGCACGCAGGCCTCCTTCCTCGAGCTCTTCGACGGGGACGGAGACAAGGTCGACGCCCTCGATTCGGCCGTCGGGCGCCGGATGGGCTTCGAGTCGACGTACCCGGTCTCCGGCCAGACGTACGCGCGCAAGGTCGACTACGCCGTGCAGAGCACGTTGGCGGGGGTGGCCACGTCGCTGTCCAAGATCGGACACGACCTCCGCATCCTCGCTCACCTCCGAGAGGTCGAAGAACCCTTCGAGTCCGAGCAGATCGGCTCGTCCGCGATGCCGTACAAGCGGAACCCGATGCGGGCGGAGCGGATGTGCGCCCTGGCCCGACACGTCATCGTTCTGGCCCAGGACCCCGCGTTCACGGCCGCCACGCAGTGGCTCGAACGCACCCTCGACGACTCGGCGAACCGCCGCGTCTCGATCCCGGACGCCTTCCTGGCTCTGGACGGAGGACTCGTCCTTCTCGAGAACGTATCGCGGGGGCTGATCGTGAACCCCGAGGTCGTTCGCCGGAACCTGGCCGAACACCTTCCCTTCATGGCGACGGAGACGATCTTGATGCACGCCGTCGGTCGCGGAGGCGACCGGCAGGAACTGCACGAGCGGATTCGACAGCACTCGATGGCCGCAGCGCGCCGAATGAAGGAAGAAGGGGCCGATGCCGACCTCCTCGAAAGGATCGCGGGAGACGAGACGTTCGGCCTCGCCGAAGGCGAACTCGACGAGATGGTCGACCCTCGTCGATTCGTCGGCCGTGCACCCTCCCAAGTCGTGCGCTTCCTCGAGCGGGACGTCGAGCCCGCTCTCGAGCGCCAGAGAGCCCACTCCATTCAACTGAGCGACCCCGACCTCCATGTCTGACGCCGTCCACCAGTCCGATCTCGACCTGCCCCTCCTCCATCGCGGCAAGGTCCGCGACGTCTACGGCGTGGACGACGAGACGCTCCTCATGGTCACGAGTGACCGTGTGAGCGCCTTCGACGTCGTGCTCCCGCAGCCGGTCCCCCACAAGGGCGAGGTGCTCACCCTTATCACCGCGTGGTGGCTCGAGCAGCTCGAGGGTCAGGTCGACCACCACCTCATCGCCGTCGACCCGGACCGGATCGTGGCGCGCCATCCCGAACTCGCGGCCAGCCGGGACGTCTGGGCCCGTCGATCCATGCTCGTCCACAAGACCGAGCCCGTCCTCGTCGAGTGTGTGGTCCGCGGCTACATCTCCGGCTCGGCGTGGAAGGAGTACAAGCAGTCGGGAACGCTGGCGAGCGAGCCGCTCCCGGAGGGGCTCCAGGAGAGCCAGAAGCTCGAGCCGGCCATCTTCTCGCCCGCTACCAAGGCGCAGGAGGGAGAGCACGACGAGAACATCACCTTCGGCCAGACGAAGGAGATCCTCGGAGACGAGTTGGCGAACCGTCTCAAGGAGCTCTCGCTGCAGATCTACGGGTACGGGCGGGACGTGGCGGAGGGCAGCGACATCATCCTGGCCGACACCAAGTTCGAGTTCGGCCACAAGGACGGTCGACTCCTCCTGATCGACGAGGTGCTGACGCCGGACTCGTCCCGCTTCTGGCCCAAGGAGAGCTACGGGATCGGGCGCGGGCAGCCGTCCCTCGACAAGCAGCCCGTCCGCGACTGGCTCGACACCCTCGACTGGGACAAGAGCCCGCCGCCGCCGGATCTGCCGAACGAGGTCGTGCAGGCGGCTTCCGACCGGTACAAGGAAGTGTTCCAGCGCCTCACCGGCACCGCGCTCGACGCGTACGTGCCCCCGAGCTTCGGAGACGACCGGTGACCATCGCCCGCGAGGGATATCCGTTCGCAATGGCGGGCGGTGTCCTCGCGGGTGTCTGCTGGGCGTCGGTCGGCTTCGGACCGACGACGCCCGGCTCGCTGGCGCACGTGCTACTCCTCGGGGCAGCGCTCGTCACGTCGGCGGCCGCGGTCTTCGTGCTCTGGTTCTTCCGGAACCCGGAGCCGGACATACCGACCGATCCGTCGGTGGTCGTGGCCCCCGGCCAGGGCAAGGTGATCCGGATCGACGAGGTCGAGGAGGACACCTTCATCGGTGGACCTGCGACGAAGATCTCGATCTTCCTCTCGGTCTTCGACGTCCACGTACAACGCAGTCCCGTGGACGGTGTCGTCGAGCAGAAGATCTATCGACCGGGAGCGTACGCGGTCGCGTGGGCGGACAAGGCGTCCGAGGACAACGAGATGGCTTCGCTCGGCATCGCGACGGAGCACGGGCGTGTCCTGGTCCGCCAGATCGCTGGGCTGGTCGCTCGACGGATCCTCACCGACCCCGAGGAGGGAGGCCGCGTGGAGCGCGGTCGCCGCTTCGGCCTGATCCGCTTCGGCTCCCGTGTCGACCTCTTCCTGCCGCGGCACTGGGAGGTGGTCAGCCAGGTCGGTGACCGCGTGGTCGTCGGGGCGACTCCGATGGCCCGACAGCGGCCCGAGAACACCGGATGAACCAGCGGGACGGACGACCGAGGCGGCAGGCTCTGCAGCGGGGGGTCATCATCCTCCCGTCGGCCTTCACGCTCGGCAACCTCTTCTTCGGCGTCTACGCCATGGTGTCGGCGTCGCGCGGAGACCTCATGTGGGCCGGCTGGTGCATCATCTTCGCCGGTACGCTCGACATGCTGGACGGGAGCGTAGCCCGCTTCACCCGCACAGGGTCGGCCTTCGGAGCCGAGTTGGACTCACTGGTCGACGCCATTTCGTTCGGTGTGGCGCCCGGCTTCATCATGTTCGAGCTGTACTTCGGCAGCACACCGTGGAGTTGGACGATCTCCTTCGTCTATATCACGGCAGTCGTGGTTCGGCTGGCCCGATTCAACATCGAACAGGGCGGCGAGGCGAAGCGGTACTTCCACGGTCTCCCCTCCCCCGCGGCGGGGATGCTCCTGGCCTCCTACTTCCCCTTCAGCCAAACCCCGCTTTTCGCCCTCTACCTCGAGGATCAGCCGTGGCAGCAGATCCTCGGCGTGAGCATGGTCCTGCTCGGCGTCCTCCTCGTGAGTCACGTCCCGTACGCGAAGATGCCGAAGATCGGCCTCCGAACGCGGCGTGGGATCTTCAACACGGTCGTCGTCATGGGCGGGCTCTTCCTCGCCCTGACCGTACCCCGCTACTACTTCTTCTCGGCCCTCCTGCTGTACGTGGCATGGGGCCTGGTGAAGTCGGTCCTGATGGGCCTCGTCGATCGCCTGCCGAGCGGAGATCCGTTGCTCGACGAGGACGAAGACGAGCTCGACGCGGAGACCCGCGACCTGGACTACGGCGACCTCGGCCCGAGAAGTCCGAGGCGCACCCAAATCGAAGACGATCACCCCGACCTCGACCCCGACCGGGGTCTGGAGGAGCACGCTTGAGCCACTATCGCGTCGAAGTCCGTGTGAAACCCCGTCCCGGACTTCTCGACCCGCAAGGGAAGGCGATCCACCACTCGCTGAACTCACTGGGCTGGGACGGCGTGCACGACGTGCGCGTCGGGAAGGCGATCTATCTCGACATGGAGGCCGAGTCCGAAGAGGCGGCCACCGAGGCGGCCGAGGCCATGTGCCGGAAGCTCCTGTCCAACCCCGTGACCGAGGACTACGAGGTCTCCAGCGTCGAGTCCGTAGCGAGCGCGTCATGAAGGTCGCCGTCATCACCTTCCCGGGGTCGAACTGCGACTACGATCTGTACAAGGCCGCACAGCAGGTGCAGGCGGAGCCCAGCTTCGTCTGGCATCGCGAGCGAGGGCTGGAAGGCTTCGACGCGGTGCTCCTCCCCGGCGGTTTTTCGTACGGGGACTACCTCCGGGCCGGCGCCATCGCGCGGATGTCGCCCATCATGGAAGACGTGGTCGCCTTCGCCGACGCCGGGGGCCCGGTCCTCGGCATCTGCAACGGCTTCCAGATTCTCTGCGAGGCCGGGCTGCTCCCCGGGGCCCTCGTCCGAAACGACACCCTCCGCTTCGAGAGCAGGGATGTGATCCTGCGCGTCGAGCGGGACGACACCCTCTTCACGACGGCGTACGAGAAGGGTCAACTCCTTCGTATCCCCATCGCCCACGGCGAGGGGAACTACGAGGTGGACGAAGACACCCTCGAGCGACTCGAGTCCGAGGGACGCGTCGTTTTCCGGTACGCCGACCGGAACGGCGCCGTCACCGACGAGGCGAACCCCAACGGCTCGCTCGGCAACATCGCCGGGATCACGAACGAGCGCGGAAACGTGCTCGGCATGATGCCACATCCCGAGCGGGCCATGGAAAAACTCCTCGGCTCGACCGACGGCACCGGACTGTTCGAGTCGATGGTCCACGCCCTTTCGCACGCGTAGTCGCGTCCCCGCCCCTACCCAACACCGAGCCATAGCAGCGTGAGCCAAGCCGAAGGCGCCACGACGACCCCTCCCGTCGACCCCCGAGACGGAGACCCGGAGATCACCGCCGAGGTCGTAGCCGACCACGGACTCTCCGAGGAGGAGTACGAGCGCGTACGAGAGATCATGGGCCGCACCCCGACCTTCACCGAGTTGGGGGTCTTCAGCGCCATGTGGTCCGAGCACTGCGGATACAAGAACTCGAAGAGACTGCTCCGTCTCCTCCCGACCCGCGCCCCGTGGGTCCTTCAGGGCCCCGGTGAAAACGCCGGCGTCATCGACGTGGGAGACGGATTCGCCCTGGCGTTCAAGATCGAGTCCCACAATCACCCCTCGGCGGTCGAGCCCTACCAGGGTGCGGCCACGGGCGTGGGTGGGATCCTGCGCGACGTCTTCACGATGGGTGCGAGACCGGTCGCCGTTCTCGACTCGCTCCGTTTCGGGGACCTCGACTCGGGGCGTGTGCGGTACCTCTTCAGCGGTGTGGTCAGCGGCGTGGGCGACTACGGCAACTGCGTGGGCATCCCCAACATCGGCGGGGAGGTCCAGTTCGACCGCGGATACGAGGGCAACCCGATCGTCAACGCGATGTGCCTCGGTCTCATGAAACACGAGGAGTTGATCACGGCGGCGGCGTCGGGGAACGGAAGTCCTCTCATGGCGGTCGGTGCCCGCACCGGCCGAGACGGGATCCACGGTGCGACCTTCGCCAGCGAAGAGCTCTCCGAAGACGCGGACGAGTCGAGCCGCCCGCAGGTCCAGGTTGGAGACCCGTTCACCGAGAAGCTCCTCCTCGAAGCCAGCCTGGAGCTGATCGCGAGTGGCGCCATCTCCGGGATCCAGGACATGGGTGCGGCGGGCATCACCTCGTCGGCCTCCGAGATGGCCGGCCGTGGTGGCTCGGGCGTCGAGATGGAGATGACCGACGTTCCGGTGCGCGAGAACGGGATGACACCGTACGAGATCCTGCTCTCCGAGTCCCAGGAACGGATGCTCGTGGTGGCCGAACCCGGGCGCGAGGACGAAGTCCGTCGGATCCTCGAAAAGTGGGAGCTCGAGGCCGCAGTCATCGGGCGCGTGACCGACGACGGGATGTTCCGGGTGCTCGAGAATGGTCGAGTCGTCGCCGACATCCCGGCCCTCCCCCTCACGGAGGGCTGCCCGACGTACGAGCGGGAGGGGATCGAATCCCCCGAGGTCGTCGCGCTGCGCGAGGCCGATCTCAGCGAGCACACGATTCCCGAAGGGGACCTGACCAAAGGACTCCTCCTCCTGCTGGGTTCGCCGAACGTCGCGTCGAAGCGGTGGATCTACCACCAGTACGACACCACCGTGCGCACCGGGACCGCCGTGCGGCCCGGGGGCGACTCGGGTGTCGTCCGGATCCGCGGAACGAACCGCGCGGTGGCGGCCACGACGGACTGCAACGGGCGCCTCGTCTACCTCGAGCCCAAAACGGGTGCGATGGCGGCGGTGGCCGAGGCGGCGCGCAACCTCGTCTGTGTCGGGGCGACGCCGACGGCGATCACCAACAACCTGAACTTCGGGAACCCGCTGAAGGCCCACATCTACTACCAGCTCCGCGAGGCGGTCCTGGGGATGCGGGACGCCTGTGCGGCGTTCGAGACACCGGTCACGGGGGGCAACGTCTCCCTTTTCAACGAGACCGACGGCAAGGCCATCTACCCCACGCCGGTGATCGGCATGGTCGGTG
>JAUIKL010000157.1 GCA_030430625.1 Gemmatimonadota bacterium
GTCGTGGCGGTCGTCGTGTGCCGCGTGCTCTTCGGAATCAGCCCCCGCACGGGTTTTGTCGTCTACCTCGCGCTGTCGACGGTTCAGGTGCTGATCCTGACCCACGCCTGGGACTACGCGGGAAGTATGCTCACGGGTCGCCAGGCCAAACGACTTCTACCGATGATCGGAGTCGGTGCGTCGATCGGCGCGATCGTCGGGGGGACGGCGGTCGCTCCGGCCGCCATCCAGCTCGGGACGGCGAACCTCCTGTGGATCGCCGCAGTCCTCCTCTCCGCGGCCCTCCCACTCCTCTGGCTCGTCGACGCGCCGGGTCGTGAGATCGAGTCCGAAGACGGGGGCCAGAACGCGGCCCTCCTTTTCCTCTCCCGTTCCGGTCGCGGCTTCCAGGCCGTGTTGGGGAGCCGGCTCCTACGCCTGCTCGCACTCGGGCTGATCGCCCTGACCATCACCGGCACCTTGATCGACCTGCAGCTCAAGTTCCTCCTCCAGGAACTCTTCGAACGAGACGACATCACGGCGATCTACGGTCTGATGTCGGCGGCTGTCGGCACCGGCACCCTCCTGGTCCAGCTCTGGGCGTCTCGTGTGCTCTTCCCCCGGTTCGGCGTGTCGTTCGCCGCCATGTTGCACGGCGGCGCTCTCGTCCTGGCCTCGGGGGGCGTGGCGATCTTCGGTGGGCTGATTGCGCTCGTGGTGGCACAGGCGCTCGACGACATCCTCCAGTTCAGCCTGCAGAAGCCGGTCGAACAGGTCTCGCTCCTTCCCTTCCCCGGAAAGGTGAAGAGTGTGGCCCTCGCCACCCTGGACGGCGTCCTGCGCCCTCTGTCCAAGGCTGCCGGAGGCGGCATCGCTCTGGGGCTGAGCGGTTCCCCCCATCTCCTTCCCTTCGCGACGATCGCCTCGGCCACCGTGGCCTTCGGGACCTACACGCGACACCGGCAGCGGTACATGAGCGCCCTCGAGTCGGCGCTCACCCGCCACGCCGTCGACCTCACTCAGACCGAACACACACCGCTGGTCGTCGACAAGGCGACCCTGTCGATCATCGACCGCGGCATCCAGGACGCCGACCCCACGATCGTGATCTTCTCCGCGACCCTGCTCGAGCAGCTTCCGCCGGAAGATGCTCTGCCGCGCCTCGCGTCGTTGCTGTCGCACGAGATCCCCGAGGTCCGAGCCGAGGCGGCCGCCCTCTTCGGGCGGATCGACGCTCCGCTCGACTTCGCTGCGGGCATGTCGATCGCGGGCCGACTCGCCGAGGAACGCGTCGGCTACGTACTCGCCGCGCTCATCGACAGTATCGGTCGCACCACGGATATCGATCCGGACGCGGTGATGCGCTTCCTCGATCACGAAGAACCCCAGGTGCGGCAGGCGGCGATCGTCGCACTTTCGCGGCTCGGGTGGCAGGCGACGAGCGAGCGGCTTCGCGACTGGCTTCGCGGTTCAAGGCCCGAGGATCGCGTCGTGGCCTGTCGAGCCATCGGCGACCTCCAGAGCACGGACTTCCTGGAGGAGTTGGCCGAGCTGATCGAGGACCCGGACGTGCGCTCCGCGGCGCTCCAGGCCCTGGCCGAGCTCGGGCCGGACAGCGTTCCTATTCTGGCCGGCGTCCTGCACCGCCGTGAACTGCAACTTCCGCTGCGCCGGACCGTGATTACGGCCCTGGCCAGCATCGAGGGGCCCACGACACGAGCCACCCTCATCGACCTTCTGGACGAACCGGCTCTCGGCCCACCGGCCCTCCATTCGCTCAGTCGGATGCGCGCGAGCAAGAAGGTGCCACCGATCGAAGAGGGGGAGCTCCGTCACGTTCTTCGGGAGGAGATGCGCCGCGGCCTTCTTTTCGGTGCCACGGCGTCGCTCACGGGGGCTCGGTCGGACGGCCCGCGTGACGCCTTCGTCTCCCTGGAGCTCGAAGGCCTCCGGGACCGCTCGGTCTACCGTGTCCTGAAGATCCTGGGCCTGACGTACGACCCGGACCGGATCGATCGGATCGCGAGCGCCCTGCGAAGCGACAGCGCGGCGAGCCGGTCCAATGCGCTCGAGCTTCTGGAGGGCACCGTTTCCGGAGCGAGCGGCGGAGCGGTCATGCCCTTCCTGGACATCGTGGCGGACGGCATGCCGCCGCACCGCGTCTTCGAGTTGCTCCCCGACAGTGAATCGGTTCGGAGCGACCCGGGTGGCGCCCTCGTGGCCGAAGGAGACTGGTGGCCCCACGCCCTCGGCCTCTATTACTTGGGGCGTGAGCGCGAGGTGACCGTGCCGGGTCGCCCCCTCGACGCCCGTGTGGAGAGCGAAGACATGATGCCGTTGATCGAGAAGGTGATGATCCTCAAGGGATCGGAGTTCTTCCGGAACTTCCCGGGCGCCGATCTCGCGGGGATCGCCGCGGTGGCGGAGGTCGTCTACGCAGAAAAGGACGAGGTGATCTTCACGGAAGGTGAGGACGGGGACGCCTTCTTCATGGTCGTACAGGGCTCCGTCGTCATCACGCGCGGCGCCACGAAGCTGGCCACCCTCGGGTCGAGGGAGGGCTTCGGAGAAATGGCGATCCTGGACAAGGAGTCGCGCTCGGCGTCGGCGACGGCTGCCGAAGCGACCACACTCCTCTCCCTGGATCGGGATTCGTTCGATCGTGCCATCGAGCAGAACCCGGTGCTCGCTCGCGGCGTCTACCGGGTGCTGACCGAGCGTCTACGCAACACGCTGGCCCAGGTGGCGGCCGGCTGAGGGGACGCCTCAGCGCTTGCCGAAGATCAGGCTCAGAACGAGTCGGACGATTCGTTTCGCAATGGTAATCATGTCGTCTCCTACGGCGATCGGGGCTGCAGGGTTTCCGAGGGTCCCCGCCATCGGGTCAGCCGGAGGGCGTTGCCGAGTACGGTGACCGAAGAGAACGCCATCGCCCCCGCCGCCAACACGGGGTGAAGCGAGCGAAGCATCGTCGGGAGCGCGTCGAAGCCGTGCAGCACCCCCGCCGCGATCGGAATCAGAGCGACGTTGTATGCGAAGGCCCAGAAGAGGTTCTGGCGGATCGTCCGCATGGTGCGGTGCGAGAGGGCCAGGGCCTGGGGGACGGCACGCAGATCACTGCTCATGAGGACGACATCGGCGGCCTCGATGGCGACGTCCGTCCCCGCCCCGATGGCCATCCCGACGTCCGCGCTCGCAAGAGCGGGCGCATCGTTGATCCCGTCCCCGACCATGGCGACGGCTCGCCCCGAATCGGTCCGAACCTCGTCGACCATCCGCGCTTTCCGCCCCGGCCGCACCTCGGCACGAACGTCGTCGATACCCACTTCCCTCCCGATGGCGCGGGCCACGCCGGGGCGATCTCCCGTCACCATCGCGACCGCGACCCCGGAGGCTCGCAGAGCCGACACGGCGGCCGCCGAGCCGGACCGTGGCTCGTCGGCCAGGCCGAGGATCCCGACCACCGCCCCACCCCGGGCGATCCAGACCGGTGTCGCGCCCTGACCCTCGACCTCCTCGGCCACTTCGTCCCAGCGGGCTTCGATCTTCCCGCTACCACGCGCAGCGACGAGCGCCCGGTTTCCGACCAGAACGGTCTCCCCCCCGACCGTGGCTTCGACCCCGTACCCCGCGATCGACTCGAACGAAGTCGGTTCGGTTCGCTCGAGTCCTCGGTCGTCGGCGTACCGCACGAGGGTGCGCGCCAGCGGGTGTTCGCTGCGGGACTCGGCCGACGCGGCGGCGGTCAGGGCGACCTCGTCGGACACACCCTCGACGTGAATGGCGCGTACGGTCGGCTCCCCGACGGTGATGGTGCCCGTCTTGTCGAGGATGACGGTTTCGACCCCCTCGGTGCGCTGGATGGCCTCGGAGTTCCGGAAGAGAATCCCGTTGCGGGCACCCCACCCGGTCCCCGCGATGACGGCCGCCGGGGTGGCCAGACCGAGGGCACACGGGCACGCGATGACGAGAACGGCGATGAGTCGGAGCATGGCGTCGGTGAACGACGCGTCGAGTACGAAGAGCCAGACGAGGAAGGTCAGGAAAGCGATCCCGATCACTGTGGGGACGAACACCTCCGCCACCCGGTCCGCCGTCCGCTGGATCGGAGCCCGACTGCCCTGCGCGTCGCGCACCATGCGCACGATATGAGCGAGAGCCGTGTCGGAACCGACGGCACTCGCCACCATCCGAAACGCCCCGGACGCGTTGACGGTCCCGCCCCGGACCGGATCTCCCGCTTCCTTCTCGACGGGAAGGCTCTCGCCGGTCAGCATGCTCTCGTCGACGCTCCCTCGGCCGTCCACGACGTCCCCATCGACGGGAACGCGCTCTCCGGGGCGTACGAGCAGCGTGTCCCCGACACGCACCTCCTCCACCGGAATCGTCACCTCCCGCCCGTCGTCGACCCGGCACGCCGTGGCCGGCTGGAGGTCGAGGAGTTCGCGGATGGCGACCCCGGTCCGGCCGCGGGCGCGGACTTCGAGCAGCTTACCGAGCTTGATCAGTGTGATGATCAGCGCCGACGTCTCGAAGTAGACGTGGTCCCCCAACCCCGGCACGGCCAGGATCTCCCCCGCGACGACCACGACGGAGTACGCGTACGCGACCGACGAACCGAGGGCGACGAGGACGTCCATGTTGGCCGACCGGTTGCGGAGCGCGTTGCGCGCCCCGACGTAGAAGCCCCGGCCGACGTAGAACTGTACCGGGGTGGCGACGGCGAACATCGCCAGGTCGACCCCGATCGCATGGGACCACGCCGGGAGGAAACCGAAGTCGCGAGCCATGCTGAACAGGAAGAGGGGAAGGGTCAGCACCGCGCCGACGAGGAAGGCCTGCCGCTGTGAGGCCTCCTCCCGGGCTCGCAGCTCGGCCTCGACGTCCTCGAGGTCGTCCTCCCCGGTCACCACCGCGCCGTATCCCGCTCCCTCGACGGCCGACACAACGTCGGCCACCGAAGTCATCGTCGGGTCATACCGAACGAAGGCGCGCTCCGACGCGTAGTTGACCCGGCTGTCCACCACGCCCGGAGCCCGGTCGAGTGCCCGCTCCACCGTGACGACGCAGTTGCTGCACGTCATCCCGGTGATGGGCAGGGTGATGTCCGCCGTCGTCGGCTCTGTCTCGGTCTTCATTTCGGATGCGGGTCAGTCCACCGGCGGGTGGTCGATCCGCTCCATGGTCCTGCGGATCACCACCCAATCGGTCGCCTCGGGGTCCCAGGAGATCTTGACCTCGCGGGTCAACTGTTCCGCCTCCACCTCGGACACACCCTTCACCCCCCCGACTTCGCGCTGGATCGTGGCCACGCAGTGACCACAGCTGATGCTCGGGACCTTCACCGTCTTCGTTTCCATCGTTCGACTCCTGGATGTGTCGCCGTCTCACCCGCGTCCGACGGCCTGATAGACCTGTAGGAGTTCCTGGACGACGCGCTCCCGCTCCTCGGCGTCGGAACTCCCCATCGCGTCGGCCACACAGGAGTGGAGGTGATCGTCCAGGACCAGCGCCCCCACCTTCTTCAGGGCCCGCTCGATCGCGACGATCTGGTTCACGACGTCGATGCAGTACGCGCCGTCGTCGACCATGCGCCGCACACCGCGCACATGACCCTCGATGCTCTTGAGGCGGCGATCGATCGCCTCCGCATGATTCGATTGCATCTCGTTACCCCTACCCCCCTGGGGGGGGGATGGCTCGACACTCCCAATCTCGACTCGGGGCCCGTCGAGGTCAATTCCCCCCGGCCTTTGCCACGCTAGATTCCGCAGTCCCCAACCCGGAGCCGTATCGATGTTCGACTTCTCGACCCCCGCCGACCCGATCGAACTGTTCGAGGAGTGGTTCGCGCACGCCGGAGCGAACGGCATCCCGATGCCCGAGGCGGTGGCGCTGGCGACATCCACCCCGGATGGACACCCGTCCGTCCGCATGGTGCTCCTCAAGGAGGTCGACGCCCGCGGCTTCGTGTTCTTCACGAACTACACGAGCCGCAAGGCGAAGGAAGTGGACGCCAATCCCCACGCGGCGCTCTGTTTCCACTGGACGGAGTTGGAGCGGCAGGTCCGCGTGACCGGAACGGTGCACCGGATCGGAGCCACGGAGTCGGACGCCTACTTCCAGTCTCGCCCGCGGGGTAGCCGAATCGGCGCCTGGGCTTCCCGGCAGAGCACTCCGCTCTCGGACCGCGGCGTTCTCGAGGCGAAGGTGGCCGAGGTCGAAGAGCGTTTCGGTGAGGGGCACATTCCGCTGCCCCCGTTCTGGGGGGGCTACCGTATCGAACCCGCAACGATCGAGTTCTGGCAGGGCCGGACGGATCGACTTCACGACCGGTGCGTGTATCATCGGAGTGAAGGCGGCTGGCGCATCGAGCGCCTCTACCCCTGAGTTCGGAGGGCCCGATGGCCGAGCGCTACTTCACGAAGGCGACGTTCAGCTTCCTGCACGATCTCGCGGAGAACAACGACCGCGAGTGGTTCAACGACAACAAGTCGCGGTACGAAGACCACATCAAGGACCCGGCACTACGCCTGATCTCGGACTTCGGCCCCCACCTGGCCAAGATCAGCCCTCACTTCATGGCCACGCCGCGGTCGCTCTTCCGCATCTATCGCGACACCCGCTTTTCGAAGGACAAGTCGCCCTACAAGACGA
>JAUIKL010000158.1 GCA_030430625.1 Gemmatimonadota bacterium
GACGACCGGTCGAAGATCATGACACGCTCGGGAGCATCGTGGAGCGTGAACGCGACGGCCGGCCCACCCCCGAGTGGGGCCGACGGCCGATTGGCTCTCGGGGGGATGAGGATCCGCGTCGAGCCGCAGGAGGAGTGGGCGCAGATGCTGCGGGACGGGTGGAGGTTCATGCGAGACTTCCTGTACGTCGACAACCAGCACGGGGCGCCGTGGGACGACGTCTGGGACTGGTACTCGGCCTGGCTGCCCGATGTCCAACACCGGTCGGATTTCGGGCACCTCCTCGACATGTTGTCGGCGGAGATCGCGGTCGGACACTCGTACGTCCGCGGCGGGGATTTCCCCGATCAGATGAATCCACGGACGGGACTCCTCGGTGCCGATTTGTCCGAGGTGGACGGGTGGTACCGGATCGACCGGATCTACACGGGAGAACAGTGGAATCCCGGGCTGAGCAGCCCTCTCGGGCAGCCGGGACTCGGAGTGTCGGAGGGTGACTACCTCGTCGCGATCGACGGCGCCGAACTGACGTCGCCGACGAACCCCTTCGAGTTGTTGGAGGGGACCGCGGGGCGCACCGTGGTTCTCTCGGTCAACGACAACCCGACGATGTCGGGCGCCCGGGACATCGTGGTCGAGCCGGTCGCCAGCGAGAGCCAGTTGCGCAACTGGGCGTGGATCGAGGGCAACAGGAGACGCGTCGACGAACTGTCGAACGGTCGGTTGGCGTACGTCTACGTGCCGAACACCGGCCAGGGAGGCTACACCTACTTCAACCGGATGTACTTCGCGCAGCAGGACCGGCAGGGCGCGGTCATCGACGAGCGGAACAACGGTGGTGGCTCCGCCGCCGACTACATCGTCGATCTCATGGCCCGAGAACTCACCGGCTACTTCAACTCCAAGGCGGGGGACAAGAAGCCGTGGACGCAGCCGATGGCCGGGCTGTTCGGACCGAAGGTGATGATCATCAACGAGCGTGCGGGCTCCGGTGGAGACCTCATGCCCTACCTCTTTCGCTTCCGCGGTGTCGGGCCCCTGATCGGCACGAAGACGTGGGGCGGCCTGGTCGGCACGTGGGATACGCCGCCGCTCCTCGACGGAGGATCGTTCGTCGCCCCGCGCGGAGGATTCTTCGACGTGAACGGCGAGTGGGCCGTCGAGGCCGAGGGTGTGGCGCCAGACATCGAGGTCATGAACACACCGAGGGAGGTCGCCGACGGAGGCGATCCCCAGTTGGAGGCTGCCGTGGCCGAAGCGCTGCGACTCCTGGAGACGCAGGCGGTCGACTTCGAGCCCGAGCCGGCTCCTCCCGTGCGCTACCGCCGGCCCGGAGGACACTGAAGTCCCGACTGACTTCACGCCGAGGGCTCCGGGGGGTACCCGTCCTCCCGGAGCCCTCTATCATTCGGCATGACCGAGGCACCACCCGAGCCGAATGTGAACCCCGGCGCTCGCGCCCGGCGCGCCTATTTGGAGGGTGCTCGCACCGCCGTGGCCGCCCTGCTGGCCAGCGTCTTGCTGGCGGCGCTGAAGATCGGGGCGGGGATCCTCGGGAACTCGTTCGCCCTGGTGGCCGATGGTGTCGAGTCCGTGCTCGACATCTTCAGCGGGCTCCTGGTTCTGGGCGGCATGAGGCTCGGTGCGGTCGAACCGGATGCTGCCTACCCGTACGGACGCGGCAAGGCCGAATCGCTGGCGGGATTGGTCGTGGCCGCGGTCCTCCTGTTGGCTGCCGTGGGCATCGCGGTGGGTGCGGTCCGGGAGATGGTGCGCCCGCAGGAACCGCCCGAAGCGTTCACCCTCGCGGTGCTGGTCATCGTGATGCTCGCCAAAGAGGGGATGTTCCGATGGCTTCGCTCACGAGGGGAAGAGGTCGGCAGCCAGGCGATCGCGGTCGACGCGTGGCATCACCGGGCGGATGCCCTGACGAGCCTCGCTGCGTTCGGAGGCATCTCGATCGCGCTGCTGGCTGGCCCGGATTGGGCGCGGGCCGACGATGCGGCCGCGCTCGTGGCGTGCGGGGTGATCGGTTGGAACGGGGTGCGACTCTTCAAGACCGCCCTGGCCGACATCCTCGACGTGGCCGCCCCTCCGGAAGTACGGCTGCGGCTACGGGAGGTGGCGAACGCGGTCCCGGGGGTGTGCGACGTCGACGAGCTGCGCGTGCGCCGTAGTGGGCTCGTCTACCTCGTCGATATCCACATCGAGGTCGACCCTGCGATGAGCGTCCGGGCTGGACACGCGTTGGGGCATCGAGTCAAAGATCGGCTCCTCGACTGCGATGTGCCCGTACTGGACGTCCTCGTTCACGTCGAGCCGGATCGCACCGTCTTCACGGACTGAGCGGACCGGGCCGCAACCCGGCCCGCTCGGATACGAACGCGCCCGGAGCTACGCCTCCTCGGCGACCTCGACCTCCGGGATCTCCGGCTCTTTGGCGGAGATCACGAAGCTGTCCGTCGGAACCTCCTCCGGCTCTTCGACCTTCTCCCACCGAAGTGTGAGCTTGATCGACTGCTTCTCCCGCTTGGTCCGCGCTTCGACCTCCATGGTCACGGCCTGCTCGGGCTCGAGCGCGACGACCTCGGCGCCGTTCTGCACGTAGACCTTGCCCTTCTTCAGGGCTGCCTGAAGGGACTTCAGGTACTCGATGGCGTCGGTGAGCTCGACCTGGCCCTCGAACGAGACGCCGCGCTTTTCACCGTTTCCGTTCATGCTCATCAGCCACTCCGTTCCAGCGCCACTTGTGTGAAGGGATCGAGAAGCTGTGCCCGGGACGTTGGACTCGGCGATAGCTGCGGGCACGGCATCATGGGGTACATCAGGCGAGCGACAGGAGAGCCTCGACGAAGGCCAACGGGTCGATCCGTCGGGTCTCCGGGTCGACCAGTTCGGTCTCGAGGACGCTCACGCCGCGTTTGCGAACGGCCCGGACGTCCTTCCGAGTGCATGCCCTCGGATCCACCAGGACGAAGTCGAGCAGCTTCGAAGTCGGCGTTCGACGTTTGGCGCCCTGCCGCAGGACGTCGATGAGCCGATCGACCTTGTCGACGAGTGAGAGGCCCAACTCTTCGGGGTCGTGTCCCGGGTTCGGCACGTACACCTTCGGGACTTCGGTCTCGGCCACGGCATCCGCGACTCCCTCGGGAAGGAGAGTGGCCAACACGCTCGAGTAGTACGAGCCGACCGGAAAGCAGATGAGGTCGGACGTCCGAATCAATTCGTCGACCGCTTCGGGGACCGGCGGGTGCACCGGCGCGGGGTTCCGCCGAGAGCGGGAAAGGAAGACCCGCTCGATCGGAACGGTCGGACTCTTCCCGCCCTTGCCCGTGAAGCGGTGCTGCTCGGGCACGATCGTTCCGTCGGCCAGTTCGGCCACGAGGTGCAGGTCCTTGTCCACGACCGGACGCACGGTGCCACGGACCTCGACGAGCTGGGAAAAGAGATACAGGACGGGCTCGAGCGTCCGACCCTGATTCAGGTATCCGCCTGCCAGGACGAGGTTGCCGATGGCAGCGCCGCGGAGGTCGAACCGCTCCGGCATGGCATCCTGGAAGAAGCCGATGTGGTTCCGCACCAACGTGCGCATCGGCTCGGGGACGGCCTGAACGAGAGGGTCGCGGCCCCGGACCATCCGGTCCAGCCATTGGACCAGGCTCTCCTGGTCCGCGTCGTCCGGGAAGCGGAACTTGAAGAGTTGGTAGATCTCGGGGTTCCCGAGCACGGTTTGATCCGCGAGGGCCATCAGTCGGTTCCGTAGATCTCCGACGGCCGGCATCCGGAACGCTTTCCGCAGCTTGGCGCTGCTTCCACCCGAGTCGAAGGGAGTGATGATGTGGCTCGAGTGGTGCGTGTATTCGATGATGCGGCGGCTGACGCCGCGAAGCCCCGTGCCTCCGGAGAAGAAGAGGACACGCGGGCCCAGTTCGGGGGCGTGGCGGTATCGGGCCAGACGGACCCGGTCGGGTATCGTGGCAGCGCGCGTGACGTGAATGCGCCCCGAGGCGTCCTTCGGCGTCACGAGGCCAGAACCTCTCGGCACAGCCGACGGGCGCTCTCGAAGTCCCGCTGTCCGGTGATCTCCAGCACGCGTGCGCCGGCGAGCGTTTCGACGTACCGATCGTCGCTGAGGTCGAGCGTGACGCCGGCCTCGGGCTCGTAGAAGAGTCCGGGCGACTTCACGATGAGGGGGAGAACCTCCCTCCGTTCGTCGAGACTGATCTCGGTGGCGGTGGGCTCCCCCTCGTCAGTCCAGTTCACGATGACGAGCGCCTCGAGCGTTCCCTGCATCCGGAACCGACCGGGGCCGACGAAGTCGTCGATCAACACGTCGTACTTGTCTTCGAGCACGCGCAGTTCGTCCTGCGGCAGGGCTCGGAGCCGATCCTGTTCGTCGGTCGGAATCATGTGCCCCAGGCCCGGCTGCGAGATGATCGTGCCGGGGTTCACGCGCGGGTGCTTGGGGATTCCGTGGACGGTGACGTCACCATTGTCCTCGAGCCGCATCAGCAACCGATCGTTGCTGACGAAGTCCAGCCCGTCTCCGACGAGGCCCAGCGCCGCGGTCGACTTCCCGGCACCCGACGGGCCACACACCGCCAGGCACCGACCCTCGTGCCCTACGGCTCCCGCGTGCACGAGTACGTAGCCCTGCTGCAGCCGCCACTGCATGTAGCGGTTATTGATGAAGTTGATGACCTGATTGTCGTTGTCGAAGCACGGTCCATAGGCGAAGTGTAGGTCACCGCCGAAGGCGAACACCATGCCCGTGAGCCGCTTGCGCACGACGCGCCCGTCGGGCAGGTCGACCCACTCTTCCTTGATCTTCGTCTTGCCCGGCTCCGGCTCCTTCACGGTCCAGTCGACGTCGAGATCGGCGACGGGCCCCTCGACGGCGACGATGACGAACTCGGCTGAAGTCGTGTCGCGAGGGACGACGAGTTCGGAGAAGTAGTGCGCCAACTTCTCCCGGAGTCGCTCTTCACTCGTGACGACGTCGATCAGGCAGCCACTCACGTCCAGTCGGACGACAGGCGAGGCTCGATCCCCGACGAGGTCGGCCAGTGCACCGTCCGAGAGGGATTCGGCCAACTCGGCGGCCGTGGCGGGCATCGGGATCACACGGCGACTCCGAGTCGGTCGAGGACGAATTTGACGTACAGGTCGGCGGCGTCGATCTGCCGTGCCTCGAGGAGGCCTCGAAAGCCGCCGAACGCCGACACTTCCCACACCACCGGTCCGATCGGCGTCTCGGCGACGTCCACACAGGTGAAGGTCAGTCCGAACGGTTCCTGAGCCCGATGAGCCAGCTCGATGATGTCGTCCGGAGGATCGACGGCTTCGTATTTGCCGTCTCCGAGCACGGAGGTGTTCCAGCTCGCGTCGCTACCGCGCCGGGCATACGTCGTGACGTACTCCCCTCCGAGGAAGACCACACCCAGATCGTGTCCGGGCAGCTCCATCCGCTGCTGGAGGTAGATGACCGGATTCCCGTCGTCCCGGAATGCCTCGAGCCGGGAGCGGGCATCGGAGCCGTGATCGATGACGGCCATCCCTCGCGCCTTGCTCGTGAAGAGCGGCTTGGCCACGACGGAGCCGAAACGCTCGACGGCCTTCACCGCCTCGTCGACGCTTTCGGTGACCAGGGTGGGAGCCATCGGGATGTCGTTGGCGGCCAAGGTGACCGTGCATGCCAGCCGATCGATGACCCGGAGGATCCGTGTGGGGTCGGAGTAGACCGGAACTCCGCGAGCCTGGACGAAACGAAGCATGTCGAGGCGGTCCGCGTACTCGGGTCGATACCCCCGACCGATCTTCTTCATGATGATCGCGTCGAAGTCGTGGAGGTCCACGTCACCCGCTCGCACCCGCCCGGCTGCGAGGTCGAGGGTCAGGTGGGCCGGGTCGATCAACGTGCTCGAGCCCGCCAGTCGTTCCGCGGTTTCGTGGAGGTGGTCGGACGACCAGCTGCCCGGGTTGCCGATCACTGCGAGGCGTGTCATCCCGTCAGGCCGTGTATATGAGGACGTCGCCGGGGGTCCGGAACGACGAGTAGTCCGAGCCCGATACGTTGCCCAGGCTCTCGAGAAGGTATTGGGCGCGCCGCATCATCTCCTCGGCGAAGGCCCTTCGGATATCGAAGCGCGTCGACGATACGAACGATCGGACGAGGCCCAGGGCCAGACGCGCTTCGAAGTGGGTGTCGCCCTGCGACTTCGCGAAGTCCCGAGCGAAGGCCAGCTGCAGCTCGATCACCCGGTTGAGCGCGGCGCGCCGCCGCGGCCGAAACTCCGGCAGTCTGAAGTTCGAGACCAGGAAGACCGAGATGTCCTGCGCGTAGTCCATTCGATCCGAACGGTGCAGATCGATGAAGTGCACCGTGTCCGTATCGTCGTTGTAGATGATGTTGTCGAGGTTGAAGTCACCGTGTCCGAAGACGGTGAACGGGGCCACCAGTTCTTCGTCGAGGTGACGGTTGGCATCGAGGAGGTCCTTCAGGGTCTGGACCTGCAGTCCCGAAATCTCCTGTCGGTCGACCCGGAAGTACGGGTGCACGGTGTAGACGTCGTCGAGCCGTTTTTCCAACTGAGCGATGAATCGTGG
>JAUIKL010000159.1 GCA_030430625.1 Gemmatimonadota bacterium
TCGGCCTGAAGCCAACCCAGCCCGTGCTCCGGGATCGATGCGAAGTCGTTCATCCGTTCCTCAAGCGGGCTCCAGCGCCCGGATCTGGTCGCGGATCTCGGCGGCTCGTTCGAAGTCCTCGGACTGGACGGCCCGTTCGAGCTTGCGGCGAAGCCCGTCGAGGCGTCGCTCCATCTCGGACACGGTGGGGTCCGGGGGCAGATAAACTTTCCCCACGTGACGATCCGAGCCGTGAATCCGTTTCAGCAGCGAAGGGAGCGCCTCGATGAAGGTCTCGTAACAGTGCGGGCAGCCCAGTCGTCCGGTCTTCTTGAACTCCTGATAGCTCAGGCCACAGAAGGAGCACGACTCGGCGGTGGCCCGTCCGACGGGTTGGTCGGCCGCCATCTGAGCCAGGACGTCCATGGCGGGAAGATCCGAGGCCGACGGTCCGACGTCGAACCCCTTCTCCGCCGCACACTTCTCGCAGAGGTGGTGCGTGGACATCTCGTCGTTGACGATCTGCGTCAGGTGAACCACCGCATCGGTGGCACCGCAACTCTGGCAGACCATATCTCCCAATCCCGCCTCCGGAAGAGACTCGTTCGAAACCGGGGTAGGAATACCTCTGAGGACCTCGGAGGTGCCCACACCGACCTTACGAGGCTGGCTACCCCGCGCCGCCCTCTTCGAGCCGTCCGGCCCTGAGCACCATGGCCCGGTCGGCTCGACGCGCCAGATCCGGGTTGTGGGTCACGACGACGATCGACAGGCTGTGCCGATCCCGGAGTTCGAAGAGCAGGCCGTGCAACCGATCCGACGTTTCGGTATCGAGATTGCCGGACGGCTCGTCGGCCAGGAGGACGAGCGGCTCGTTCACCAGCGCCCGCGCCACGGCGACCCGCTGCTGCTCACCGCCGGACAGCTGCCGCGGCTTGTGGGTGACCCGATCCGAGAGCCCGACGTCGGCTAGAAGGGACTCCGCGGATGCCCGCGCGTCCTTGAACGACGTCCCCGCGATCAAGGCCGGCATCATGACGTTCTCGAGCGCGGTGAACTCCCGAAGGAGGTGATGGAACTGGAAGACAAAGCCGATGCTCTGATTCCTGACGTCGGCCAGCGCCTCGTCGTCCAGACCGGCCACCGGACGCCCGCCGACGCGCACCTCCCCTTCGGACGGCGTGTCGAGAGCACCCAGGAGGTGCAGGAGCGTCGACTTCCCCGCTCCACTCGCGCCGGTGATGGCCACCGCTTCACCGTTCCCGAGCCGGAAGTCGACTCCGTCCAGAATCGCCAACTCACTCCCGTCACCGCCCACGAACTTCTTCGAGACGCCGACCGCTTCGAGCGGAGCCAGGCCGCTCTCGGGAGGGGCCACCGGGGACACGGAAAGGTCAGTCATGGCGGATCGCGTCCACGGGTTCGAGACGGGAGGCCTGACGCGCCGGGTGGATCGTCGCGAGGAAAGAGACGGCGATGCTGGCCACGATGATCACGGTGATGTCGACCGGGTTCATCGCGGCGGGCAGGTGGCTCACCCCGTAGACGTCCCCGGGGATCTTGATCAGCTCGAAGCGCTCGAGCGCCCACGACAGTCCGATGCCGAGCACCGCGCCCGCGGCGGTACCGATCGCTCCGATCCAGACGCCCTGGATCACGAACACCCTGAGGATGCCCTTCTGGGTCATCCCCATCGTTCGGAGGATTCCGATCTCCCGGGTCCGGTCGGAGACCACCATCACGAGCGTGCTCACGATGTTGAACGCCGCCACGAGCACGATCAGGAAGACGATCAAGGCCAGCGCGATCTTCTCGAGCTGGAGCGCGTTGAAGAGCGCCCGGTTGCGACGAATCCACGACTCGACCGAGTACGGGTACCCGAGGATGTCACCGACCTGCTGGGCCAACTCCTCGGCCCGCTCCGGGTCGTCCGTCCGGACCCCGATCCCACTCGCATCCTCGGGGGAGAGGCCCAGGAGGTCCTGCGCGGCCTCGAGTGTCGTGTAGATGTTCGCGACGTCGTACTCGTACATACCCGTCGTGAACGTTCCGGTGATCTCGAACTGGCGAAGGGTTGGCTGGAACCCGCCAAACACGTCGGGTTTCAAATTCTCCATCGACATCACGATCATCGTGTCGCCGGTGAAGAGCCCCATTCGGGTGGCGAGCTCGGTGCCCAGCAGGAGGGGGTACAGTCCGCTCTCGGGCGGCTCCAGGTCGAGGGAGCCGTCGATGATCTGCCGCTCCATGTCCGTGGCGGCGATCCGGGTCGTGTCGATGTCGATGCCGTAAAGGTACGCCGGCTGGGAATACTGTCCCTGTTCCCCCCGGACGAGGCTCACATTCGAGAGCGCGAAGGGCGCCGCCCCCGTGATCCCGTCGATCGTCAGGAGCGTGTCGATCACCCGCTCGTAGTTTTGCAACTCGAGGCTCGTCGCGTACTCGAGCACGTACAAATGGGGGGTCGACTCGAGGATCTTGCTCCGCAGCTCGCCCTGCATGCCGCTCATCACGGAAATCACCGTGATGAGGGCCGCGACACCGAGAACGACGCCACCGAGCGCGATCCAGGTGATCAGGGACAGGAAGCCACGGCCTTTCCCCGACCGGAGATAGTGGCGCGCGATGAACCAGTTGATGTCGCTCATGCGCCTCCTACCGGATCCAGGCGCCCGAAGTTCACTCTTCGTTGCGGAGGATCGGGAAGAGGATGACGTCCCGGATCGTCGGCTGGCCCGTCAACATCATGACGAGACGGTCGACACCCATGCCCACACCGCCGGTGGGCGGCATCCCGTACTCGAGTGCACGGATGTAGTCCTCGTCGATCTGCTGGGCCTCCTCATCCCCCGCTTCGCGGAGTGCCGTCTGGGCCTCGAAGCGCTCCCGCTGATCGACCGGATCGTTCAGCTCGGAGAAGGCGTTGAAGATCTCGGCACCACCGATGTACAGCTCGAACCGCTCCGTCAGCCGGGGATCGGACCGGTGGGGCTTGGCGAGGGGGCTCAGCTCCTTCGGGTGGTCGATGACGAACGTGGGGTGGATCAGATCGGGCTCGATGAGCTCACCGAAGAGCTTGTCGATCAGCTTCCCACGACCCGCACCGTGCAGGTCGGGCGCCCCGACCTCCTCCGCCTTGGCGCGCAGCTCCTCCTCCGTCATCTCGTGGACGTCCCGACCGAGCGCTTCGGAGAGACCCGAGACGAGCCCGAGCCGCCGGAAGGGCGCCTCCACCTCGATCTCGTGTTCGCCGAGCTTCAGCGTCCTCGAACCCATCACCTCGTCCAGGACGTGGAGCACCATCCGCTCCACGAGGTCCATCTGGTCCTCGTAGTCGGAGAAAGCCTGGTACCACTCCAACATCGTGAACTCGGGCTGGTGGACCCGGGACAGCCCCTCGTTGCGGAAGTCCTTCGAGATCTCGTAGACCCGGTCCAGTCCGCCGACGATGAGCCGCTTGAGATACAACTCGTCCGCGATCCGCAGGTACATCTTCTGATCGAGCGCGTGGTGATGCGTCGTGAAGGGCTTCGCCGAAGCCCCTCCGTAGAGCGGCTGGAGCACCGGGGTCTCGACCTCGAGAAAGCCCTCGGCGTCGAGGAAGCTCCGTAGCGCTGTGACGATCCGGGACCGGGTGCGGAAGGTCTCGCGCACCTCGGGGTGCACGGCCAGGTCGGCGTACCGCCTCCGGTACCGCATCTCGGTATCCTGGAAGCCCGAATGGACCGTACGTTCGCCCGTCTCGGGGTCCGTTTCGACCTTCCCGAAGGGCAAGGGCCGCATCGACTTGGTCAGGAGTTCGTACGACTCCACTTGAACCGAAACCTCGCCGGTCCGTGTGCGAAAGGTCGGCCCTTCGACGCCGATCCAGTCGGAGATGTCGAGAAGGCCGAGCGTCTCGAAGGACTCCTCACCGAGGAGGTTCTTCTTGAAGTACAGCTGGATCCGGCCGCTCGAGTCCTCGATGTGCGCGAAGATGCTCCGCCCCATGTCGCGCCACCCGACGATCCGCCCACCGATCTTGACCCGGTCGGAGAAGCCGTCCTCGGGGAGCTCCTCGGCCTTCTCCCGGGCCTCGAAGTCCGCGATCGCATCCGAGGCCACCGCCGTGGGCGAGAAGTTGTAGGCGAAGGGCTCGATCCCCCGCTCCCGCAGGGCGTCGAACTTCTCCCTGCGGTGGCGCAGGACCTGACTCAGATCTTCCATGTCGGTTTCGTGCTCGTCAGTCGGCTGCCGAGCCGAGTTGCTTGAGGTACGCTTCGATGAGGGGGTCGAGGTCACCGTCCATCACGCCGTGCACGTCGGTGATCTTCAACTCGGTCCGATGGTCGTTGACCATCGTGTACGGTTGGAAGACGTAGGAGCGGATCTGGCTGCCGAAGGCGATGTCGCTCATGCCGTCCTGCAGCTCCTTCTTGGCCGCTTCCCGCTCCGCGACCTCCCGCTGATAGAGGGCGGCGCGCAGCATCTTCATCGCGGTGCTGCGGTTCTTGTGCTGGCTCCGCTCCTGCTGACACGCCACGACGATTCCGGTGGGTTCGTGCGTGATGCGCACCGCGGAATCGGTCTTGTTCACGTGCTGACCCCCCGCCCCGGACGCGCGGTACGTATCGACCCGGAGATCGCCTTCGTCGATCTCGATCTCGATGTCGTCCTCGACCATCGGGTAGACGAAGACACTCGCGAACGAGGTGTGGCGCCGGGACTGGGCGTCGAAGGGTGAGATCCGCACGAGACGGTGGACGCCGCCTTCGGCCTTGAGGTAGCCGTACGCGCTGTCGCCCTTGATCTCGAACGAAGCGTTCTTGATCCCGCCTTCCTCGGCCTGCTGCAGATCGAGGACGTTGACGGTGAAGCCGCGGCGCTCTGCCCACCGCGTGTACATGCGCATGAGCATCTCGGCCCAGTCCTGGGACTCGAGCCCGCCAGCCCCCGGATGGATGTTCACGATGGCCTCACGGTGATCGTCCTCACCCTGGAGCATCGTGCGGACTTCCATCGTCTCGACGCCTGTTCCGAGCTTGGCCAGCCCCCGGTCGAACTCGGCCGCCAACCCCGGGTCGTCTTCCATCTCGAGGAGCTCGACGATGGCGTCGAGGTCGTCGACCGAACCGGAGAGCTCGTTCCACGGCTCGATCCAACTCTTGAGCCGGTTCGCCTCGTCGATCACCTCGCGCGCCGAGTCCTGATCGTTCCAGAACTCCGGCGCGGCCATACGGTCGTCGAGGTGCTTCAGCCGTTCTTCGCGTCGATCCAGGTCAAAGATACCCCCTCAGCTCCTGGAGCTTCTCGCGCAACTCGCCGAGCGTCTGCAGTTGATCCTTGTTCATCGAAACGGCAACGGTGGGGGAATCGGGGGCCTGGAACGGACAGGAGGGGCCGCCCTGCGTGGGCGACCCCTCCGCTCCGAGGCCGGAATATACGGGTCGGAAAGGACCGCTAGAAGACCTGTTCGCCCTTCGCCAGAATGTCGTTCAGGGCGTCGGTCCAGAACGCCTTCCCTTCACCGTTGGCGAGATCCTCTCCGACCTGCTCGACGTACTCCTTCCACGACTTCTCGATCTCTTCCTCGAAGTCCTGGACGAGCGTCCCCTGGTCGAGGGCCGTCCGGTGTCGATCGGCGTTGTACATGATCATGTCCGAGACCAGCACGCGCGCCAGGCGACGGGCTTTGTCGGTCGGATCCCGCTTACCGAAGGTGAAGCCTTTGACCGCCGGCTCCGGGTCGGGAGCCGCCGGGGCTTCCGGCACGGCCGGGACGTCGGGCATCGCGGGAGGCGTAGCCGCCTCGAACGGGGCCGGCTCGGCGAACGGATCGGCGGCCGGAACGTCGGCGACCGGATCGGGGAGCGGCGTGGGGTCCGGAAGCGGCGGAGGCGCGGGCGTCTCGGCCACCGGCGCAGGCACCGGAGTCTCCTCGACAGGCTCGGGAGCAACCGCGGGTGCCTCGTCGACCGGTGCGGGCACGGGCGGCGGAGTCGGGGTCGGCTCGGGCATCGCCGTGGGCGCGGGTGGCGCAGGCGCCTCCAGTGTGGCCGGGGCCTCGGGCGGAGCCGGCCGTTCGACCCGGAAGATGTCACCGCACGACGAGCAGCGTGCGTTCACACCACCTTCCGGAATCTTCGCCGGGTCGACCGGGAACGCGGACGAGCACGATGGGCAGGTGACGGTGATGACCATGGGTGTCTTCAAGGTTTGGATGGGATCGGCTGACCCCGCTCGTCGTAGCGGGCCAGTACATCTTCTTCCTGCGCGGACGCTGTGGGCAAGGCCGGCGATTGGTGACGGCGATCGACCACGTACTTGGAACCCGGCAGCGACTTCGCGTAGGTCTTCATTTCCGCGGCCAACTCACTGATCTGGCCCGTGTGCTCGAAGTCCTGGAATTGGTTGGTCACGACGCCGATCGAGAGCGCCATGAGCGGGATCCGGTGGATGTTGCCCCTCCGGTCCTTCCCCAGGAAGTAGCCCGCCTGACGGTCCTCCTCCGTGTACTGGTACGGGATGAGGTCGTCGAAGACCTCGATGATTCCGTCACAACATGCCTCGAGGTGTTCGAGCGGCACGTTGAAGATGAAGTCGTCGCCGCCGATGTGCCCGACGAATCC
>JAUIKL010000013.1 GCA_030430625.1 Gemmatimonadota bacterium
CAGACCCGCCCACCTTCGTTCCGGGCGTGCTCGATCGTCCGCGCAGCGTCCGGGGACACCTCGTACCACTCGGAGTGCATGCGATGGTCGGCGGGGTCGTCGACCTCCACGGGTCGGAAGGTGCCGATCCCGACGTGCAGCGTGACCCGCGCGATCGTTGCACCCCTACGCTCGACCCCGGCCAGGAGCTCCGGGGTGAAGTGCAGCCCCGCGGTGGGCGCGGCCACGGAGCCGTGCCGATCGGCGTAGACCGTCTGGTATCGCTCCCGATCCCCGACCTCGTCGGGGCGGTCGATGTACGGTGGTAGGGGCATGTGCCCATGCGCTTCCAGCGCCTCTTCGACGGAGGTGGCACTCCGGACGCGGACCCGTCGACCTCCGCCGGGCACGATGTCGAGCACGTCGATCTCGAGGTCGGCTCCGATCTGCACGACGGCACCCGGCTTCACCTTGCTGCCCGGGCGAACGAGGGCCTCCCAGACGTCGTCGGCATCCCCACTTCGCCGGAGGAGCAGCACCTCGACCGCGGCTCCCGTCGACTTCCGACCGAGCAGGCGCGCGGGGAGCACCCGGCTGTCGTTCACCACGACGACATCGCCGGGTTCGATCCACTCTTCGATCTCACGGAAGACGCGGTGCTCGAAGGGGTCCTCGGGAGGCACGACCAGGAGCCGGCTCTCGTCCCGTCGGTCCGCGGGGTACCGCGCGATCCGGTCCGGCGGAAGCTCGTAGTCGTAGTCGGAGACCCGCGCGCCGGGAGGCGTCGAGCGGGTCAGCGCGCCCGTCCTTCGGTGGTCGCCGGGTCGAGTGCGGTCAGGCCCGAGACGCCCTCCTCCACTCGCCAACGCCGCGTCGTCTCGACCGTCGGACAGCACTGCGGGTCATCGGGGCCGTGCTCGGTCAGGTGGAGTTCGACCGTCGAACCGTCGAGGGTCGCGGCGCGCATTCTCACTCGGTCTCCCAAGGGTGAGGTGGCCTGCCAGGTCCACCGACCGGCGTCCCTGGGGCCGTCCCGATCGAAGGAGAAGAGCGTCAGCTCGTAGAACATTCCGCTACCACCCCCGCTCCCGTACGTGACGACGACCGCGTCCTCGTCTCCGTCCTCGTCCACGTCGTATCGAAGGACCCAGTCGGTGAGGCC
Organism: Gemmatimonadota bacterium; assembly: GCA_030430625.1. Classification (GTDB taxonomy): domain Bacteria; phylum Gemmatimonadota; class Gemmatimonadetes; order Longimicrobiales; family Gaopeijiaceae; genus UBA2589. Next base: position 1,142 of record JAUIKL010000013.1, read on the forward strand.
GACCGTCCACACGACGCTTCCCCCCTCCGTGACTTCGCCCCTTCCCTCTTCGAGCCCGACGACCGCAGAGTCGAACGCCGGCACGACCAGCTCGGCGGACTCGAGCGGGGGCGCTTCCGGGGGCTCGCCGAAGCAGCCAGCGGAGACAGCCAGCAGAACCGCGACACCGGCGCTCGGACCGATCCCGACTCTCGGACCGACCCCGGTCCGGCTACGGCGGCGCATCACCCCTCGTCGTTGAAGAGAGATCCCTGGGGCGGGGACGGCGAACCCGCCTCCGGAAGCTCGTATCCGAAGTGTCGGTACGCCCGAGGCGTCGCGACCCGCCCCTGGGGGGTCCGTTGGAGAAAGCCCTCCATGATCAGGAAGGGCTCGTAGACCTCCTCGAGCGTCGTCGAGTCCTCCCCCATGGCCACCGCCAACGAGTTGAGCCCAACCGGGCCGCCCCCGAACTTCTCGATCAGCGTGCGCAGCACCTGGCCATCCATCCGGTCGAGGCCGAAATCGTCGACTTCGTGCAGGGTGAGCGCAGCCACCGCGACCTCGGCGTCGATGTGTCCGTCGGCCCGGACCTGGGCGTAGTCGCGGACGCGTCTCAAGAGGCGATTGGCCACCCGGGGTGTGCCACGGGAGCGCTTGGCGATCTCCGTCGCACCGTGCTCGTCGGCCTCGATTCCGAGGATGTCTGCACTGCGGCGCACGATCGTGATCAACTCGTCGGGCGGGTAGTAGTTCATCCGCTGGACGATTCCGAAGCGCGCGCGCATCGGCCCGGTCAGAGAGCCGAAACGGGTCGTCGCGCCGACGAGCGTGAAGCGCTCGATCTTCATCGTCATCGTCTGGGCCTTCGGGCCGTCCGAGAGTCGGATGTCGACCTGCCAGTCCTCCATGGCCGGATAGAGGAACTCCTCGATGATCGGCCGGAGGCGGTGAATCTCGTCGATGAAGAGGATGTCACCTTCGCGCTGGTTGGTGAGGATCCCGACGAGATCGGCCGGCTTTTCGAGCACCGGACCGGATGTCGTCTTGATGTTCACCCCCATCTCGCGCGCCAGGAGGCTGGCCAGTGTCGTCTTTCCGAGTCCGGGCGGACCGTGGAAGAGAACGTGGTCCAGGGGCTCCTTTCGGCCCATCGCGGCCTCGATGGCGATCGAGAGCGCCTCGCGCACCTTCGCCTGCCCGATAAACTCCGCCAGCCTCGACGGACGAAGAGACGGCTCGACGTGCGCGTCGTCGTCCAGCGATTCCGGGGTCGTGATCTCGGTTCGATCGGACATCCGTCCCCTACCCCGCCAGAGCCTTACGGATCAGCTCTTCGCTGCTCTCGGGCGTCCCTTTCTCGAGCACGTCGCGGACGGCCTGGTCGGCCTCGCCGAACGAGTAGCCGAGCGCCACGAGCGCCTGCACCGCCTCCTGCGCCGCACCGCCGGTGCCCGGTGCGGACGGGGTCACGATGGCCAGGTCCGCGACCTTGTCCGCCAGGTCGAGTGCGATCTTCTCGGCCTTCTTCCGCCCGATCCCGCTGACCTGCTGCAGCGCGGTCGTGTCCTTCTCGACGAGCGCCCGCGCCAGCCGTTCGGCGCTGTAGGTCGACATCATGGCCAGGGCGAGCTTGGCACCGACACCGGATGCCGTGAGAAGGCGCTGAAAAAGGGTCCTCTCGTGCCCGTCGACGAAGCCGTAGAGCGCGACGGAGCTTTCGGTCACGACCTGCACCGTTCGTATCTCGACCACGCCACCGGGTTGGGGCATGCGCTGCAGGACGGTGATCGGCACCTCGACCTCGTAGACCACGCCACCACTCGTCTCCAACTCGATCCGGTCGCCCTCCCGAGCGAGGACCGTGCCCTGTAGCCGTGAAATCACCGGGGGAACGCCCCCATCAGGCAATGACAGAGAGCGGCCGCCACCCCGTCCGCCGCGTCGGCAGGTGTAGGGACTTCCTTCAGTCGAAGTTGCTGCTGAACCATGAAGCCGACCTGTTCCTTCGTGGCGTTCCCGTGTCCGACGACCGCGCTCTTGATCTGTCGGGGCGCGTACTCGGCAATGATAAGGTCGTGGTGCGCGGCGGCCAGAAGAATGGCGCCCCGAGCATGACCGAGCTTGAGTGCGCTCTGCGCGTTCTTCCCGTGGAAGACCGCCTCGACCGACACGGCTGCGGGCCGGTGTCGTTCGATCAGGGAGACGACCGCGTCATAGATCTCTCTGATCCTGTGCGCCAGCTCGGTCTTCGGACTCGTGCGCACGACACCACACTCTACCAGTGTCACACGACCGTCGACCGCGCGTGACACGACGCCGTATCCGGTGGCAGCGGTGCCGGGGTCGATCCCCAGGACGAGCGTGCCCTGCGGCGCACCGTCGTCAGCCGTCGGACTGCTCCCGGTCGGAACGGACGAGGCGCGTCACATCGACTCCGCGAGGACCGCCTCGTCGATATCGCCGTTGGAGTGGACCTTCTGGACGTCGTCGAGCTCGTCCAGGTAGTCCATCAGCTTGATCAGCTTCTCTGCATCCTTCCCCTCGACCGCCACCTCGTTCTTGGCGATTCGGGTCAGCTCCGTCGACGAAGACTCGATACCCGCTTCCTTGAGGGCGTCCTGAACCGACGCGAAGTCACCGGGGTCGGTGGTGATGACGAACTCCTCCCCGTCACCGACAACGTCCTCCGCACCCGCGTCGATAGCCGCCTCGAAGACCTCCTCCTCGGTGTGCTTCGACGCGTCGACCACGATCTGCCCCTTTCGGTCGAACTGCCACGCCACGGACCCGTCGGTTCCGAGGCTCCCGTCGTGCTTGGACAGCGCGTGTCGAACATCCGCCACCGTACGGTTGGTGTTGTCCGTCAGGCACTCGATGAAGAGGGCGACCCCACCCGGGCCGTAGCCCTCGTACGTGATCTCCTGATAGTCGACACCCTCGAGCTCACCCGTCCCCTTCTTGATGGCGCGCTCGATGTTCTCCTGCGGCATCGAGTTGCTCTTGGCGGTATCCACGGCGAGCCGCAGGCGTGCGTTGAATTCGACGCTGCCTCCGCCCTCTTTGGCCGCCACCGTGATTTCACGGATCAGCTTGGTGAAGAGAGCTCCGCGCTTCGCGTCGTTGACGCCCTTCTTCCGTTTGATCTTCGACCACTTGTTATGGCCTGCCACGAAACACACCCCTCCATGGACGCGCTGGATCGGCGCTCAAGGTACCGGCGCGGGTGGCGGTTGATCAATCGGGCCCGCGAATTCCGTCGCGTCATTGTTCTTGCTCGCGCGGAGGGGGATCTATAGGGTGGAATAGGCCCCCAGAAAGTCCCCGTGTGCGCCGAGAATCGAACGAAAACCCTGGGTCGGCGAGAGGGACGGAGGAATCATATGAACAAGCGTCCGTTCAACGGATTTACGCTCATCGAGTTGCTGATCGTCGTCGTCGTGATCGGCATTCTGGCCACCATCGCCATTCCGAAGTTCTCGGCGATGAGAACCAAGTCGTACATCGCCACGGTGACGTCCGACCTGAAGAACATGGCCAGCCAGCAAGAGGTCTACCTCAGCAACGAGTATTCCTACGCCGGTGACGTCGCCGACCTCGACATCACCCTCAGCGACGCGGTGACCATCTCGATCAACCAGTCCTCCGGTACAGGGTGGGCCGCCACCGGGACCCACACCGGACTCGCCGGGCAGATGTGCGGGATCTACTACGGGAGTGGAACCGCCGCTGGAGCGACACCGGCCACTGCGTCGGGCACCGTGGCCTGCCAGAACTGATGCGGCGCAGGCGGGTCTGTCAGCCGATCCGCTAGAAGAAGCGGCCGCCCCCGCCGCCGAATCCGGACGCGTTGTTGAACCGGTTGTTCACGACGTTGTTGAAGATCGACCCGAACTGGAACGAGAAGCCGACGGACACTCCGTAGTTGAAGTCCGTCCCCTGCTGCTGGAGTTGCAGCAGGGACTCCTCATCCGTCGCGCCTTCGGCCGACAGGTAAATCTGGTCCTGGACCCAACCGACGTTGGCGCGGGCATTCACACTCAGCCCGCGCGCGATCCGGATGTCGATATCACCGCGCAGCGAGATGTTGTAGAGGTCCGTGTCGTGGAGGAAGTGTGACCCCGACAGGGTGACACCGGCATCTCCCCACGTCTGGCGTTGAGAGAGCTCGATCTCGAGCGCCTGCTCGAAGCGGGTCTCCGACATCTGCTCGAAGACCGTCTCCTCGATGTAGTCCCGGTACGCAGGCCCGATCTTGTAGAAGAAGGTGAACGAGCGACGCGTCGCCTCCTCGTACGGGAAGACGCTGAACTCGAGGGCCGGTGTGGCCTCCATTCGGAAGTTCTGGTTGAACCGGGTCTGGCGTCCCACCTCGGCCTGCAGCCCGACCGACCAGTGTGTTGCGAACGAGTACACGACCAGCGGGTTGAAGCCGAAGTCGGTGCGTGTGTCCCGGAACGTACCGTCGTCGAGCTCGAACGTCTGCCGACTGAAGTTGACGTTCGAGTTGAAGCGAACCTTCCACGTATCGGTGACGCGAGAGGCGTTGAAGCCACCGAAGAGACGCTCGGTCTTCCGCGTCGTCTCACCGTCGAGGTTGCCGTTTCCGTTGAAGCGGAAGACCCAGAGGTTCCAGGGGTCGTCGACCTCTTCGGCGGACACGATCCGCTGTGCGCCGGCCCCCAGGCCGGTCCCCGCCAACGTAGCGAGTCCCCGATAGCCGAACTCGTTGGCGAAGCGCGCGATCCCGATCCCGAGGGCGAAGGCGATTCCGTCGAGACGTTCCCGTTCCGTGTCGGTCGGCAACGCCTGATAACGCATCACGTCCTGGTACCCCTCCGCCCCACCCCGACCGATGAAGTCGATCTGGTACTCGCGCCCACCCGCACCCGTCTGGGTGCTGGCCATGATCACATGGATGTCCGAGCGGGTCTGGTCGTTGACCCAGTTCACCCAGTCGATCTCGGTGCGGTAGTACGTGTTGTTGCAGTCCCGACCGTCGCAGTCGAAGAAAATGCTCGGCTGTGAGGCGCCGCCGTCTTGCGCGGACGTCGGGGCGGCCATCACCGCGAATGCGAGCAGAGCGAAGACAAATCGGGACATCACGGTCACGAAGCGGGCCTCGGGTGCAGGGTCGCGGGTGCGTCTTGGACACGCCCGCGGCCGGTCTGGGGGGTTCACAGCCTGGAAAGATAGGCGAAGTGTCGGGTCAGCGGGGCGGCCCCGTGTTCAGCGACGGTGCGCGCCGAGCCTCGGTGGCCCGTTCGAGCGCGTACGCGTACCCGAGCAGTTCCGCTTCCGTCCAACTGTCACCGATGAAGGCGACCACGAACGGGGTCCCGTCGTCGTAGTAGCTGTACGGCAGGGTCACCGTGGGGATGCCGAGGTCGTTGATGATGTTGCTCGGAATCTCGGCCCAGTTGTTCGGCGTGTACTCGGGGCGCTCCGGGTCTTCGACCACCGGACGGTTCGGCTCACCGGACTGTGGGAAGAAGAGGCCATCGAGGTCGTGTTCTTCGAGCACGGACCGGAAGAGCGCTCGGATCTCGTGACGCCACCCCTGGTAGGCATCGCCCTCCTCCGTTGCGCTCGGTCTCGTCGGGGGTCTCAACTCACCGTCATTCCCCCGACGCCCGCGCTCGTAGGGGCGCCCGGCCAGCACCTCCCATTCTTCGATCGTATTGAACGGGGCATTCGGCCCGAGGCCCTGGAGGTACACGAACATGTCGTACGCGCCCTGCGAGGGAACGCCGGAGCGCTCCTCGTAGAGCGTCCTGAAGCCACTCCCTTCGAAGGGATCGTCGACCACCTCCGCCCCCAGCGACTCGAGTGCCCGGACCGCGTCGTCGTACTCGGCCTTCGTGATGGGATCCAGCGGGAGGAAGTCATCGCGCCAGCCTATGCCGACCAGACCGAACCGCTTGCCCTCCAACGACGCACCTTCGAGCGAGGCCGCATAGCCTCCCTCCGGGATGTGGCCCACGGCGGCGAAGGTCGCGAGGTCTTCGGTCGTCGGACCGGCCAGGACGTCGAGCGCGACGGCGGCGTCGCGCACCGTCCGCGCGATCGGGCCCACCACGTCGACGTACGTACCACTGAGCGGAACGACCCCTTCGTTCGGCACCAGGGCATACGTCGGCTTGATTCCGACGAGCCCCTGAGCCGAGGACGGGTTCTGGATCGACCCACCCGTCTCCGTCCCCAGTCCGAGGACCGCGAAGCTCGCGTTGACGGCCGTCGCCGTTCCACCACTCGACCCGCCCGGCACCTTCTCGACGTCGTACGGGTTGAGAGTCATGCCCGCCACACTGCTCGTCGTGCGGGTCCCGTGCCCAGCGAAGTCGGGGAGGTTCGTCTTCCCGAGGATGATGGCACCGGCCTCCCGCAGCCGGGTCACGACCGCCGCGTCGTCATCGGGGATCATGTCGACGCCACCCGTGGCCGCACTGAAGCCCTCCCAACCCGCGGTCGTGACCAGGCCCCCGTAGTCGATGTTGTCCTTGATGACGACCGGGATCCCGTGTAGCGGGCCGCGGGGGCCACTCCCCGCGTACTCGACGTCCAGTGCCTCGGCCGCGGCCAGCGCGTCCGGGTTCATCGAGATGAACGCGTTGTAATACCCCTCGTACGTACGGATCCGATCGAGGTAGGCGCGCGTGAGGTCGGCGGCCGTGTAGGCGCCCACCGCGTACGCCTCGTGGATCTCCGCGACCGTCAGCTCGGTCACATCGATGGACTGGCTCGATACCGGCGCGGGCGCCAGCGCCGCCAGGCCGAGGATCGAGGCGAACGCGACCGATCGGGTCAGCGCGAAACGGGGACTGGCGCTCGGCTCCAGGACGCGGCGCATCGGCACTCCGGTTGAACGGCGAAATCGTAGCGGGCGGGACAATAAGCGTCCGACCGGAAGGTGGCGAGACGGCGTCCTTCTCATCACGACACACTGACGTCCGCGGCACCGACCTGGGATCGGCACCGCGGACGCGTGTGAAGGGCCTGCCCCTCTTCTAGCCGATCGACGGCCTCCGGAGGTGCCAGTCCGTCCGCTTCTGGAAGGCGTACGCCAGGTTCAGGATCTTGTCGTCGGCAAAGAGGTCGCCGAGGATCGTCGTCGTGAGCGGCATCGTCGACGGGCTGTCGTCGTCCGGGTTCCTCACGCCGAAGCCGTACTGCACGATGGCCGCCGGGTGACCGGTCTGGTTGGTCAGCCCGACGTGCCCACCGCCCGACACGAACATGTCGAAGCCGGCGATGGTGTCCTGGACCTCCTTCATGAGCACGAGGCGCCGGCGCTGGCTCTGCACGTAGTCCAGTGCTCGGATGTCCCGACCACCCCGGAAGCGGCCGCGGCGCCGGCGTTCTCTCGGGTCCTCGATGTCGTCCGGAACCGGCTCCGGCTCTTCCCCGTCCGGGGAGACGTAGAAGTCGAAGGCCGACGAGGACTCTACCCCGAGCGAGTTCGACCGACCCTGAGGTAGCTCGGGCATCGGTTCGAGGTCCACGCCCATGTCCCGCAGCTGGTCGAGGAACTCCTCGGGCGCCTCCTCGTCGTACCCGATCCGGTAGTTGCGCACATCGGCGTCGGGATCGAAGCGGAAGGGTGCCGTGATCGACGCGGGGTCGTTCGGCGAGGCGCCGTGGATCTCGTTGAACACGAGGGCACAGCCGAAGATCGTCCGACACATCGGACCGGCCTTGTCCATGCTCCACGACAGCACCATGCCTCCGCTCCGACTCACGCGGCCGAAGGTCGGCCGCAAGGCGCTGAGCCCGTTGCGCCGGGACGGCGAGACGATCGACCCCTGGGTTTCCGTCCCGATCGCGAAGCCGACCGTTGCGGCGGCCGTCGCGGAGCCGGGCCCTGCGGAGGAGCCGCTCGACCCCTCCTCGACGTTCCACGGGTTCTTCGTCTGGCCGCGGTACCACCGGTCTCCCGACGCGAACTCGCCGGTCGCCAGCTTGGCGATGAGTACGGCGCCCGCCTCGCGGAGCCGAACGACAATGTCGGCGTCCTCGTCGATGCGCTGGTCCGCGAAGTCCTGCGAACCCCACGTCGTGCGGGTGCCGGATACGGTGAAGAGATCCTTCACACCGTACGGGATCCCGTGCAGCGGGCCCCGAACGACCCCGGCCCGCAACTCCGCGTCGGCCTGCTGCGCTTCCTCCATCGCACGCCCCTCGAGGATCGAGACGGCGCACAGGAGGACGGGGTCGAGCCGCTTCATCCGCTCGAGGTAGATCTCGGTCAGCTCGACCGAAGAGATGTGACGCCCGCGGATCAGGGCCGCGAGTCGGTCGACCGGGAGGAAGGCGATATCCGCAGGGTCGCCCGGGACGGGAAGCACCCATGGCTCGATCGGAATCTCGTGCCGCGCGAACGGGTCCACCCCCTCGTCGGACCACTTCTGGTACAGAGCGCCGGTCCCGCCCGGGTACGCCTGGTACACCAGCGCCGGGTGTTCACCGTTGCCGAGCGGCACCGGCGGCGGACCCTCTTGAGCCTGTTGGAGGACCGAGCGCAGCTCCGCGCGGAGTTGGGGGTCGGGCTCGGCCGCCAGGAGTTCGGCGGGTGATACGAGGCCGGCCGCGGCAGCAGCCGCGATCCCCTTCAAGAAGGCACGGCGCTCCACACCGTCGGTCGGCGCGGAGCCAGAGCTTGGAGCGCGTCTCATCGAGAGTCCTCCCCGGCTGTTCCGGGGTCGAAGTCGAGTTGGCGCCGACCAGCCTAGTGTGTCGACCCGAAGTCGGCTACCTGAAGCGCCCCGACCGTGCCTACGGACCCCGCTACACGGACGCGGTCTTCCACCGCCCCCGTCGGAAGACCAGAGCACTCACGACGGCCAGCGCCGCGTACGAGATCGCCATCGCAAGGAACACACCGGTCGGGCCCATACCCAACGTGAACGCGAGCACCCAGGCGAAGGGGATCTCGAAGATCCAGAAGCAGAAGAGATTGATGACCGTCGGCGTCCACACCGCACCTGCCCCGTTGAACGCCGCGGTCATCACCATGCCGTAGGCGTAGAAGGGGAAGCCCGCTGCGACGATTCGAAGGCATTCGATCGCGTATCGGCTCGCTTCACCGGTGCCCCCGAACAGACCGACGATCTGGGGCGCGAAGACCACGAAGAGGAGGCCGACCGCTCCGAGGAAGGCCAGGTCCATCTTGGCCGCGACCCAAACGGCCCGCTCCGCCCGATCGGGGTCGTTGGCCCCGAGCCCCTGGCCCACCATCGTGGCCGCGGCATTCGACAGCCCCCACGCCGGGAGCAGGGCAAAGAGGACGACGCGGATGGCGATGGCGTACCCGGCCAGCGCCTCGGAGCCGAACTCGGCCGTGATGCGGATCAACCCGATCCAGCTGGCCATCCCGATGAAGGTCTGGAAGGTGCCCGTCGCGGACAGCCGCACGAGGCGCACCATCAGCGCGATCCTGAGCGCGAGGTGGCGGGCGGTCAGACGAAGGCGAGTGGAGAAGTGAAAGAGGGTGTAGAGCTGAAGGACGACGGCGGTGCCGCGGCCGATCGTCGTGGCGATGGCCGCCCCCTGCAGGCCCAATTCCGGGAAGGGTCCGATCCCGAAGATCAGCAGGGGGTCGAGCACGATGTTCAGCCCGTTGGCCACCCAGAGCACCCGCATGGCTATGGCGGCGTCACCCGCCCCGCGGAAGGCCGCGTTCTGCAGAAAGAGCAGCATGATCACGACGTTGCCGCCGAGCAGGATCCGCGTGTAACCGACGGATACGGCCACCGTCGCTTCGCTTGCGCCCATCAAACGGAGAATCGGCTCCGCCCACACGACACCGGCCACGCCGATCAGCACGGCCAACCCGGCCCCGAAGAGGATCGCCTGGGCCGTGGCCAGGGCAGCGGCTTCCTCGTCGCCCTCCCCGATGCGTCTCGAGACCATCGCCGTGACGCCGATCCCGAGCCCCATCGCCACGGTGTAGACGATCGTGACGACCGACTCGGTCAGCGCGACCCCAGCAATGGCGTCGTCCCCGAGACGTGAGACGAAAAAGATGTCGACGACGGCGAAGATCGACTCCATCGCCATCTCGAGGACCATCGGCACGGCCAGCAGCACGATGGCGCGTACGAGCGGCCCCTTCGTCGGGTCTCCCCCGGTGCCCCGGACCGCGTGGAGGAGGATCTCCTTCCACGACTCCTGTCGGGGCGCATCCCCTTCCGTCAACGACCGCTCCCCTCTCCCGACCGGTGGTCCCGCACAGAGCGCAAGACGATGTCCAGACGCACCCTGGAAGGCAACGGATCGGTGCAGGAGAAACCCCTCGCGCGGCAGCCGCCCGGCCATTAAGCTCGCTCCGTATTCTTACGGACACCCACGCGGCCCTCGCGGTCGCTACCGACTGTGGAGGATCGTCTTCATGAAGCAACCGTCCCACAAGCTGCTCACGGCCTTCGGGCTCGCCGCCGCCTTCGCGCTGGGCGGCCCGGCCGTTGTCCAGGCTCAGGACGCCTCGCCGGTGGTGGAGTATCGGAAGAGCCTCATGCAGGCCTTTCGCACACACATGGGCGGCGTCAGAGCGGCAACGGGCGAAGCGGCCCCGATCGGTCACGCGGAGCATCACGCCGTTGCGTTCGAGCGTATGTCGCAGGCGCTCGCCAACGCGTTCCCTGCGGGATCGGCCGGCCCGGGTTCGCGCGCCCTCCCGGCCATCTGGGACAACCGCGACGACTTCATGGACAAGGTGAGCCTCATTCAGCAGGCCTCGGCCCGCCTGGTCACCGCCACCCGTTCGGGTGATGCCGAGGCGATCGGTACCGCGCTGCAGGCCGTTCAGGGCACGTGCGGGAGCTGCCACCAGCCGTACCGCGGCCCGGCGAACTAGGCCCCCACCGAGCCTCGTAGGGCCCGTACATCGAAGAAGCCCCCGGCCATCGGCCGGGGGCTTCTGTCGTATCCGTCACCGGGTCGGCTTCGGGCGCTCAGCCGCCCTCGCGATCGCCCGCCTCCATCTCCTCGATGCGCTCGAGAATCTCCGTCATCATCTCGCTGAGCTTCGCCTCGACGATTTTGGCCTTGGCCTTCGCCTTGGACGGCTCGAGCTGTCCGACGGACACCATGTGGCACGTCCCGTGGAACTCGCGGATGAGCCCGAGCAGGCTCTTCACGTGCTCCCGGACGGTAAAGTCGCTGCGGCGTTCTTCCTGACTGCTCATGGGGTCTCCGTCTGAATACGGGTGGCGGACGGACTACGCGTCCGCCACGTACGCCTCGAGCACGCCGAGGACGTAGTCGATATCGGCTTCGGTGTGGTCCGCGTTGACCTGCGTGCGGATCTCCTCGTCCCCTCTGGGGACCACGGGGTAGGCCAACCCGGTGACGAGGACACCTCGATCGTACAGGTGTTGCACCAGATCGTGGGTCTTCGCCGTGTCGCGAATCATGAGAGGCACCACGGGGTGTTCACCCGGAATGGTCTCGATTCCGATGCGGCCCAGGCCGTCCTCGAACCGCTTCGTCAGGCTTCGCAGCCGATCGAGCATGCTGCGCCCCTCGTCCGACGAGACGATCTTGAGCGCGGTCAGCGCCGCGGCCGCCTCACCGACGGTGATCGGGTTCGAGTAGATGTACATCTGCGAGGACTCCCGGAGGAACGCGATCGTATCGGAGTCCGCGACGACGTAGCCTCCGTTCACGCCGAACGCCTTGCCGAGCGTTCCGACCAGGATGTCGACCGGCGGTCCGCCGGTGTACTCCTCGGTCCCCCGTCCCGTCGCCCCGAACGCCCCGACACCGTGCGAGTCGTCGACGAGGCACACGACGTTCTCGGCGTAGTCGGCGTCGTGCCGCTGGCAGATCTCCATCACCTCGTCGAGCGGTGCGTGGTCTCCTCTCATCGAGAAGATGCCGTCGGTCACGACGAGGGCACGTCGGGCCTTCCCCTTCCACTCGACCAGCGCCGCCTCGAGCTGGGCCATGTCGTTGTGCGCGTAGATGGCCTTACCCGCCGGACGGGAGAGGCGCATCGCGTTGATGATGCAGTTGTGGTTCAGCTCGTCCGAGATCAGGACGGTGTCGGGAGTGACCAGCGGTGTGATCGTCGATACGATCGCAGCATATGCGGACGAAAAGATCATCCCCGCTTCGCGACCGTGGAAAAGCGCCAGCTCCGACTCGAGAGCCAGGTGCGCCTCGTAGCTACCCGAGATGAAACGAACGGCCCCGGGCCCCGCGCCGAATGCGTGCGTGGCGGCGTCCTCGGCAGCGATCACCTCCTCCCGAAGCCCCAGCCCCATATACGAGTTGGAGTTCATGCGCATGAACTCCTTGTCCCCCTCCCCCTGGAGGAGGAAACGAGGCCCCCGGTCACCTTCCGCGCGCCGAACCGCGACGACCACCGTTTCCGCACCCTTCGCCGTTCCGGCTTCGTGCAGCGAGGAGACGTGGTCGCTCAGGACGGAGCGAAGTCGATCGATCGGCATGGGTTCTCCTACGAGGACAGTGATAGATGGTGGAGCATGTCGGCGGTCATCGCGGACGCATCGAACTTCGGTTGCCAACCCCACTCTTCGCGAGCGGCGGAGTCGTCGATCCGATCGGGCCACGAATCGGCGATTCGTTGGCGCACCGGGTCGACCTCGTATCCGATCTCGAAGTCGGGGATGTGTTTTCGGATCTCGGCCGCCAATCCCTCGGGGGTCAACTGCATGGCGGTGATGTTGAAGGCGTTCCGATGGACGAGGCGGTCGGGGTCGGCCTCCATGATCTTTACGAGCGCATCGACGGCGTCGGGCATGTACATCATGTCCAACTGGGCGTCCGGGCCGAGGAAGCAGGTGTACGTCCCGGATTCGACGGCCTGGTAGAAGATGTCGACCGCCCAGTCCGTGGTGCCGCCACCCGGCGGCGCACCGTGGGAGATCAGCCCCGGAAAGCGGACGCCGCGCGTGTCGACACCGTAGCGCGTGTAGTAGTAGTTGCAGAGGAGTTCGCCACAGACCTTGGTGATACCGTACATCGTGGTCGGCCGCATCAGCGTGTCCTGCGGCGTCGGATCCTTCGGAGTGTTCGGACCGAACGCTCCGATCGAACTCGGCGTGAACACGGCGCACCCCTGCTCCCGCGCGACTTCGAGGACGGCTTCGAGGCTGGCCATGTTCACGTGCCATGCCAGCCGCGGATCCTTCTCACCGATGGCGGAGAGGATGGCGGCCAGATGATAGACCGTGTCGGCTTCGTGCCTCATCACCGCCTGCCCGACGGCCTTCTGGTCGGTGGCGTCGAGAACCTGAAAGGGCCCGGCCTCGGTGACCTCGGCCCCGAGGTGCCGCACGTCCGTGGCCAACACGTTGGCCGTACCGTACAGCTCGCGGAGGCGTGGGACGAGCCAGGAGCCGATCTGGCCGCCGGCCCCGGTGATCAGAATGCGCTTCAAACGACCGCCCGGATTCTGAGTGGACAAAGCGCCCGAATGTAGCCGTCATCCGAATCGCCACGCGAGGCCGGCGTTACCTCCGGGCCGATCCGACCGTCTGTTGGTCAGGAAGGCCCGAAGTCGGAACCCGTCGGACGGAGGTACACGCCGGCGATATCGATGCGGATTCGGGTCGTCTGCCCGTATGATTGCTGGTAGCGAGCGGAGGATCTCGGAGTCGAATGGCCCAGGTCGAACGAACTGACGAACAGGTGGTCCGGGACGTCCTGGACGGGGACCGCGATGCGTTCCGCCTCCTCGTCCGTCGGTACGGCGACACTCTGTATGGCCACGCGCTTCGCATGACCGGGTCCGCCGACGAGGCGTCCGACCTCGTGCAGAAGGCGTTCGTGAAGGGCTACAGGAAACTCGCGCGCTGCAGGGACCCCCAACGGGTCGGCGCCTGGCTGTTCAGGATCCTCGCGAACCTGTGCAAGGATCACGTGAGGAGTCGCCGCTCCGACGTCTCGCTCCACTCCATGGCCGGTGTGCTTCCGGCCGGATCCGACCCCTCCGCCGAAGCCGAGGGAGCCGAGATCAGACAAAAGATTCGGGGGGCGCTCGACGCCCTCACCCCGGAACAGAAGGAGGCCTTCGTCCTCAAGCACGTCGAGGGTCGAAGCTACGAGGAGATCGCGGCCGTGATGGACACCTCGGTCGCGTCCCTGAAGATGAGAGTGCATCGAGCCCGAGAGGCACTGCGCGGGCTCCTGGAGGAATACGCATGAACGACGACTTCCATCGACACCTCGACGGCGAGCTACCCGCCGACGCCCTCGACCCCGCGGAGCGGAGCCGTGCGGACGCGTGGGAGCGAATGCTCGCGTCCTACCGGACGGAGGAGCCCGGGCACGCCGTGGCCCCACCCTGGCTCGAGCAGCGGGTGATGGCCGAGATCGAGGTCATTCCCGAGCGGGGGCCGTTCGCTCGGGCGCTCACCTGGTTGATCCGCCCCACCCCCGTGCGGGTACCGCCCATCGCGGCCGCCCTGACCGTCGCCGCCTTTGCAGCCGTTCTGGCGTGGCCGAGCCCGGGCGCGGACGGGCCCGCCGTACCCCCCGATGGCGGCACGGGTGCGGAGTCGGTCGTCTTCGTTCAGTTCGTCCTCGACGCCCCGGGCGCTCAGAGCGTCGCGGTCGTCGGAGACTTCTCCGAGTGGGAGCCGACCTTCACGCTGGAGGACCCGGACGGGGACGGCGTGTGGACCGGGCGGGTCCCCGTCCAGCCGGGCGTACACAGCTACATGTTCCTGATCGACGGTTCGGATTGGCAGACCGACCCGAACGCCGATCGGTATCAGGACGACGGCTTCGGGAATCGCAATGCCGTGCTCGCGGTGGGCGAATAGCACCATGGCGACCCGCCTCCGCACCCCCTGGTTGTCCGGCCTGGCTCTGGGGCTCGTCGTGTCCGGCAGCCCCGGGCACGCCGCGGCTCAGAGCGAGTTGGCGCTGGAGTTCGGTGGCTCGCAGATCGGCCCTCCGGTCGGGGTCGAGGGCGAGATCGTGCGATACCTGATGGCCGGCCTGCGCGGCTCGACGTACGCCGACAACGGCTCGGGGGGTTCGGCATCGGTTCTCTTCGGCCGGACACTCGACGACGCTGCCGGTGGCAGCTTCCTGTCCGGGGTCCTCGAGGCATCCCTCGTCGACCGATGGACTCCATCCGTGCGGGGGGCACTGGACGCTCGACTGCTCGGCTACGGTGCTCGCACGCCCTACCCGTACCACTCGATCGCAGCGGAGGGAGGCCCTTCACTGCACGTCCGTACCGCTCGCCTGGGGGTCGACATGGAGGCGGTCGGCGGAATCGGGACGTCTCAAATCGAGCTCTTTCTCGACGAAGACGGTCCCCGCCGGACCTTCCAGAACGACCTGTGGCGGTACGGTGCGCGCGGTGAGGTAGCCGTCGGCCCCGTCACCTCCAACCTGGGAGTCACGGGGGGATGGCACCGCACACCCGCCGGCGACTACGCGAACGTGGGCGGCCGCTTCGTGGTGGCCGGGGCCTGGGGTGTAGCCGAGCTGAGGATCGACCGATGGACGACGCCTACCGCGACCGAGACCACGGGCGGTCTGGCGCTGGCGGTGCCGCTCGGTGCGCTCTGGAGCCTCCGGGGCTTCTTCGGCCGGACCGACCCCGACCCCCTCACCCTGGCGCAGCCCGGGAGTCGAAGCGGCGGTGTCCTCGTCGCGTGGAGCGTGGCCGGGGGTGCATCGCACGCCGGATCGCGTGACGCCGGAGTGGTTCGAGTCGTCGAGTATGGAGAAGCGTCGAGTCGAGTCCGCCTGACGCTCGACGCACCCGAGGCCGCCGCGGTGGCGGTCACGGGCGATTTCACGCTGTGGGAGCCGGTCGCGATGACGTGGGACGGAGAAGGGTGGTCGGTGGAGTTGGCGGTGAATGCCGGCACGCACCACTTCGGATTTCTGATCGATGATGAATGGCATGTGCCGGACGACGCGCCCGATGTCGTACCGGACGAATGGGGGCGCCTGAACGCGACCCTCGTGATCGAAGGAGGACCCTCATGACGATACAGGCTCGTTGGCGTCGAATCTCGACGCTCGTCTCGACCCTCTCGGCCGTGCTCGCGCTGGGCGCCTCCGCTCAGGATGCGGCTCGCGCCCGGGCCCAGGCAGCGCTTCCTCCCGCCGTCTACCAGGACGTGTCGGCCCTCGTGGCAGACGTGCAGGGTCAGGGCGTCCCCGCCGCGCCCTTGTACAACAAGGCGCTCGAGGGGATGGCGAAGGGCGTTCCGCCCGCACTGCTGGTCCCCGGCATCCGAGCGTACGCAGGGCGACTGGGCCAGGCACGTGGGGCGCTCGGCCCGCAGGCGTCGGTGGCGCTGCTCGTGGCGGGCGCCGACGCCCTCCAGCGTGGGGTGGCGATCGAGACGCTGCGCTCCCTCCCGGCCGATCGACCCCGGTCCCCGGTGGCCCTCCTCGTCCTGTCCGAACTCGTGGAGAGCGGCGTTCCGCCCGACCGGGCGATCGCGGTCCTCAGACAGTCGATGGAAGCACGGATCCGCGACCAGAACATGCTGCGGATGTCGGCCCGCGTCCGACGGCTCATCCGGGACGGTGTACCCCCGGCCGAGGCCCTGGACCGGGTCCGGCGGACGATCCGCCGGAATCGGGGCGGGCAGCTCGGCCCCGGCCTACCGACGGGCGACCGCGTCCTCGACCGTCGTCTTCTGGACAGGCTGCGCAGAACGGGCGGGTCATGACCGCTCCCGGTTCGGGTACACCGGCTCCCACCCGCCGAACAGCTCCCCGACGACGGCACCGAGGAGCGCTCCGACACCGCCGACCAGAGCCGCACCGACCACGACGGACGTGAGCGCTCCGCCGCATCCGGGATGGTCGCACATGGCACCGGCGGCGAAGCCGAGTGTGCCGCCGATGGCGGCCCCGGCGATGCCCGCGACCCGGGCGCTGGACCCGGCTTCGGAAACGCGCACCTCGATGCTGCGAACGGCGTCCGGAGGGACGAATACATCGGGTCCGCTGTTCGGTCGCAGGCGGATCCGGTCGTCGACGATACCCCAGTAGCGAGCGTGCAGCCGAGTACCGTCCACCTCGATCAGACGGAGACGTGCACCCGTCGTCGTCCCGCGAAGCAGCGCCTCCACGGCGTCCGGCCTCTCCTGCCCCGCGACCCCGGCTGGAACGCAACCCGCGGCAACGCCGACGCACACGGCCCACGCGATCCACACCCACCCGTGACTCGCGTCCCGCCCCCTCGACATGCCCACCTCCCGGCTCGATTCCTCCCGACCTGCGAACGATCGGTGAGGACGGGCCGTCGTGCGCTCCGTCGTCCATACCAGACCTTGTGTAACGAAGTGGGACGTCCGTTTGACGAGGACCCGAGCCGACCCGACGTTGGGCCGCTCACCAAACTTGGGAGGGGGGGATGCTCATGGCTCGACGACTCTTGGGACTGGCGGTCGCCGCACTGCTCGTCACGGCTTGCGAAGACGCGCCGATGGGGCCGGAAGGCGGGGTGGCTGGGAACTGGTCGATCCAGGCGTTCGAGGACGCCACGAACTGTGGTGAGGGGACCGACAGCTACTCCCTCTCGGTCCGCATCGAGCAGAGCACCGACAACACCCTCACGGTCACCATCGACGGGACGGACTACACGGGTATGCTCAACGGCTCGACGGGGACGTGGAGCGGGTCCTACGACGAAGACGGGGGCACGACCACCGAGCAGTACACGGTGACCTTCTCGAACATGAACTCGTCCCTGAGCGGCGGCTCGACGTGGACGTGGTCCGATGGTGCGTCGAGCTGTTCCGGCACCGTGACCGTCACCGGAACGCGACAGTAGCGATCCCCGCCTACAGGGCCGTCGCAGCGGTCGTCGCGATCGTCGGCGCATGCGCGCCGGCCCCCGACGAGAGCCGCACCGACACGCTACCGTTCGGGCACCCCGACAGCGTCCTACACTGGACGCCGGAGCAGCAGCGGGCAGGCTTTCCGAACTACGATCGGCTCTTCGGCACTCGCGTCGTGCCCGCCAGTTCCGTGCCTCGCGCCCTGCCCGAGGCCGGGACGGGCCTCGACGACCTCGGGTACGAGGTGGACGGTGCCACGTACTCCCTCGACGACTTCGTTCGACACAACGAAGCGGCGGGCCTCATCGTCGTCCATCGAGACTCGGTCCTCCTCGAGCGCTATTCGCTCGGGCACGATGCGGACCAGTGGTGGGTGTCCTACTCCGTCGCGAAGTCGGTCGTCTCCCTTCTCTTCGGCGCCGCGATCGCGGACGGATACATCGGCAGCGTCGATGACCCCGCGGCCGACTACCTGCCCCTCCTCCGCGGAAGTTCCTACGACGGCGTCACGATCCGGGATCTGTTGCAGATGGCGTCGGGCGTAGCCTGGAACGAGGACTACACGGATCCCACCGCCGATGTCTCGCTCGAAATCGGCATGACGAACTTCGAGCGGATCCGGTTCATCCGGGAGAAACCGCGGGTCGCTCCGCCCGGCACGACCTTCAACTACAGCACCGGAGAGACGCACCTGGCGGGTGCGGTCCTCCGAGGCGCGATCGGAAACAATCTGGCCAGCTACCTGCACCAGAAGGTGTGGGAGCCGTTCGGTATGGAATCAGACGCGAACTGGCGGCTCGTCGAAGACAGCGGGCCGGAACACGGCGGGTGCTGTGTTTCGGCAACGTTGCGCGACTACGCGCGCATCGGACTCTTCGCTCTACACGAGGGGCGACTCCGGGACGGCTCGTCGAGCCTCCCCGAAGGGTGGATGCGCGAGTCTACGGCATCATCGCCGTCGAACGACGGTTACGGGTATCTGTGGTGGCTTTCGGACGACGGCAGCTACTCGGCGTACGGAATCTTCGGCCAACTCATCCACGTCGACCCGAATCGACAGCTCGTCGTAGCCACGCACGGGCTCTGGCCCGTCCCGGTCGACCAGGCGCGCTCGGCCCATCGGGCCGCGTTCCTGAACGCCGTGAAGCAGGCCGTGGACGCGCGGTAGGCCGTCACGCGCAGCGGGCTCTCCTTCCCGAGCCGATATCCACCCGTCAGTCGCCGGCCTCCACGTAGATCTCGCTGCCCTTCTCGCGGAACTCGTCGGCCATCTGCTCCATCCCCGCCTCGATCGCCTCGTGCTCGAGCATCCCGTGCTCGCGGGCAAACTGACGGATGTCCTCCGTGATCTTCATCGAGCAGAACTTCGGGCCGCACATCGAGCAGAAGTGCGCCACCTTCGCCCCCTCGGCGGGCAGGGTCTCGTCGTGGTATTCGAGGGCGGTGACCGGGTCGAGCGCCAGGTTGAACTGATCGCGCCAGCGGAACTCGAATCGGGCCTTCGAAAGCGCGTCGTCCCACGCCTGGGCACCGGGGTGCCCCTTGGCCAGGTCGGCCGCGTGGGCCGCGATCTTGTACGTGATCACGCCGCGCTTCACGTCGTCCCGATTCGGGAGCCCGAGGTGCTCCTTCGGCGTCACGTAGCAGAGCATCGCGGTGCCGTACCAGCCGATCTGCGCGGCACCGATGGCCGACGTGATGTGGTCGTACGCCGGTGCGATGTCGGTCGTGAGCGGCCCGAGGGTGTAGAACGGCGCCTCGTGGCACCACTCCAGCTGCTTCTTCATGTTCTCCTCGATCATGTGCATCGGCACGTGACCGGGCCCCTCGTTCATCACCTGAACACCGAAGTCCCACGCGATCTGCGTCAGCTCGCCCTGCACCTGCAGCTCGGCGAACTGGGCCTCGTCGTTGGCGTCGTAGATCGAGCCGGGGCGCAGCCCGTCACCGAGGGAGAACGACACGTCGTACGCGGCCATGATCTCACACAGCTCGCGGAAGTGTGTGTAGGTGAAGTTCTCCTTGTGGTGCGCCATGCACCATTTGGCCAGAATCGAGCCACCGCGTGAGACGATCCCGGTCATCCGGTTCGCGGTCATCGGAATGAAGCGCAGGAGCACGCCGGCGTGGACGGTGAAGTAGTCGACGCCCTGCTCGCACTGCTCGATGATGGTGTCCCGATAGATCTCCCAGGTCAGCTCCTCCGGAACCCCGTCGACCTTTTCGAGCGCCTGGTAGATCGGCACGGTGCCGATCGGCACGGGCGAGTTCCGGAGGATCCACTCGCGCGTCTCGTGGATGTGCTTCCCGGTCGACAGATCCATCACCGTGTCGGCGCCCCACAGGGTGGCCCACCGGAGCTTCTCGACCTCCTCCTCGATCGAGGACGAGACGGCCGAGTTCCCGATGTTCGCGTTGATCTTCACCTTGAAGTTCCGGCCGATGATCATCGGCTCGATCTCCGGGTGGTTGATGTTGGCGGGGATGATCGCACGGCCCCGAGCCACCTCGTCCCGAACGAATTCGGGGCTCATCCCCTCCCGGATCGCCACGAACTCCATCTCGGGCGTGATCTCACCGCGCTTCGCGTACACCATCTGGGTCACGGTACCCGAGCCCCGGAGTGTCGGACGGTCGAGCCCGGCCGGCATCTCCACCAGTCCGCTCGGGGTGCGCGTGCGCTCGACGTCCACCACGTCACCTCGGTCCCGGATCCAGGCCTCGCGCAGCGACGGTAGCCCCTGGCGGACGTCCAGTTCCCGCGGTCCGCTGGTATCGTAGACCCTCAGCGGGGGCTCGCCGCCCGTCAGCGTGATCTCCCGCATCGGGACACGGACGCCGCGACTTCCCTCGGCGAACACCTTGCGGGAGTTCGGGAAGGCATCCGGGTAGTCGGTCCCCACGTCCTCGGTCCTGGGGGCCGTACGGGTGGGAAGGTGGGTCGCGCCGTTTCCGTTGGTCTCGCTCATCACGCACTCCGTGTCCACGTCGGGCTGCGCGGGAGCCCGGAGACACGGGGTCCCCGACCTCGGCCGCGCTCCCTACGCCGGTTCGAACCGGATCAGGTTCCAAGGGTCGATCTCAACCGTGACCCGATGGTCGCGGTGCCCCTGGCGGCTACGAAGGGAAGGTAAGGGGCGCGTCGGGCCCCGAACAGAACTGGCCCCGGGCGTGTGACTTTCCGTATCACCCGCGGGTCGAGTACCGTCGAGAGCAGTCGCCGCGCACATGCACGCGCGCCTTCCGCTCTGCCCTCATCGATCCTTCCTCCGACTCGGGACGGACACACCCATGGGTACTTCAGGTCTGATCGCCGCCTACCACCTCGACGGGAAAGGTGGCGGACTCGAAATCGGTTGGGACGAGGTCAGGGACTGGACCCCGTCGTCGGGGCTGATCTGGGTGCACCTCGACTTCTCGGACCCGGATGCGGCGGCCTGGCTCGTCGGCCAGGCCGGCCTCGACCCGACGATCGCGCAGGCACTCCTGGCCGGGGAGTCGCGTCCGCGCAGCGTCGTCAGTCGGGGCGGCCTCCTCGTCATCCTTCGAGCGGCGAACCTCAACGAAGGCGCCGACGCGGACGACATGGTGGCGCTCAAGGTGTGGCTCGAGGGGAACAGAATCATCACGACCCGTCGGCGCGCCCTTCGGACGATCGATTCGATGCGCTCGGCTCTCGAGGACGGGCGGGGGCCCACCTCTCCCGGTGACTACCTGGCCCGCGTCTGCGACGGACTGACCGAACGTGTCGGGGACGCGCTGTCGGACCTCGAGGACCGAGTCGACGCACTCGAGGACGCGGTGCTCACCGAGCAGAGCTACGACCTCCGCGCGCGCATCGCCGACTTTCGCCGCACGGCGATCCGCTTTCGCCGGTACCTCGCACCGCAGAAGGACACGTTGACCCGACTCCACGGTGAGCGTGTCGAATGGCTCACCGAGCTCGAGCGGGCCCAACTGAGAGAGGTCGGTGACCGCGCGCTCCGCATGGTCGAAGACCTGGACTCCGCGAGGGACCGAGCCGCCGTGGCCCAGGACGAGCTCAACAGCAAGCTGTCCGAGCAGATGAATCAGACGATGTACATCCTGTCGATCGTCACCGGCATCTTCCTCCCGCTCGGACTCCTCACGGGCCTCCTCGGGATCAACGTCGGTGGCATGCCCGGCGTCGACAGTGACTCGGCATTCCTGGTGGTTTGCGGGGCCCTTCTGGTGATGGCCTTCGCGCTCACGGTGGTCTTCCGCCGAAGGGGCTGGATCTGACCGCGTGGGCTGCGGTGGGTCGGCCGAGGGGCCGCGCTACCGCTTCTTTTTTCCGTCTCCGTCGTCCAGGACGCCGCCCAGGATCATCGTCACGATCGAAATCACGATCGCGCCCAGCACCGCCGATCCGAGCCCGTCGACAGCCAGCGAGTCGCTGAGACGCGCCGTCAGGAGCAACATGCTCCCGTTCACGACGAGCGCGAACAGGCCCAGCGTCACGAGGAGGAAGGGCAGCGACAGGAACATGACGATCGGCTTCAGAACCGCGTTGAGGAGCCCGAAGATCAGCGCCACCCAGAGGATGTCACCGAAGTCTTCGCTCAACTGAACGCCGTCGATCATCCACGCTGCGGCGGAAAGCGCGAACGCGTTGACCAGCAGTCGTATCAGGAAGTTTTTCATGCCTCCTACTACGCCCTCTTCGAGCCGGTGGTTTCCCTGGCGCGCCTGGGACGGGCGGGACAGCTTCAACCGCTGAGCGCCCCCATCCCCTTTCGTGAGCCGTTGTGCCGACGGAGTTCGAACGACTGCAAGCCGCCCTCCCGCGGCGCTACACCCTCCTTCGAGAGATCGACGAGGGCGGCGCGTCGCGCGTGTATCTGGCGCGCGAGGAACTCCCCGAGCGGGACGTCGTCATCAAGGTCCTCTCCGAGGAGCTGTCGGCCCGGGTCGAGCAGGACTTCGTGCGGGAGGTCGAGCGCGTCGCGCGGCTTCAGCACCCACACGCCGTCCCGGTTCACGCGGCGGGTGACGCGGACGGACGGCTCTACTACGTCACTCCGTACATCGAAGGCGACTCCCTTCGGGATCGGATCGACCGGGAGGGCGAACTTCCGCTCGCCGCCGCGCTGCGGGTCGTCGAAGAGGTCGGGAGTGTCCTGAAACACGCGCACGCTCGCGACATGCATCACGACGACGTACGCGCGTCGAAGATCTACTTCCAGAGCGGACATGCCGTCCTCACGGATTTCGGTATCGCGCGCGCCCTCGGGGCGGAGGGGAACGAAGGCTCCGACACCCGAGCGCTGGCGGTCGTCGCGTGCGAGATGCTGACGGGAGAGGATCCCGGGGGCATGCGGCTCTCCTTCCCACCCTCGGTGCCCACACAGGTGGCGGACGTACTCCTGGAAGCGATGGCGCCCGATCGCCCCCCCGAACTCTCCACGGTCGAGGGCCTCCTCGACGCTCTGGAGCGAGCCAGGACGGTCGTCCCGCCACCCACGCCCACACCCACGCCCACGCCCACCGCGCCGATCGAGCGCCTTTCACCGCGAGTCCGAGGGCTGGCCGTCGTGGGGCTCGTCGTCGCCCTGGCCGGTACGCTGGCCTGGTGGGCCTTCGGATCGAGGTCGGTGGAGGCGGGCAGCGCCTACGTGGCGTCCGTGGCGGTCATGCCGTTCGAGAACCGCACGGGGAACGCCGGCCATGCGGTGTTGGGGCAGTCGTTGGCGGACGAGGTCATCGACCGGCTCGCGTCCGTGCCCGAGATCCGGGTGATCGACGCGTACACGACCGCGTCGCTCATGAACGACTCGCTCGGCACCCCTGCCCTTCTGGACACACTCGACGTCGATCACATCATCCACGGCTACATCGAGCCACGGGACGGCGAGCTGATCGTCAACGTCTCCAAGTCGAGCCTCGGTGGCTTCCTCGCGCCTCGGCGGCAGTACCGGATCGACCCGGGAGACGTCGCTGCGGGTCAGAGCCAGCTGGCCAACACCGTGGCCCGCTCCTTCCTGGCCGACCTCGGCCTCGAGAACCGCTTCGATCCGGGCGGGACCGTGATCGGGCCCGGGCGTGAGGCCTACCTGGCCGGGAACGAGGCGCTCGGACAGCGCACCCCGGTCGCCATGCGGGACGCCATCGCTCGATTCCGACAGGCGATCGCCCTCGAGCCGACCTCGGCCGCCGCGCTCTCCGCCCTCTCCTCTGCCTACGCGCTCGCACTGTACTACAAGTACGACGTGGGCATCCCTCCGTACGAACTGGCGGCTCGGGCCCTCGTGGCCGCGGACTCGGCCATCGTCACCGACCCGTCGGTGGCCAACGGCTACTCCGCCCGTGGGTACGCGCGTGCACTCCTCGGCATCGAGATCGACTCGGCCGCGGCCGACTTCGCCCGCGCAGAGGAGATCGCACCGAACGCGCCCAACGGGCCCAGCTGGTCGGCCCGCATCCTGGCCCGCCAGGGTCGGATCGACGACGCGTTCGCCGAGGCGGCCCGGGCGCGCGACCTCGACCCGCTCCAGGCGGGTCGGCGCACCGCACTGGCATCGCTCGGATTCCAGCTCGGGCGTTACGACGTCACGATCGAGGAGTCGCGCGAGGCGTACCGACTCGAGGAGCAACTCTCGTTGGCCAAGGCGTTCGAGGGCCGCGCGCTCGCGTTGACCGGACGGGGGGCCGAGTGCCTCCGTATCGACTTCGGCGTGTACGACTTCGTCCGCGCGTTGTGCCTGCACCAGATGGGTCGCACCGAGGAGGCCCAGGCCCTGGTCGCACGGGCGGAAGAAGGGGTCGAGACCCTCGTCGGAGACGAACCGTACCGGCCCGAGGTCGTGGCTCAGGACATCGCGAGCTTCTACGGGTGGACGGGCGACGCCGATCGGGCCATCGAGTGGTTGCGGGTGGCGTTCGACCTTTCCCCCGCCGGCGTCGACACCCGCATCCTCGGCAGCGCCCTCTTCGCACCCGTCGAGTCCGATCCTCGCTTCCTGGCCGCCGTCACGGAGGTCCAGGATGCGGCGGCGGCACGTGTTCTCCGGACGCGTGCGGAGTTGCCTCCCCCCTTGTAGCCCGGACGGGTGTCTCGGCGTCGGACCTCACGGGCCACCCTCGGTGTCCTACCGACACCGACCGAACCGCCGCTACGAGGTCCCGATGCTCCGCCGAACCACAGCCCTCTTCATGATGCTCGCCGCGACCACACCCGCGGTGCTCGAGGGGCAGGACGTCACCGAGATGATGGGCTCGATCCGGCGCGGCGGCGGGTGGGTGAACGTACCGATCGTCGCGGGTCAGGGCAGCTTCCGAACGCCGACCCTCCCGTCGATCGGCATGAGCATCCAGGGGTGTCTCAACGTCTGGCCCGGCCACTCCGGTGCATGGGAGATCGAGGCGAGGGAGAACGTCGTCGGACACACCGTGTCGATGTCCGCGGAACCGGGGATCGGCGTCCCCTTCGCGCACACCTTCGGCATGCGCGCCCAGGTCGACTTCGACTTCAAATGGAGTGAGCCCCGGGACACGACCCTCTACCTCTGGGTCGGCGTCGACATGAAAGGTGCCGGGGCAGAGTCGGTCTGCGAGCCGCCGTTGGAAGGCGGCGCTTAACCTCCGACCTGGCGCACCTGGACGACCGTCACCCGCGGGTGGGGCGCCTGCTCGACCAGGTACAGGCGATTCCCGGAGGCGGCGAGGATCGACGGGAGGCCTCGGGTCCGCGCGATCTCGGATCCGTCGGCGAGGTCGATCAGCCTCGACTCCAAGACCTCGGGCGCCCCGGGTTCGGCAAACTCCTCCCGACGCACCTCGTGCTGAACGAGGACCCGGTCCGTGCCCCACGGGACGACCGAGCGCAGCAGGTGGGAACCTTCGGCGGCGTCGAAGGCTCGGCCGAGGCCGATCATGTCGTCGCTGTAGGCGACGATCGGCCGGTGTTCGGTCAGCTCCGTGCTCCACACCTCGACGCCGTCGTAGCCGTGTAGTCGGACGGTAGCCTGCACGAAGGAGACGTCGACGACCCCCGCGTCGGTGCACAGAAGTGCGGACGGAGTGAGTTCCTCGACCGCGATGTCGAGCAGGTCGGGCCCGAGCGACTCGGCCCCGGCGACCTCCGGCGCCGGACCGAACGATTCCGCCACACCGTCGGGTCCGACCCGGTGCACGACCCGACCGTCCTGGTAGTACGAAAGGAAGGCCTGGTCACCGCGAGCGCAGAAGCCCGTCTCACCGAAGGCGAAGGCTCTCCAGCGCTCATCGAAGGCGACGCCGGACCGGCCGACGTCGAAGAGTGAGACCCACGAGCCACCCGGGTCCCATACGCCGAGCCGCCCGGGTTCCACCCAGACGATTCCGGACGGCCCGTCGATCTGCCCCTCTTCGAGGCCGACTGCGTCGATCGATCCCGCGTGGGCGCCATCGGCATCGAAGACGTGAATGGCCGGAGGACCGATATCCAGAATCGCGACCCGGCCGGACGCGTCGACCTCGACGTCCCAGATGCCCTCGAAGACCTCGTGGGATTGCCCACTCTCCGCGCCGATCACGTGGAGGGTGTCGAACACGAGTCCGTCGAGGGCATCGGGAGGGCTGGATGGCCCGGTGCCACACGCGGCCGCCAACGTCAGCACAGGGATCGCGCCTGCCCCTCGGAGGCGGCTGCGTGGCCTCACCGGCGCGGCATCCCGGGGATCGTCAGGGCGGCCCCACCGCCCTCGGCCAGATGGGCGGCGTGCCCACCCACGTTGCGCTCACTCTCCGTCATCACCGCCAGCGGGAAGCCCCCCTGGTAGAAGATCCCGTGTCGGAGCGCCATGATTTCCCACTCGTCCTGGTCGGTCACCGCGAGGTCCGGGTCGAGGAAGAAGTCGAGGGTCGCCTCGATCGCGGTGGGGACGTCGGGCGTATCGGGTGACGCCAGCACGTCGGCCAGGACTTCGAGGAGCATCGAGAGGTTGTCCCACACCATC
The DNA here is from genome assembly GCA_030430625.1 of Gemmatimonadota bacterium. Classification (GTDB taxonomy): domain Bacteria; phylum Gemmatimonadota; class Gemmatimonadetes; order Longimicrobiales; family Gaopeijiaceae; genus UBA2589. The sequence continues at coordinate 27,864 of JAUIKL010000013.1, forward strand.
GCCGTCTCCGGACTGAGCCAGATGAAGCCCGGTGCGATCGCCGGCGCGAGCGGGATCTCGCTCGGGAAGAAGTCGGGTGGTTCCCCATAGGTGAGCTTCGCGTAGTAGCGTGTGGAGACCGTGTCGATCCCGGTGGACCGTTCCACCCCCCGGAGGTCCGTCATCGGCTCCGTGGCGGCCAGACGGAGCCAGTGGCCCGCCCAGAGGAAGCCGTCGAGATCGGCGTACCCGGTCCGAAAACCGAAGGCGTAGGCGTGGTCGTACAGGATGTCCATGTCCTTCGGGACCGTCGGGAGTGCCACCTCCGGACGCGTCGCGTAGGTGGCGAGCAGATCGCCCAGGGCCCCAGCGGGGTCGGACACGTCCGGGTCGGCCAGGACGGCCAGCGTCTCCCGCTGGAAGGCCTGTCCCCATCGGATGACGGCCGCGGCCCGCGCCCCCAGCGCCTCGTAGCCGCGCTCGGCCTCGTCGGCCGCGGCCTCGGCCGCCGCTCCGTCGTGAACGATCGTCGTGAGCCGATCGATCATGTCGAACTCGAAGTCGTACGTCGGGAGATCGTCGCCGCTGGCCCGCACGGTCCGCCCCTCCTCCGCCAAGCCCGCCAGCAGAACGCCGTGCGCGCGCTCGAGTCGGTGGACGAGGGCGTCCAGGTCGGCGTGATGGCGGGCGAGCGCCGACGCCTCCCCCATCGTCGATACCTGCTGCGTAGTCGACGCCCGGGTCGTGGTCGACGACTGGGCCGCCACCGGAGCCGCCGGGGCCAAGGTGAGCCAGGTCAGCCAGAGTGCGGTCGAGCGTCGGAGGATCACGGAGCGGATAGGGGGCGGGGTTGTAAGGCGAAGGGGCCCTGCCCATGATGGGCAGAGCCGTTGTAAGCAGCAAACGACACCGTCGGGCAGGCCGAGCCATGAGCGTTCGAGCGCAGATCTTCCGTCGAGGGCGCGCCGCCCTGGGGGCGCTGGGCCTCGTCTGCCTGATGGGCGCAGCCCCCGTGGACCCGGTCGTCCGACACATCGTGCTCGAGGCGTCGATCCCGGAGGACGAGGCACACGTGGAGGGAGCCGTGAGTGAGGTCCGGCTCTTCTTCTCGGACGCGCCCCTCCTTCGCGGTGCCTCGATCCGCATCGTGAACGCGTCTCGCCAGCTCGTCCGAAGCCGGCCACCCCGAGCCGACGAAGACGACCCGAAACAGCTCTCGGTTCAGGTTCCCGAACCGCTCGCCGCCGGCACGTATGTGGTCCAATGGCGGTGCATCGCGGACGACGGACACGTCATGCGCGGGGCCTTCACCTTCGAGGTCGCCGGATCTTGATCGTGGACCCCGCCGACCGACGGGGACTCCGCGGCCCTCCGATCGTGGTGGTGCTTGCTCTCCTCGTCGGCGCGTGCAGCAGCGACCGCCCCGGAGACGAGGTCGCAGCGAGTGAAGGCGCAGCCCTCTACGAGGCCCACTGCGCCATGTGTCACGGGGCAGGCCTCGAAGGCGGCGGACCGATGGCGGCCGGGCTCCCCGTCGAGCCCCCTAGCCTGTTCGAGCACCTCGGCCACCACACCGAGGAGCAGCTGATCGGGCTGATCCGGTCCGGTGTGCCACCCGCGATGCCACCCGCGCCGATCTCCGATGACGAGGTCCGACGGATCATCGACTACGCGTGGACGCAGCTTCCCGACTCGCTCGCGGCCACGCTACGGGAGATGCAACGCCAGATGGAGGCGGAGTCGGGCGGTGCCGAGATGGACCACTCGGCCATGGGGCACGAGGTGTCGGGGGACACGACCGGGCGGTAGCGCTCCGATCGATGTCTCCTGGCTGCCCTCCAAGCGTCCGCGGCTACTCGTACGGCGTGACGGAGAGCCCCACGACGCGGAAGCCGCTGGCGCCGTAGATGCTCTGAACATCCTCGACGAGGAGGGTGCCTTCCAGCCAAACGGGGTTCCACCCATCCATCTTGGCCCGCTTACCCTCATCCATCTCGACGTACACCAGCTGGTTCGGCGGAGGAGGCGGCGTGTGGACGCACGCCCCGACGTACGGCACCAGGAGGAATTCGGTCGCGGAGGAAGCGAAGTCCTCGAGAGGTACGGTGAAGCCGGGGATCTTCACCGACTTGCCCTCGACCTCGGCCAACCGCTCGGACCGTTCACCGGTCTGGTAATCCAGACCCGCGAGCACCCGCCAGGACACCTCGACGGGGTCGTCGTCCCCGACGCCCTCGAACAGAGAGACATCCAGTTCCGAACACGCGAGCGCGGGGGCCGCCCCAGCCTGCTGGGTCGGCCACGCTCCGAGCAACAGGAGCGCGACCGTACCGAGAGCCGCGTGCGCGGCGACGATTCTGGCCTTCCTCATCAGCTTCTCCTCCGGCGTCCTACCCGGTCACTTCTCCGAGCCGTCGCTTCCCTGCTCCGACATCGTGTTCGGGCGGGTCAGCGTCGGGTAGGTGATACCCAACTGCTCGAGATAGGTGTCGAAGCGCGTCTCGTCGTAGTAGTACTGCTCGAGGAGTGGCCGGTACGTATCCATGATCTCCTTGTTGAGATCGATGGGCGGCGCGTCGTCGGGGCCGATGAAAGGCACGTACTCCATGTCGACGGACTGGACGTCGTTGAAGTACGTCCACGCCTGGTCGACCAGTTCCGGCTGCATGAAGAGCTGCAGCGCCGTACGTGCCATCACCCGCGCTCCGGCTACCGCTCCCTTGTGAGCGATCGGGGTGGCCATGGCCATGGCGCTCGACCAGTGGTGACCGGGGAGGCCCGGGACGTTCGAGGGGAAGCGCAGGGTGACCGTGGGCATCGTCCAGGAGATGTCGCCGATGTCGTCGGAACCGCCGCTGCGCCGCGGCCCGGGTGTCCCCATGGGCGACAGAGCCGTAGGCATGCCGGACGGTACGCTCCCGACCGACTTCTGTACGCCCTCCGCGAACATGTGGTCGTCCTCGCTCCACTCCGGGAGACCGACCTCCCGAATGTGCGCATCCATCGTCTCGGCCACGGTCCGGTTGAAGTGCCGGGGCCAGGCCGCACCGAGCACTCGATACGACATCTCGGTATCCGTCATCATGGCCGCGCCTTCGGCGATCCGGACAGCGGTGTCGTAGTTCCGCTTGATGTCCTCGTAGTCCATCTCGCGGATGTAGTACCAGACGGAGGCCCGCTGCGGTACGACGTTCGGCTGATCACCTCCGTCGTTGATCACGTAGTGCGAGCGCTGGTCAGGGCGAAGGTGCTCCCGCTTGAAGTTCCACGCGACGTTCATCAACTCGACCGCGTCGAGGGCGCTGCGACCCCGCCACGGGGCGCCCGCTCCGTGCGCCGCCTCACCCTCGAAGCTGAACTCGACCGAGACCAGGCCCGTTCCACCGGCCTGTCCCCACGAGACGTTCAGATTCGAGCTGACGTGCGTGAACAGCGTCACGTCGACGTCGTCGAGGATGCCGTCGCGCACGTACCACGCCTTGCTGGCGAGCTGTTCCTCGGCCACGCCGGGCCAGAGCACGAGTGTACCCTCGATACCCTCGGCCTCCATCACGTCCTTGAGGGCCAGGGCCGCCACCGTGTTCACGGCCTGCCCCGAGTTGTGCCCCTCACCGTGGCCGGGCGCACCGGAGATCAACGGGTCGTGGAAGGCGACGCCGGGCTTCTGGTTCGACTTCGGAATCCCGTCGATGTCGGAGCCGAACGAGATCACCGGCCGACCCGAACCCCACCGGGCGACCCACGCCGTGGGGATCCCTGCGACCCCGCGCTCGATCGTGAAGCCGTTCTCCTCGAGGATCCCGGTCACGTAGTTCGACGTCTCGATCTCCTGCTGCCCGAGTTCGGAGAAGGAGAAGATCTTGTCGACCATGACTTGAGCGAGTTTCGCGCGGCTCGCCGCTCCCGCGTCCACACGCGCAACGAGTTCGTCGTAGTCCTGAGCCACAGCGGCCGCAGGCAGGAGAGCCACGAGTGCCGTGGCCCGAACAAGAGTCGACAGACGCATGAAACCCTCGCTGACATCGGATGGGGATCGGATGGGGTGCAGCGACCTTAGCCTCTGGACATCGCCCCGGCAATCGAGCGCCAGCTTGCCGACGCCGTCGGTGAAGAGGTAGCGTCGACGTCGCCTGTGAATTCCGCCGACCCATCCGAGCGCCATGACACTCGCCGCTTTCCGCCCCCGTTGTCGCCACCTCCTGGCGGCCGTGCTCACCCTCCTCGTATCGGCCCCGGCCGCCCTCACGGCCCAGGCCACGAGCGACCCCTACGTCGGCTTCACGTCCGCGCGGGCTCTCGACCAGGCCGTGTGCGAGGCGCGCTTCCTCGAACTGCCGTCCAGCGAGGCTTTCCGAGAGCACCTGAGAATCGTCACCTCGGCCCCCCACCCGGCGGGCTCGGAAGCCCAGGTCGAGGTCGGGAACTACATCACCCGGGTGATGAAGGCGGCGGGGCTCGACGTCGTGGGACACACCTACGACGTATACCTGCCGCAGCTGACCGACGACGTCGAAGCGTGGATCGCGACGCCAGAGCGGATGCAGCTGTCCAACAGGGAGCCGCCGCTGGCCGAGGACCGCTTCTCCCACCACCCCGGCCTCCTGAACGGGTGGAACGCCTTCTCGGGTAGTGGGGACGTCACCGGCGAGGTCGTCTACGCGAACTTCGGTCGGCGCGAGGACTACGAGGCGCTCGACTCCATGGGCATCGACCTCACGGACCGAATCGTGATCGCGCGGTACGGCGGCAACTTCCGGGGCTACAAGGTGAAGTTCGCGGAGGAGCGTGGTGCCGCCGGCGTCATCATGTTCAACGACCCGGGCTTCTCGACCGAGGGAGCCTACCCCGAAGGTCCCATGATGAACGGCGAGACGATCCAGCGCGGGTCGGTCCTCACACTGCCCTGGACCGGGGACCCGCTCACCCCGTTCGAGCCGGCCCTCCCGGTCAGCGGTGAGCGCGGCCACGTCGAGAGGCTCGACCCCGACGACGTCGCCATGCCGACGATCCCGGTCCTTCCGCTCGGGTACCTGGCCGCCGGGGAGATCCTGCGTCGGATGGACGGACCGGAAGCGCCCGCCGGATGGCGGGGCGGGATCGACGTCCCGTATCACATCACCGGCGGGTCCGAGTTGACCGTTCGGGTGCGCGTGAACCAGCCGCGTGCCCTCACACGGGCCGTCAACGTGGTCGGCACGGTGGTCGGCTCGGAGTTTCCGAACGAGTGGGTGATCCTCGGAGCGCACTACGACCCGTGGGGCTTCGGTGCCATCGACCCGAACGGTGGAACGGCCATGCTCCTGACCCTGGCCGAAGCCCTGGGGCAGCTGGCCGACGAGGGCTGTGCCCCGCGTCGCTCGATCCTGATTGCACATTGGGATGCGGAGGAAGCCGGCATCATCGGGTCGACCGAGTGGGTGGAGGAGTTCATGGACCCGCTGACCGTCGACGCCGTGGCGTACATCAACGCGGACGGAGCCGTCTCCGGTCCGAACTTCGGCGGGTCGTCGTCGCCCTCCTTGAAGGGGACGATCCTCGACGTCCTCGACGACGTGGCCTACCCGGGGCAGGACCGGACCGTCCTGGACTGGTGGCGTTCCGAGGGCGGTGGTGGTGAACTCGGCAACCTCGGCGGCGGCTCCGACCACGTGGCCTTCTACACCCACGCCGGGGTGCCTTCGGCCGGACTGTCCACGGGGGCACCGAGTGGGGTGTATCACTCGAACTACGACAACTTCGCCTGGTTCGAGCGCTTCGGTGACACCGAGTTCGTCTTCGGCCCGATGCTGACGCGGGTCGACGGCCTCGTGGCGCTGCGACTGGCCAACGCCGACGTGATCCCCTTCGACGTGACCCGCTACGCCACCGACACCCGCACCCACGTGGAAACGCTCCTCCGGGTCGCTGACGAGCGGGATGTCGACGTCGACCTGACCCGCCTCGTCGACGCGACCTCCGCGCTCGATGCGGCAGCGGCCCGCTTCATCGCGGCGCGTGATCGTCGACTGACCGGGGACGCGGCGTCCCTCTCGACACCGGTGGCCCAGCGGACGAACCGGGTTCTCCGCCGCCTCGAGAAGGCGTGGCTCGACGACGAGGGTCTCCAGGACCGGCCCTGGAGCCGGAACCTCTACGTCTCTCCCGATCCGTTCAGCGGGTACGCCTCCTGGATGCTGCCGGGGGTTCGCTTCGAGATCGAGACCGACGATCCGAACGAGGTGCCGGTCTGGGAGGAGAAGTATCTCAGCGCGATCGGTCGACTGGTCGACTACATCGACGAGGCCACCGCCGAGTTGGAGCGGCAGGGCCGCTGACGAGCAACGGCGCGCTGCGGGTCGGAACGGTCTCCGACCTACAGCGCGCCGTTTAGGTTCGGACCGGGCTGGCCCACCCCGGTCGCTACATCTGGAACGGGGCCGCGGGGCCGACGCGCGCACCGGCCTGCCCCTTCGACGTGATCACCGTCAGGTCGACATGCTCGGCAGAAGGGAGGAGGTCGGCCACGGCCAACCGAGCCGGGAAGCCCTCGGGTGACGCGGCGCACGTCCACGTGATCGAAGCGTGGACTTCGGAGTGCTCGGCCTCGTCGTGGTCCCCACCTTCCTCGTGGTCGTGATCGGGCATGCCTTCGGGGTGGTGCGTCGGATCGTGCTGGCCGTCCGGATGGTGATCGGCCGGATCGTGGTCGGCGCCCTCCGCGTGGTGGTCCTCCCCGGCGTGGTCTTCCGACTCCGACGACGGCGCCTCGAGGATCTCGACCGAACCGAACGAGCACTGCAACGAGGCGTCGAACGCAACGAGGTCACCCCCGCCTGCCCTGAGTCGATCCAGAGCGGCCTGCACCGTGGCACGCTCCTCGTCGGTTCGCGGCGTGTGCTCGAAGCCGAAGAGGGCGTCACCCGGCACCTCCAGGTCGAGCGTCACGACCGAACCATCGACCGCGAGGCCCAGAGAGGCCACCCCGTGCTCGTGGGCCCCCTGCACACCGATCGGATCCCCCTCCACCAAGGGCGCGCCCGCCTCGTCGCCGGTGGACGAACACGCCAGCATCGTCAGGGTTACGATGACCAGCAGGGAAGCCGGGGCTCGCTTTGCGGCACTACTCACGATGATGCGTCCTGGTTCGGGTTTCGCAAAAAGGAACTGACGTGCATCCTTTCGGTACGATGGGATGCACAAGTTGAGAATATATTCCCATCGGCGCCACTGGTTCCCCATCAGCACCTCCCATGACCTCATCGAAATTCGTGTCCGGGCTTCGTAAGCTCACGACGGCGCTCGTCGCCGTCTGGGCCGTTTCGCTCATTCTCACGTCCGGGCCGCGCACGGTGCGCGGAAGCTCCGAAGCCGCACTCCCCGAGCCGGATCCGGTCTCCGCCGCGCTCCTCAGCGCCGACGTGGACGATCCTCCCGAGGTGCTCTGGAAGGTCCTGGCCGGACTCGACTACGCGAACGGAAACATCTCGGACGAACTGCAGCCCTTCGTCGGAGAGGTGGTCAAGGTACCCGGCTTCATGCTCCCCCTGGAGGATTGGGCGGAAGAAGCCTCGGAGTTCCTACTCGTGCCGTACGTCGGCGCGTGTGTACACACGCCGCCGCCACCGCCGAACCAGCTCGTCTACATCGAGATGGAAGGTGCCGAGTCGGTACCGGTATCCTTCTGGGATCCCGTCTGGATCCACGGCACGCTCGAGATCGAAGAGACGACGAACGTCTACGGTTCGGTGAGCTTCAAGATGGTCGGCACGACGGTCGAACCGTACGAGTGGTGACCGACGACACAGCGTGCATCCGGGCCACCGCGCTCACATTCTCGTACGGCAAGGGACCGAACGTACTCGACATCCCCGAGATGACGATTCGTTCGGGCGAGCGCGTATTCCTCCACGGGCCGTCCGGTAGCGGCAAGACGACGCTCCTCGGACTCGTCGCCGGTGTGCTGAAACCCACCCCGGGCTCACTCGAAGTCCTGGGCAAGGACGTGGGAGCACTCTCGTCACCGGCGCGGGATCGTCTCCGCGCGTCTCACATCGGATACGTCTTCCAGATGTTCAACCTGATCCCGTATCTCAACGTGCGGGACAACATCGCCCTTCCCGTCCGGATCAACGCGGATCGACGTAGGCGACTGGACGGACCGGTCGACGAAGCCGTGACGGAAGCGGCCGCACATCTGGGGATCGAGCACCTGCTCACTGAAAAGGTCACCCGACTCAGCGTCGGTCAGCAGCAACGAGTGGCGGCCGCACGCGCCATCCTGGGGTCGCCCGAGCTCATCATCGCGGACGAACCGACATCGGCGCTGGACGCCGACCGACGCCATGCCTTCCTGGAGCTGCTCTTCAAAAACGTCGAACAGTCCGGATCGACGCTCCTCTTCGTGAGCCACGACATGGGCCTCGCCGACCAGTTCGACCGTCCGCTTTCCCTGCCCGAGCTCAATCGCGCCAGCGCCTGATATGCTCATCCTCAACCTCGCTCGGCAGTCGCTGACGAACCGCATCCTCACGACGTCCCTGACGGCTCTGTCCATCGCCTTCAGCGTGGCACTCCTCGTCGGCGTGGAGAATGTCCGCACAGGGATGAGGGAGAGCTTCTCGAACACCGTGAGTGGCACCGACCTCATCGTCGGCTCTCGGGGAGGCACGATCCAACTCCTCCTGTACTCGGTGTTCGGTATGGGCTCCCCCGTGGCCAACATCTCGTACGAGACGTGGAAGGAGTGGGACGAACACTCGGCGGTCTCGTGGACGATCCCCTATGCGCTCGGCGACAGCCATCGCGGGTTCCGCGTCATCGGCACCAACGAGAGCTTCTACGAGCGCTACAAGTATCGGGGCGGCCAATCGCTCGCCCTTGCCGAGGGCCGAGAGGCCGGGGGCGTCTTCGATGTCGTGCTCGGAGCCGAAGTCGCGGCCCGCCTCGGATACGCCCTGGGTGAGAACATCGCGGTCACCCACGGCATGGGCGGCTTCATGGACCACGACCAGATGCCCTTCGAAGTCGTCGGCATCCTGGATCGAACGTTCACTCCGGTCGACCGCGCCATCTACGTCACCCTGGAGGGTATCTCGGCCATCCACATGGGCTGGGAAACCGGGGCCCCACCGATGATGGGGGAGGAGGTCGCACCCGAAGAGGTGCTGGCCATGGAGGAGATCCCGGTCACCCAGATCACCTCCTTCTTCCTCGGTGCCGAGTCACGCGCATTCACCCTTCAGCTGCAGCGCGACATTTCGACGAACGAGGAGGAGCCACTCACCGCGGTGATCCCGGGCGTTGCTCTGGCGGAGATGTGGCGCGGGATCGGCTACGCCGAGGACGGACTCCGGGTGATTTCCGGGTTCGTCGTCCTCGTCGGCATCCTCGGCATGCTCGTGTCGATCTACACCTCGCTCGACGCACGACGCCGGGAGATGGCGATCCTGCGTGCACTGGGCGCCGGGCCGCGGCGCATCGTCTCCCTCCTCGTCCTCGAGGCCGGTCTCCTCTCGGCGATCGGCGCCTTCCTCGGCGTCTTGTTCGTCTATGGTGGGCTCACCGTTCTACAACCGTGGCTCGAGGGGCGCTTCGGGCTTCAAATCCCGATCCAGATGCTCGACACGACACAGATGATCTACGTCGGCGCCGTCGTCGTCCTCGGCTTCGTGGCCGGGTTGGTCCCCGCCATCAAGGCATACCGGACCGCGCTGCACGACGGGCTGTCGGTACGGGTTTAGGCCTCAATGCCCGTCCGGTCGGTGCGCAGGAGTGGGGCGGATGGCCCCATCGGTCTGCGCAGCTCGTTGGCGGCGTTGACCCTGCTCTGCGCCCTGGCGACGTCCGCGTCGGCGCAGTCCGCACCGGCCGGCTCCCTGTCGGGCGCCGACTCGCTGGGATGGACGCGTGGCGACCCGAACGCACCCATCACGGTGGTCGAGTTCACGGACATGTCGTGTCCGTACTGCGCCGACTTCCACCAGGGCACACGGCGGGCCCTGATCGACGAGTTCGTCGAGGGCGGGCAGGTTCGCTGGATCACGCTCACCTACGTCTCGGGGATCTACCCGAACTCGGATGCGCTCACCCTGGCTGCCGAATGTGCCGGATCCCAGGGTCACTACGAGAACTTTCTGACCGTGGCCTACGCCGAGCGCGAGCGGTGGCTCACCGCGACCGACGCGGCGGCCATGGCCGAGGCGAGACGCTTCGCCGAGACACTCGAACTGGATGTCGATGCGTTCGAATCGTGTCGGGCAGACCCTCTCGTGGCCGAACGCGCACTCGCCGTCATGAACATGGCCCGCGCGAGCGGTGTCCGCGGCACCCCCACCTGGTTCGTGGACGGCTTCCCCGTGATGGGAGCGCTCCCCCTGGGGTACGCACGCAGCTTCATCACCTCGCAGCTACCGGGCTGAGCGGGCGGCCCGCAGGAGCGAGCCGCCCGTCTCCGTACGCCTACGGCGCTTCCACGTGGGCGTGCACCGGCTGTGTCACCAGATCGGCGTGTCCGGAGCCGACGGCCCCGTGCATCAAGCTGAACGTGACGTCGGTTTCCCCGACGGACTCGCCGTGGAGATGGCCACCGAACTCGCCCGGCGTATCCTGCTCGAACTCAGCGATGGCCTCGTTCTCGACCTCGACCATCAGGTAGAACTCGGACGTGTCGAAGTCGATCACGTCCCCATCCTCGTCGAGAAACTCGACATCGATATGGGGCGTCTCCTCGCCGACCTCCACCTCCATCTCCCCGGTCCACGTGTTCGTGTCCCACGAAAACGTGGCGATGGTCGCGCCGTTCATCACGAGACGAAGCGCGTCGGCGTCCCCGTGTTCTTCGACGTCGGTGGGAGAGTCGTCGCATGCCGCGAGGGCGAGCGAACCGAAGATGGCCAACGCCAGGAAGGACGATCTGAAGCGAAACTGCATGGTATGACTCCTGAGAT